>NZ_JAVAJF010000002.1:0-300000 GCF_030718085.1 Marinobacter sp. MDS2
GAACTCAGAAGTGAAACAAGCCTGCGCCGATGGTAGTGTGGCACTTGCCCATGTGAGAGTAGGTCATCGTCAGACTCTTAATACCAAAACCCCAGCTTCGAAAGAGGCTGGGGTTTTTTCATTTCTGGCTTTTTATCGGCGTACGCTCCTGAAACTAAGAAGTGATATACTCACGCCAACAAATAACACTTAGTTTCTGATGGGAGCCCGGCAATGGCTGCACCTGATCATTTGGTGATTTTCGATACAACTCTTCGTGACGGCGAACAAAGCCCCGGCGCGACAATGAACAAAAATGAAAAGCTTCGTATCGCCAAGGCCTTGGAAAAGCTCCGAGTCGATGTGATCGAAGCTGGCTTCGCTATCGCCAGTCAGGGCGACTTTGAGGCGGTCAAAGCCATTGCTGAAACCATCAAAGAATCAACCATCTGTAGTCTTGCACGAGCACTCGATAAAGATATCGACCGGGCGGCAGAGGCTATCCGGCCGGCGGCCCAAGGGCGAATCCATACTTTCATCGCGACTTCGCCCATTCATATGCAGCACAAATTGCAGATGAAGCCGGACGAGGTCGTCGAGCAAGCGGTGCGTGCCGTGAAGCGAGCGAGAAGCCACGTTGATGATGTGGAATTCTCCTGTGAGGATGCAGGGCGTTCAGAGCTCGATTTCCTGTGTCGCATTATCGAAGCGGCTATCGATGCGGGTGCCACCACCATCAATATTCCTGATACGGTCGGCTATGCCATCCCTGCAGAATTCGGGGAGACGATTCGCCAGCTGCTGAACCGTATACCTAATGCCGATAAAGCAATCTTCTCTGTTCACTGTCACAACGATCTCGGGCTCGCTGTGGCGAACTCGATCGCTGCGGTGACAAACGGAGCACGGCAGGTCGAGTGTACGATTAACGGCTTGGGTGAGCGTGCAGGTAACGCCTCTCTCGAAGAGATCGTCATGGCGGTGCGCACCCGTAAAGATCTGTTCAATATCGATACTCGGGTGAATGCCGAGCACATTGTTCCTGCCTCACGTCTGGTATCCACCATTACCGGGTTCCCCGTTCAGCCCAACAAAGCCATTGTGGGAGCTAATGCGTTCGCCCATGAATCCGGTATTCACCAGGATGGCGTGCTGAAGCATCGTGAAACGTACGAGATTATGAAGGCCCAGGATGTGGGTTGGCATACCAACAGCCTGGTGTTGGGCAAGCACTCCGGTCGTAACGCTTTCCGCACTCGTTTGCAGGAATTGGGTATCCAGTTTGAAACTGAGACCGAGTTGAATGAAGCGTTCACCCGCTTCAAAGCACTGGCAGACCTTAAACACGAGATCTTCGATGAAGACTTGCAGGCCATTGCCAGTGATACCAAGCAGAAAGAAGAAGTCGGCCGCTATGGTCTGGTGTGCATGAAAGTGGCATCAGAAACCGGCGTTGTGCCAACAGCAACCCTGACCCTGACGGTTGATGGTAATGAGCACACGGTGACGTCTGAAGGCAGTGGACCGGTGGATGCCGCCTTTAAGGCGATTGAATCACTGGTCGATTCCGGTTGCAACTTGCAGTTGTACTCGGTCAACAATATCACCAGCGGTACGGACGCACAGGGTGAAGTGACCGTTCGGCTGGAGCGGGGAGGCCGAATTGTTAACGGCGTGGGTGCAGACACCGATATCATCATTGCGTCTGCCAAAGCCTATATCGAGGCCCTTAATCTGGTGACGTCGGGCGGGATTCGCCAGCATCCACAGGTTGCGGATGTCTGAACGCCAGCCGTTCACACCCAGACGAGCGATCAGGTTTCATTAATATGCACACTGAAGCGGCAAGGCAATTCTATCTCGGGGTCGCCGGGGTCAGGATGTGGTACGCGCGGGACCCCTTGCCGGGTGCTGCGCCGAGCCCAGAGTATGACTTCGGCGAGTCAGCAGAAGTGTCGGTCGCGCCAGAAATTTCGGTGGCAGTGCCGGTAGCGGCTGCGCAAAGGGATCCGGAGCTCGCGGCACGCAGTCGCGACAAAATTGCCCACCTGCAGAGTTTGATGTCGGCGGTCGAAGCGCCAAAGGCAACGCCTCGTCAGGCCGAGGCCCTGGAGCCTTCACCCGAGAAGAGTGAAACGGTTAGTGAATTGGTCGCGGCTCAGGAAGTTCCAGTTGCCGAGGAAGAACATGAGATCGTTCCTCCTCATGTGCCTGACGCGGTGCCGCGCGTGTTTATCGAGGCATGGCAGGGTAACCGCTTCTTATTAGTCGCGGAGATGTCCGAAGACACTAGCCTATCGCTGCAACAGACATTGGCGGCGAACATATTGAAAAGTCTGGGGGAGGTTTCTCCTGTTGGGCTTGGTGCTCTCCATTGGCCATTGTTTAATAACCTGAAGGTGTCGCTCAATCGCGTTGAGCATTTGTTAGAGGCGATTTCCGCGAGCTACGGTAATGCGGAATCTCGGCACGTCGTTGTTCTGGGGCACGGCGGGGATTTACTTGAGAAGGCCTTTGGTAAAGCGCCGACTGTAAGGTTTTCCGACAGCTTGGCAAAACTGGCAGCGGACCCTCAGTTGAAGCGGCAGCTATGGCAAGAGCTCAAACCGTTGGCCAGTCTATGACGGGGGCGAACGCGTCTTACGCGACCTCTTCCGCTATCCGCCCGCTCGTTCAGGAAGATCTTCCGCGAGTCATGGAGCTGGAGCGACTGGGGCATTCGCACCCCTGGACTGAGGGAATCTTTCGAGACTGTTTCAAAGACAGCTATCGGGTGTGGGCGTTCATCTATGAAAACGAACTGGTTGGCTACGCAATCGTCAGTTACCAGTTTGATGAAGCGCATTTGCTTAATGTCTGTGTGCACCCGAAATATCGAGGCATGGGGCTAGGCCGAAAGCTGCTTCAGCATGCAATAGCAGTTGCTATCGAAGACGATCTTGCATGCATGATTCTGGAAGTCCGCAAAAGCAACCGTGCGGCTACCATGCTGTATAAAAGTGAAGGTTTCCAGCAGATTGGCGTCAGGCCGAAATACTATCCCGGGCCATCCGGCGGGGAAGATGCCAGGGTCATGGAGTTGCAGTTCACCTGACCCCCCGCTAGGCCTTATAATACCGCGTTTATCATCCATTCCATTCAGGCTGTTGTCTTATGTCTAACCTATCGAAGGAAGTGGCCAAGCGCCATACCTTTGCGATTATCTCGCACCCGGATGCCGGTAAAACCACCATTACTGAAAAGGTACTGCTGTTCGGGCAGGCTTTACAGAAAGCCGGTACGGTCAAGGGCAAGAAGTCGGGTCAGCACGCAAAGTCTGACTGGATGGAAATGGAGAAAGAGCGGGGCATCTCGGTGACGACTTCGGTGATGCAGTTCCCCTATGGTGGCAAGCTGGTCAACCTGCTGGATACCCCGGGCCACGAAGATTTCTCTGAAGATACCTACCGTACTCTGACTGCCGTTGACTCCTGTCTGATGGTGATCGATAGCGCGAAAGGGGTCGAGGAGCGGACCATCAAGCTGATGGAGGTAACTCGCCTTCGGGATACTCCCATACTGACCTTCATGAACAAGCTCGACCGCGACACTCGCGATCCGATTGAGCTGATGGATGAGGTGGAGGATGTACTGAAGATTGCCTGCTCTCCGGTAACCTGGCCGATTGGTATGGGTAAAAGTTTCAAGGGTGTGTACCACTTGATCCGCGATGAGGTGATTTTGTACCAGACAGGGCAGGGTCATACGATTCAGGAACAGCGGGTCATCAAGGGTCTGGACAACCCTGAGCTTGACGGGGCGCTGGGCGGATATGCCGCAGATTTGCGTGACGAGATCGAGTTGGTGAAAGGGGCGTCCCACGAGTTCGATCAAGAAGCGTTCCTGGCGGGAGAGCTGACGCCCGTGTTTTTTGGCACCGCATTGGGCAACTTTGGCGTTGATCATATGCTTGATGGTCTGGTGGATTGGGCGCCAACGCCGCAAGCCCGCGCGACGGATGTACGGACGGTGGAGCCGGAGGAAGACGGCTTTTCCGGGTTCGTGTTCAAAATTCAGGCGAACATGGACCCGCAGCATCGGGATCGGATCGCCTTTGTCCGGATTGTCTCTGGCAGCTATAAGCAGGGTATGAAAGCCCGCCACGTGCGCATCGGTAAGGATGTTCGTTTTTCGGATGCACTTACGTTCATGGCCGGTGATCGTGAACATGCCGAGGAGGCGTTTGCCGGTGACATCATTGGCTTGCACAACCACGGAACGATCCAGCTTGGCGATACCTTTACTGCCGGCGAAGACATGAAGTTCACCGGTATTCCGAACTTTGCGCCGGAGTTGTTCCGCCGGATTCGGTTGAAAGATCCGTTGAAGGCCAAGCAGCTGCAGAAAGGTTTGATCCAGCTTTCCGAGGAAGGCGCGGTTCAGGTATTCCGGCCGTTCAAAAACAACGATCTGATTGTGGGTGCTGTCGGTGTTCTGCAATTTGACGTGGTGGTTGCCCGGCTGAAGAGTGAGTACAAGGTTGAAGCTATCTACGAGCCGATCAACGTAGCAACCGCGCGCTGGGTGACTTGCGAAGATGAGCGCAAGCTGGAAGAGTTTCAGCGCAAAAATCAGGAGAACGTCGCGCTGGATGGTGGCGATAGATTGGCCTACATCGCGCCGACGATGGTGAATCTGAGCTTGGCTCAGGAGCGCTACCCGGATGTTCAGTTCCATAAAACCCGGGAGCACTAAGAAAACCTGGCGGAGCCGAAAATGCGCCTGTTTGATGCCCATTGCCATTTCGATTTTCCTGAATTTGACGAGCGTCGGGAGCAAGTTCTGGCCCGGGCAAGAGAGGTTGGGGTGCAAGGGTTGGTCATGCCCGGGGTTCGGCGAGCCGATTGGCCGCGGCTTACGTCTTTGGCCTCCCGCGAAAAGGGGCTGTGGTATTGCCTGGGAATTCATCCCTGGTTCGTCGGTGAACATGGTCCGGCGGATTTGCTTGCCCTGGAAGCCGCGCTGGGCGCTAAGGCTCCAGAATGTCTTGGCGTGGGTGAGTGTGGGCTTGATGCGTTACGGGGATCGATAGACGAACAGTTACCGTGGTTCTCGGCGCAGGTTCAAATGGCTGCTCGTTTTGATTTGCCGCTGGTGATTCACTCCGTCAAGGCTCATGATCAGGTGGCGACATTGCTGCGCTCGGAGCGTTGGCGGGGGCGCGCGCTGATCCACGGCTTCTCTGGCAGTTATCAGCAAGCCTGCCGTTTTATTGAATTGGGCTGCTATATTGGCGTGGGTGGCGTGATTACTCACGACCGGGCAAAGAAAACGCGGGACGTGATCTCACGGTTGCCGGCAGGCGCATTGGTGCTGGAAACCGATGCTCCGGATATGCCGCCTGCGGGAGTCCCAAAGGGGCAGAACTCTCCCGAGTACATTCCGGATGTTTTTTCCCGATTGGTTGAGCTTCGGGGTGACGACAGGGAAAAGCTTGCGGAGGTGTTGTTGGAAAACACAGCTAAGCTGTATGGCGTGGCAGCGAATGTGTTGGCGCCAAGCTGAAGGTTGTGTAGGGGATTTACGAGACAAGTCGACGTAGGGTTGGCTTTCTTACGGGGTTCGAGTATACTTCGCGCCCTGGCTTTTCAAGGCGATGTCACTATCTCAGCCCCGAATAGTGCCAGCGCAAACTAGGTATGGACCTCCTCCGGATGCCTTGCATGTACCGGTGGTGGTTTTTAACGTTTCTTTTAGCGTTCAAGGCGGAATCAATGAAGACTCTGAGTGCGAAACCAGAAACTGTAAAACGTGACTGGTACGTTGTAGACGCAGCCGGCAAGACGCTGGGTCGTCTGTCAACCGAAATCGCCCTTCGTCTGCGGGGCAAGCATAAGCCTGAGTATACCCCTCATGTGGACACTGGCGATTATATCGTTGTTATCAATGCCAGCCAGGTGAAGGTTACCGGCAACAAGGCATCTGATAAGATGTATTACAGCCATACCGGCTTTCCAGGTGGAATCAAATCCATCAATTTCGAGAAGCTGGTTGACAAGGCTCCCGAGCAAATCATTCAGAAGTCTGTGAAAGGCATGCTTCCGAAAGGTCCGCTTGGTCGTGCCATGTTCAAGAAGCTGAAAGTGTACGCCGGCGCTGAGCATGCGCATGCCGCCCAGCAGCCCAAAGAACTCGACATTTAACGGAAGGCGAATATGTCTGTAGCACAAAATTACGGTACTGGTCGCCGCAAGTCATCCACGGCTCGGGTTTTTATCAAGCCGGGAAGCGGTAACATCTCTATCAATGGTCGCACTATCGAAGAATTTTTCGGTCGTGAGACTCTTCGGATGATCGTTCGTCAGCCGCTGGTTGTTGCGGGTTCTGAAGATCGTTTCGACATCAATATCACTGTCAAGGGCGGTGGTATCAGTGGTCAGGCGGGCGCAATTCGCCACGGTCTGACTCGCGCCCTGATGGATTACGATGAAACTCTGCGCCCAGCAATGCGCGAAGCGGGTTACGTAACCCGTGACGCACGTAAGGTTGAGCGTAAGAAGGTTGGTCTGCGTAAAGCGCGTAAGCGTCCGCAGTTCTCCAAGCGTTAATCTGCACTTTGTGCCGATGGAAAAACCCGATCTTTTGGTCGGGTTTTTTTGTGCCTGAAGATGATCGAAAATTTTGACCTGGCGCAGGGATAGGCCCAGCACTGGGCCTTTCTAACTTGTAAGCGAAGGTTAATTTCATTACCATTTCCTCGCTTATAATTTTGGGTTGTGAAGTCCTTTTCGAAGCGCAGTATCGGTGTTTCCGCGTCTGTGCCTCGCCTGATGGGAGAAAACCATAATGAGTAATGGCGACGTGAGCCAAGGTCGGCGCCGATTTCTAATCGGTGCCACGTCCGTGGTAGGTGGTGTCGGCGTCGTCGGTGCAGCCGTTCCTTTCGTAGCGTCCTGGAACCCCAGTGCGAAAGCGGAAGCGGCCGGTGCACCGGTAACAATGAATGTCGACAAAATTGAGCCGGGTCAACAGGTGACTGTTGAGTGGCGGGGTAAGCCGGTATGGGTTATTCGCCGGTCCAAAGAAATGCTGGATCGTGTTGAGGAAATGACTCCCCGGTTGAAAGATCCAGAGTCAACAGCAGCCAGTCAGCAGCCAGACTACATCAAAGGAACCCACCGCTCCATTAATCCGGAGTTTATGGTTCTTGTGGGTATCTGTACGCACCTGGGGTGTGTGCCTACCTATCGTCCTGAGGTGGCTCCAGCAGATTTGGGCGCCGAGTGGTTGGGTGGGTTTTTCTGCCCGTGTCACGGCTCCAAGTTCGATTTGTCGGGCCGCGTGCTAAGCGGGCAGCCAGCACCTCTGAATCTGGAAGTGCCGCCTTACCGGTTTGATAACGATACGACCATGACGATTGGTCTTGATCCGGAGGCAGCGTAATGCAAAAACTTCTGAATTGGGTAGATGAGCGACTGCCGGTCATCGATGCCTGGAACAAACACGTTGGGAAATATTACGCGCCCAAGAACTTCAACTTCTGGTACTTCTTTGGCTCTTTGGCCATGCTCGTACTGGTCAACCAGCTGGTTACCGGTATCTGGTTGACCATGAGCTACAACCCGTCCGGCGAAGGCGCATTTGCCTCTGTCGAATACATCATGCGTGATGTTGAATGGGGTTGGTTGTTGCGTTATCTGCACTCGACGGGTGCTTCGGCATTCTTCGTGGTGGTTTATCTTCACATGTTCCGTGGCTTGATGTATGGCTCCTACCAGAAGCCTCGTGAGCTGATCTGGATCTTCGGCATGCTGATTTATCTGGTGCTGATGGCGGAAGCCTTCATGGGCTACCTGCTGCCATGGGGTCAGATGTCTTACTGGGGTGCCCAGGTTATCGTTAACCTGTTTGGTGCTATTCCGGTGATCGGGGAAGATCTGTCTTTGTGGATTCGTGGTGACTACCTGATTTCCGGTATCACTTTGAACCGCTTCTTTGCGTTGCACGTTGTTGCACTGCCGATTGTTTTGCTGGCGCTGGTTGTGTTGCACATCCTGGCGTTGCACGAAGTGGGTTCCAACAACCCTGACGGGATCGATATTAAAAAGAACAAAGATGAAAACGGCATTCCGAAAGACGGTATCCCGTTCCACCCTTATTACTCAGTGCACGATCTGCTGGGTGTGGCGGTGTTCTTCTTTATCTTCTTTATCGTGGTGTTCTTCTTCCCGGAAATGGGAGGGCTGTTCCTCGAGAAGCCTAACTTTGAACCGGCTAACAGTCTGAAAACACCAGCCCACATTGCACCGGTATGGTACTTCACGCCCTTCTACGCAATGCTGCGCGCGGTAACGGTTGATCTGTTCGGTCTCGATGCCAAGTTCTGGGGTGTGGTTGTGATGGGTGCGGCCATTGCTATCCTGTTTGTTCTGCCCTGGCTGGACAGAAGCCCGGTTCGGTCAATCCGCTACAAAGGCTGGCTGAGCAAGATTGCTCTGACGATTTTCGTGATCAGCTTTGTGGTGCTGGGTTACCTGGGTATTGTCCCTGCAACTGAAGGTCGTACCACGGTTGCTCAGATCCTGACCACACTCTACTTCGCGTACTTTATTCTCATGCCATTCTATACACGCATGGAAAAAACCAAGCCAGTACCAGAGAGGGTGACAGGATAATGAGAAAGCTGATATTTGGTCTTTTCATAGCGATCCTGCCAGCTTTCGGGCTGGCAGCGGGTGCCGCGGTTCCTCTGGACGAGATGACTCCGGATCACACCGATAAGGCGTCTTTGCAGCGTGGTGCTGCGCTGTTCACCAACTACTGCATGGGGTGTCATTCCATGGAATACGCGCGCTACAAGCGTGTATCCGAAGATCTGGAAATTCCGGCCGATTTGTACGAAGAGAACCTGATCTTTACCGGCGCCAAAATTGGTGAGCTGATGAAGAACTCAATGGACAAAGATCTGGCTGCGGGTTGGTTCGGTGCACCGCCACCTGACCTGACTCTGGAGACCCGGTTGCGTGGTGAGTCCTGGGTGTATTCCTACCTGCGTGGCTTCTACAAGGACGAAAGCCGTCCCTTGGGCGTGAACAACGTGGTTTTCGATCTCGTCGGTATGCCCCACGTGATGGTTGGCCTGCAAGGGCTGTGTGCGGTTAAGCCGAACATCGGTGTGAAACCTACGGTTGAGCCTCTCAGCGGAAACATCAACAATGGAGATGTATGCCCTGAGTACGCCATCGAAGGCAGCATGAATGGTGCTGAGTTCGATCAGGCAATGTGGGATTTGACCAACTTCATGTCCTATATGGGTGACCCGGTGAAGGTTGAGCGCGAGCGTCTTGGTATTTTCGTGCTGATCTTCGTGGCCATCTTCTTCGTCTTCGCATACTTGCTCAATCGCGAGTACTGGAAAGACGTACATTAAGATTTAGGGTATAATCCTTAATCCTAGATTCCAGCGGTCCCTCAAAGGACCGCTGGTTTTTTGCGTTTACTGGATTGTTTCGATTTTAGAATCGTGAGGTAGCTTATATGGGCGTTGTGACCAAGCGGTCATCAATGACGTTTTTCTCGGACCCGAACAGCCACTACAGCCATCGCGTGCGTATTGTATTGGCTGAGAAGGGCGTTACCGTTGATGTTGTTGATGTGGAGCCGGACAACCCTCCGGCAGAACTGGCGGATCTGAACCCGTACAACGCCGTACCGACATTGGTGGATCGTGATTTGGTTCTGTACGAGCCGAACATCATGATGGAGTATCTGGATGAGCGTTTTCCGCATCCACCGCTTTTGCCTGTGTACCCCGTTGCACGAGCTAACAGCCGCTTGATGATCCACCGGATTCAGAAAGACTGGTGTGCTCTGGTTGATCAAATCGTTGCTCAGCCAACCGGTAAGGCTTCAGACGCCGCCCGTAAAGAGCTGAAAGAAAGCTTGTTGGCGACCGGCCCTCTGTTCGCGGAAATGCCGTTCTTCCTGTCTGAAGAGTTCACCATTGTGGACTGCTGCATTGCGCCGATCTTGTGGCGTCTGCCGGCGCTCGGGATCGAGCTGAGCGATAAAGACAAGCAGGCCAAGCCGCTGCTCAAGTATATGGAGAGTATCTTCAGTCGCGAAGGCTTTAAGGCTAGCCTTTCTGATCTTGAAGAAGATATTCGCAGCTGATGGCATAGCGCCCGGCTTCCAAATCAGGAGTTGTTGTAGTGTCTGATTTAAATATTGCCATGACCTCCAGCCGCCCCTACTTGGTAAGGGCGCTGAATGAGTGGATTCTGGACAATGACTGTACCCCGTATATTGTGGTTGATGCGGGGGTACAGGGTGTTCAGGTGCCGACAGAGCACGTAGCTAATGGCCAGATTGTTCTGAATATCAGCACTGGTGCCGTACGAGGTCTGGTGATTGGTAATGGAGCGATTGAGTTTAGCGCCCGATTCGGCGGCGTGCCCATGCAGGTGTTCATTCCGCTGCAGGCTGTGCTGGCAATCTATGCTAAAGAAAATGGTGAGGGAATGGTGTTCGGCAGCGAGCCGGGCTTTCCTGATCCGGAAGGGGATGATGCTCCCGCCCCGAAAGCGGACGAGCGGCCTTCCGGCCGGCCGACGCTAAAGGTAGTGAAATAAAAAAAAGCCGGCTTGCCGGCTTTTTTCTTACCCGCCAAATAGCTTCGCATCGATCTGATCACACAAAGCATTGATGATCACCATCATTAACGGTGTGGCTTCGTGGGGTGACAGATCGTTCAACGCAACTTCGTGGTCTTCCGGGTGCATCAGAGAGGTGATGTCCGATTTCTCCCGTGCGCTGAGGACAACAACCATCATTTCCCGATCGTGGGCCGCCTGAATAGCCTGAATCAGGTTGGCTTTGTGGCCGTCGTCGACAACCACGAACAGTAGGTCTCCGGGTTTGCCTACAGCCCTTACTTGTCTGGAAAAAGTGTCGTTAAAGCGGTTGTCTCGGCAAATTGCAGAGTAGGTGGTCGCGTCCGCGCCCAGGTTGATGGCGGGGAGCGCGGGACGATCCTGATCAAACCTTGAGAGCAGCGCTGTGCACAGGTATTGGGTAAGCACGTTGGCGTTACCATTCGCGCAGGCGATAATTTTGCCATCCTGGAGCAGTGTGGTTACGAACGCGTCTGCTACGGTTCCAATGGCCGGGCCTGCGGTGACTGCAGCTTGCGCTGTCTGTTCCATGTGGTTTGCAAACCAGTAATTGATTCGTTCTTCGGTATTGGTCATGGTGCCGGTACTAATCTGCCTGAATTGCATTTTTAACCCATTGTACCCGGTATTTGCTGGTAGTTCCCGGCGTAATACCGACTACGTCGATGCGCGTCTCTGCATCCCAAAGGTTGTTTCGGTGAAGGTAAAAGGAGGCGGCTCTCACTAGCCGCTTCTGTTTGCTCGGGTTGATGGAATCCAAAGGATCTACCAAGCTGTTGCTCTTCCGGTACCGTACCTCAAAAAACACCAGCGCGGTTCCGTCCAGGCCGATGAGGTCGATTTCGCCTCCGCGGTTATAAACGTTGCGTTCAAGTATGGATACGCCCCGGCTGATGAGGTATCGGGCGGCCACTCCCTCGTAGAAGGCACCTAACGCTTTTTTGCCGTCCTTGGCCATGGTCTATCGCTTTGTGGTTGTTATTCGCCAGATACGAGAGCGTCCGGAGATTTGGTTTCCAGTACTTCGGGGCTGCCATTAACGAATTTGGCCCACAGCTGTTCTCTGTGTATTGCGCCGGAAGGGGCCATGGTAAGTGTGCCTGTGTGGCCGTTAATGGCAGCATCTTTGACCTGTTGAAGAAGCGGTAAGCGCTTGCTGAGTTGCCAGGCGTCAGCGCCCATGGCAAACAGTCGCCCCAGTTGCCCTTTGGTGCCGCTGAGATACTTTTCCGCATCACTGCGCAGCGGGTTGTCTTCTGCGAGCACCCACGGAATATCGGTAAATATGACGTTGTTTAAATCGCGGTCCCGGCTCGGGTTGGGCACGCCTTCGTAGGTGATGGATGGCGCGTATACCGGTAGGTTGCCCGCGAAATAGAAGGCGAACAACGGTTTAAACTGACGGGCGATCGTTGGTGCGGCGACCATCACGATGGCTTCGGCATCCTGGCGTGGGCGGGGTTCGAATTCGACGTTCAGACCGATGGTGCGTTCGACATCGATTGCGCGTTGCCGGGATGCGGTTACACCGAGCACGTCGGCGGTGATGGCGCGCAGGTTGTCTTCGGGGAAGAAGCGCTGAACGTGGAGTACGGTCACTCCGGTTTCTTCAAGCTTGTTGGTTAGTGCGGTGGTAACCCGATCTCCCCACTCGCCGCTCGGGATGAGCGCCAAAATACGTGTGATGTTGTCCTTCGCCAGTTGCCGGGCAATTTGTCGGGCCTCATCTTCGGCCGACAGTCCGTATTGGTAGAGGCCGTCAGGTGCTTTGTGATCATTCGGCAGATAGTTCAGGCCTAGTACGGGTACCGGAAGGGTGTTCATCTCAGATAGTTCCGTCAGGCCGGCTTTCTCGAGAGGGCCCACAATCAAGTCAGCGTTGCTGGTACTGAGCTTGCCGTAAAGCTCGAGAAACGACTGGTTGGTCGTATCAACAACACGGATATCCGTCTTGCTACGGTTCGTGCTGTCGTCGTAATAGGCTGCGATGAACCCGTCCCGAATGGCTTTGCCGGCGCTGGCTAATGGCCCGTTGAGTGGCAACGCCAAGACGATGTTTTCCGGCCGCGACGAGGAAATGTCGGCCATGAGCGCGAGTTCTTTTGGCAGGGTTTGGGCTGCAGGGTGTCCGGGCCAGTTATTTTGCCACTGTCGAATCAATCGGCCCTGTGCATCGAGATTTCCGCTGGTGTTTCTGAGCGTGCTCGCCAATTCCAGCCAGCCCTGGTTTTCAAAGCCGATGGCTTTGTTGTTGCTGGCTTGCAGTTCTTGGCTGTCAACGGTTTTCAGCTGATTCCAGATCCTGTCATGAATATTCTGGGGGCTGGTGCTGCTGTCGGTTTGGCCCAGCAAGATCAGTGTCATGGCTGCATCGAGTGGTTCGCCTGCCAAGGCCTGGGTTTGTGCTTGCAGGTTCGCAGCCCGGGCCAGTAAATCGCTGGGATACTGGAGAAAGTCTTCGGTCTTGCTGGTGGCCGCGAGTTCTTCTGCCCAGGTGCGGTCTTCCAGCTCGATGGCGCTGACCATGGCCAGTAGTCGTTGCTGTTCGAGGAGTTGTCCCTCAGCAGATTTTAAAAGGTCGTGCAGAAGGATCTTTCGGGCTGCAGCGTGATCGCCCTTCGTCTGGTAATTGCTGGCTATGCGGAGAAGATAGCGTTGGGCGCGTTGCGGGTCGTTTTCATCCGCCGCTATGGACAAGGCTTGTTCTGGCGTTTCGGCAACGTGAGTGTCCAGATTAATGGACGCACAGCCGCTAAACAGGGTCATCAGAACGACGAGTAGCGTGAACGTGGGTAATGAGTTGCGGTTTGTCATCATGGCAGGCTCGGTGGTCTCCGGATCATTGGGCTTGTGATGCCGCTAATTAGCTGGCAAGTTTACCAGCTCCCGGTCTTTTTCACATGACGTGCCTGTCATGGGCCGACTATATAACCGTGTTATCAATTCTTCGGAGTCATATATGCCCAGTTCTGAGCGAACACCCGTTAGTGTCGGCGGCCAGTTGTTCGTCGTTGCCACACCGATCGGAAATCTCGAAGATTTAACCGAGCGGGCGCGCCAGGTGTTGGCTAAAGCTGATTTGGTGGCGGCCGAGGATACCCGCCACAGTGGCAGATTGCTTCAGCATCTCGGGCTAAATAAGCAGATGCTCGCGTTGCATGACCACAATGAACGGGCTCGAGTACAGCAGGTTCTCGAGGCGTTGTCGCAAGGACAAAGCATCGCGTTGGTGTCTGATGCGGGTACGCCTTTGATTTCCGATCCCGGGTATATTCTGGTGAGAGAGGCTCGGGCGGCCGGTTTTCAGGTTTCTCCGATTCCCGGCGCATGTGCCTTGGTGGCGGCTCTGTCGGCTGCGGGTTTGCCAACCGACCAGTTTTTGTTCGCCGGTTTTTTGCCTGCGAAGCGGGCGGGGCGCAAGTCTGCGCTGGAAAACTTTAAGCGCCAACCTGCTACGCTGGTGTTCTACGAGTCGCCACATCGTATTGCGGATTTTATGGAGGATCTTGTCGAGGTGATGGGTGCAGAGCGCGAGTGCGTGTTGGGCCGAGAGCTGACCAAGGCCTTCGAAACCTTCTATACAGGGGCTGCAGCTGAGGTGTTGGCCGATCTGCAAGCCGATCCTCATGGTGCCAAGGGCGAATTTGTGGTGATGATTCGTGGCTCCGAAGAGGTTCCGGGCGCTGAGGCTTCTGTTGAGGCGGATAAGTTGCTGGCGATGCTGGTGAAAGAGTTGCCGGTGAAGAAGGCGGCCAGAATTGTCGCGGATGTCTGCGGTTTGGGGAAGAATGAGCTGTATCAGCGAGCGCTGGAGTTGAAGGAGGGTTAAAGCACTTGCGTGCGGGCAGCTGCAGGGGTATTGTCAGCTCCGAGCTCGCCAGACAGTCGCCGCCGGTTTTACCGGGGGAGGAAAGTCCGGGCTCCATAGGGCAAGGTGCCAGGTAACGCCTGGGCGGCGCGAGTCGACGGAAAGTGCAACAGAAAATACACCGCCTAAGTGCCTTCGGGCACCGGTAAGGTTGAAATGGTGCGGTAAGAGCGCACCGCGTGACTGGCAACAGTTCACGGCATGGTAAACCCCACCTGGAGCAAGACCAAATAGGAATCCGTTGGCGTGGCCCGCGCTGGATTCGGGTAGGTTGCTTGAGGCCTGTGGTGACGCAGGCCCTAGATGAATGACTGTCCACGACAGAACCCGGCTTATCGGCGAGCTCTTTTTCCTATCATTATTTAATGTGCGTACTTCTCACAACCCTGCGGTTATAGCCAAAAGATCTTATACTTTAGGTTAAGCGTTTAGAACGCTCTGCAGGTTCTTGTTTTTTCGATACTTCTCATCGCCTGTTCAGTATCTCCATAAATTTCTATTTCGTAACCTCTTGTCATTAAAGGAACTTTTGGCCTTGCGGCGGCGAAAGTGGCGCTTGCATTGTCTTTTGCGTGTTTCTATAGTGTGCGGAAGTGGGAAAAAGTGGTTTCTAGTGGTTTTTTGTGGAAATAGCACCCTTGGATACGGCGTAAATGAGCAACTTTCTTGGCAGTCATGCCATCAATATGGACGCGAAGGGTCGCTTGGCGATCCCGACAAAGCTGCGCGAAGAACTCGCGCAGCTTTGTGGTGGCCGTATTGTTTTGACTGCCAGCGCCAATACCGACGAGGAACGTTGCGTGCTGTTGTACCCGGAGCCCGAATGGGAGGCTCTGCGCCCCAAAATTGAAGCTCTGCCCAATATCAAGAAGCCGGTTCGGCGTCTGCAGCGCCTGATGCTCGGTAATGCTGCACCCATGGAGCTGGATTCGGCAGGCCGCATTCTGGTGCCGCCCACGCTCAGGAGTTATGCGTATCTGGAAAAGAAATTGATGCTGATTGGTCAGGGAAATAAATGGGAGCTCTGGAGCGAAGAGCGTTGGATGGCCTGGCTGGATGAGTCTTCTGATGACGACGATGTGCCACCAGAGATGGAGGCATTGTCACTATGAACAAGTCCGGGTCTGGCGCGATGGAAGGCTTCAAGCATCGGTCTGTATTGCTCGATGAGGCGGTCGATTACCTGATTAACGACGGCTCAGGTTGTTATGTCGATGCCACATTCGGGCGCGGCGGCCACAGTCGGCTCATTCTGAGTCAGCTTAACGAGCAAGGGCGCCTGTTGGGGGTTGATAAAGATCCTGAAGCAATCCGGGTGGCGGAGGAATTGGCAGCCAGCGACCAACGGTTTGGCTGGTTCCATGGTTCGTTTTCGGAGCTGAACGACGCGTTGGACGCCAGGCAGTGGCCGACCGTCAACGGTGTGTTGATGGATCTGGGTGTGTCCTCGCCGCAGCTGGATGATGCCGAGCGCGGGTTTTCCTTTATGCGGGACGGCCCGTTGGACATGCGGATGAATCCGCAGCAGGCGCCCAGCGCCGCGCAATGGCTGGCCAGCGCGGATGAAAAAGACATTGCCGATGTAATTTTCCGGTACGGCGAAGAGCGCTTCTCTCGCCGTATTGCGCGTTTGGTGGTTCAGCGCCGGGCGGAAGAACCGCTGGAGACAACCCGGCAGCTGGCTGAGCTGGTGGCCGAGGCCGTCCCCAAGAAAGAGAAGCACAAGCACCCGGCTACCCGTACCTTTCAGGCGATCCGAATCTTTATCAATCGGGAGCTGGAGGATCTGGAAATCGGGTTGAAGGCCGCTGCCGAGCGTCTGGCGCCGGGTGGTCGATTGGTGGTGATCAGTTTTCACTCTCTGGAAGATCGTTTAGTTAAGCGGTTTATGCGAGATCTGGCCCAAGGGCCAAAGATTCCAAAGGGCGTGCCAGTGACGGCGGAGCAGATGCAGTCTTCTTACCGTCTGATCGGCAAGGCCAATAAGGCCAGTGATCACGAAATAGACGAAAACGTTCGGGCTCGCAGTGCTGTCATGCGCGTGCTGGAACGAAGAACTCACTGAAGCGAATTCGCAAGGGAGCGAGACGCCATGGGCGCCGTAGCGATTGAACAGCCAACGAAAACCGCAAAGCTCAACCGAGAGAAGGTCAGAGAAGGTGTTGTCTCTGCGGTTCGTGTGTCTAGGGAAGTGTTTGAAACGGCCCGTGAACAACAGGTTCTGGTGTCGTTGGTGCTGATATTGGCGCTGACGGTGTCTGCCATTGGTGTGGTGGTAAGTGCTCACGAGAACCGGGAGCTGTTCAATCGTCTATCGACGCTGCAACAGCAGCGCGACGCTCATGAGCGCGAATGGAGCCAGCTGCTACTGGAGCAGAGTGCCCTGAGCGCCCACGGACGGGTCGAGAAGTTGGCAGCAGAGCGTTTTGGTATGAGGGTTCCGGGCCGCCAGGATATCGTGCTGGTGCCGTTGATGACGCCGATTGCGGCGAATTAAAACTATAACAGCAGCAAGGTGGCCAATTTGTCCGCTCGAAGCGAACAGACAAACAGCAGGGTGCAGCGACTGGCGGCAGGCTTGAAAGCCTGGCGCTTTTATTCTGTGCTCGGTGTTTTTCTGTTGGTGATGCTGGGCATTGGTTGGCGCCTGACCGATTTGCTTGTCGTTGATAATGACTTCCTGCGCCAGCAGGGTGATGTCCGTACTATTCGAACGGAATCCATTGACGCCCACCGCGGGGTGGTTACAGATCGCCACGGCGAACCGCTGGCGGTGAGCACTCCGGTTCAGACGGTGTGGGCAAACCCGTCCGAGATCGACCCCGAGCATCCGAAATTAGCGGTGCTGGCCCGGCTGCTGGAGCTTTCTGAAGGCGAGCTGCGCCAGCGCCTTCGTGATTATGCCAGCCGAGAGTTTATTTACCTGCGCCGTAAAGTGCAGCCAGCGATGGCGAAAGAGGCTTTGGCGCTGGGGCTGGGCGGCATTTATGCACGTCAGGAATATCGTCGCTATTACCCTGCTGGTGAAGTGACTGCGCACGTTGTTGGGTTCACCAACATTGATGAGGACGGCCAGGAAGGTATTGAGCTGGCTTATAACCAGTGGCTCGAAGGTGAGCCGGGCGCAAAACGGGTTCTGAAGGATCGTCGAGGCCACATCATCAAAGACCTGATGCTGGTGCGAGATGCCCGCCCGGGCAAAGATCTTGAGCTGAGCATTGACCTCCGGCTCCAGTATCTCGCCTACCGCGAGCTGAAAGCGGTAGTGGAAGCCCATAAGGCGCGCGGCGGTACATTGGTGATGCTGGATGTCAGTACGGGAGAAGTGCTGGCGATGGTTAACCAGGGTTCCTATAACCCGAACGACCGGTCTCAGCTGGCGGTCGAGAATCTACGCAATAAGGCCATTACCGATTTGTTTGAACCCGGCTCCACTATCAAGCCGCTGACGATTGCTGCCGCTTTGGAGTCTGGTGAATACAACGCCAATAGCACCATCGATACCTCGCCCGGCTATCGCCGCTTCGGGCGATTCACCATTCGGGATCATCGTAATTACGGTGTGATGGATTTGACCAAGATTATCGTCAAATCAAGCAACGTCGGGGTCAGCAAGATCGCGAACGATCTGGGTGGCGATGTTCTGAGTAACTTGTTCTCGCGCATGGGGCTGGGGCAGGCCACTGGAATTGGTTTCCCCGGCGAAGCCGTTGGTGTGTTGCCCGCCCGTCCGAAATGGCGACCGGTTGAGGAAGCGACTCTGTCATACGGTTATGGCCTGAGCGTCAATGCATTGCAGTTGGCGCAAGCCTACATGGTGCTGGCCAATGGCGGCTTACGGTATCCGGTCAGCCTATTGAAGCAAGAGCAGCGGCCGCAGGGGCAGCGGGTTCTAAGTGAAAAAGTCACCTACGAAGTCCGGCAGATGTTGAAAGATGCGGTAGCAAAAGGAACGGGGGGCAGAGCTCAGCCCGGCTTGTACGCGGCTGGCGGCAAAACCGGAACTGTCCACCTGGTTGGCGCCAACGGTTACGAAGACAGCATGTATAAAGCCATTTTTGCGGGCATGGCACCGATTGACGATCCGAAAATCGTCACGGTGGTGGCGGTAGATGCGCCCCAGTCGGGCGAGTATTACGGTGGTGAAGTGGCTGCACCGGTGTTCGCTCGGGTCATGGGCGATGCGTTGCGGTTGTTGAATGTGAAGCCGGAATTGGAAGTTTCCGAGGTCGGGCGCGCCGCTATTGCGTCAGGGGATAGGGGGTAACCATGTGCATCACGTCGATCAGTACCCTTTTGCAAGGCATTGTTGAAGTGCCTTCGGTGTTCGATGTCACCATCCATGGCCTGCAAACGGACAGTCGCAACATCACGTCAGGCGATGCATTTATTGCCTTGTCGGGGGCTGCTACCCCAGCCGATGCTTATCTTGATCAGGCGATCTCGGCTGGCGCCACTGCGGTGTTACTGGAAACGGCCATCCCGAAAGAGTGTCACGAACGTCATGGCGCGTTGATTGTCCCGATTGTCGGCCTTCGCGATCAGATGGGGCGAATCGCCACCCGATTCTTTGAGCATCCCTCAAGGCATTTGCGGGTTGTTGGTGTCACTGGCACCAATGGGAAAACGTCGGTGACACAATACATCTCGGCTTTGCTGAAAGAGGCGGGCACGCCCTGCGGCGTGCTTGGCACTTTGGGTTATGGCATGCCCGGAAATTTGCAGCCAGCCACCCATACCACTCCGGATGTGGTTCAGGTGAATCGCGTGCTGCACCAGATTCGCCGGGACGGCGGTCGCGCTGCGGTTATGGAAGTGTCTTCCCATGCGTTGGCGCAGGGGCGGATTAACAAGGTTGCGATGACCGGGGCGGTATTTACCAACCTGACCCGGGATCATCTGGATTATCACGGCACCATGGAAGCCTATGGCGAGGCGAAGGCCCGCTTGTTCCGCCGTGAAGAGTTGCACTTTTCTGTGATCAACTTCGATGACCCGTTCGGGCGTCAGTTGTATGAACAGACGGAAGGCTTGTGCGACCGTGTCCGTTACAGCTTGCATGAAGCCCAAACCGAACTGTGGCTGAAAGAATTTACCCCGACCGCAACGGGCTTTCACGCACTGGTCGATGGTCTGTGGGGAGAGTTTGAGTTGGATGTACCTCTGCTGGGCAGCTTCAACGCGAGCAATGTTTTGGCTGCGATGGCGACGGTGCTAACGCTGGGTGTTCCATTGGACCGAGCCGTTGATGCCTGCTCCCGGCTGGTACCTCCTCAAGGACGGTTGGAGAAGTACCTGGGCGCAGACGGTCGCTGTGTGGTGGTTGATTACGCACATACACCCGATGCGCTGGCAAATGCGTTAGCGGCTCTGCGCCCGCACGCGAAAGGTAAGCTGATCTGCGTGTTTGGTTGCGGCGGTGATCGTGATCCCGGTAAGCGCTCTGAGATGGCCACTGAAGCAGAAAAAGGTGCCGATGTGGTGATCGTGACCGATGACAACCCAAGGTCAGAGGCCCCGGCACAAATCGTCAGGGATATCGAGAAAGGTTTCTCTGAAGAAGGCCAGTATCAGATCGTTCATGATCGCGCGACCGCCATCGCAGAGGCCGTTGCCATGGCTGGTCCGAAAGACTTGGTGCTGATTGCCGGAAAAGGTCACGAAACCTGGCAGGAAGTGGCGGGCCAGAAATTACCATTCAGTGATGCCGAGCAGGTGCAGAATCAGTTGCGCCTGAATGGAGGTGTGGCATGATGCGCGCCTTTTCGCTGGCAGAAGCCAAATCCTGGCTAGACGCATCGCTGGCGGGCAAGCCGGTGAACGCGGAAGAGATTTGGTTCAAAGGCGTGTCCACCGATACCCGCGCTGTTGGCGAGGGGCAGTTGTTTGTGGCCCTGCGCGGTGAGCGTTTCGATGGCCATGAATTTCTGGAACAGGCCCGCTCGCAGGGGGCTGTCGCTGCCGTGGTTGATACTGCAGACGATACGATTTCGTTCCCGCAACTGGTGGTCAATGACACGGTGAATGCGCTTGCTGCTTTGGCGGCGGGGAACCGCAACGAAAGCAACGCGCAGCTGGTGGCCATTACCGGTAGCAGCGGCAAGACCACGGTTCGTCAATTGACGGCTTCCATTCTCGAACAGATGGGGAAGGCGCTGGCCACTGAGGGCAATCTGAATAACCACATCGGTGTGCCGCTAACGATGTTCCGGTTGTCCCCGGAACACCAGTACGGCGCCGTTGAGCTGGGTGCGAGTGGCTTGGGTGAAATCGCCCACACGGTGGCGATCGTGCGCCCGCAAGTGGCGATTCTGACCAATGCCGGTCAGGCGCATCTCGAAGGCTTTGGTAGTTACCAGAACATCATCAAAGCCAAAGGTGAAATCATTGATGGCGTCGCCGAGCAGGGTCTGGTTGTGCTCAACCGAGACGATCCTGCGTTTGATCAGTGGCTCGAGCGGGCCGGCGAGCGTCGGGTGGTGAGTGTTTCCCGGATGAGCCATCCGGAGGCGGACTATAGGGCTGAGGCGCAGGTTGGGTCCGATCAAACCATGACGGTCACGGCGGAAGGGCCGAATGGCTGGCGCTGTGCGTTCACTTTGCCGTTGGTCGGTGAACACAATGTCAGTAACGCTCTGTGCGCCATTGCCGCTTGCCGCGAGTTGGGCGCAACGGACGACCAGCTTGTTCAGGGGTTAAGCGGTGTGAAGGCGGTTAAAGGGCGCTTGCATGTGTGTGAGCCAGCGCCGGGGTTCACGGTCATTGATGATAGCTACAACGCGAATCCGGCTTCCATGAAAGCGGCGATCGACGTGCTTTCCGGATACACGGGGCAGCGGGTAGCTGTGCTGGGTGCTATGGCCGAGCTGGGTGAGCAGGGCGACGACCTGCATGCCGAGGTAGGGGCCCACGCCAAAGAAAAAGGTATTGAACGTTTGTTGCTGGTGGGCCCGGGTTGTGAGGGCTACGCCAATGGCTTCGGACAAGGTGCTGAACACTTCCAGACCCATGAGCAAGCTGTGAATGCCATCGTTGATGGCCGACAGGGTGCCATGGTGGTGCTGGTAAAAGGTTCTCGAAGTTCCGCCATGGATCGCGTGGTGGAGGGAATGCAGACAAAGGTGAAAAACGCATGCTGC
Organism: Marinobacter sp. MDS2; assembly: GCF_030718085.1. Lineage (NCBI taxonomy): Bacteria > Pseudomonadati > Pseudomonadota > Gammaproteobacteria > Pseudomonadales > Marinobacteraceae > Marinobacter > Marinobacter sp. MDS2. The sequence continues at coordinate 21,639 of NZ_JAVAJF010000002.1, forward strand.
TCTGGCTGACAGAGGTTTTATCTCAATATTTTTCTGCGCTGACGGTGTTTCAGTACCTGACCGTGCGCGCTATTTTCGGAGTGCTGACGGCACTGTTGATCTCGCTGATGATCGGTCCGTTGATGATCCGCAAACTCAGCCAGTACCAGATCGGGCAGGCGGTTCGGGATGACGGTCCTCAGACCCATCTGAGCAAGGCCGGCACACCCACCATGGGTGGTGCGTTGATTCTAGTGGCAATTGCCATTTCAACGTTGCTATGGGCCGACCTGAGTAATCGCTATGTCTGGACCGTGCTGTTGGTCACCATTTTGTTCGGTGCAATCGGCTGGGTGGATGACTATCGCAAGGTCGTTGAGCGCAACCCCCGTGGTTTGCCGGGTCGGTGGAAATATTTCTGGCAATCGGTGATTGGAGCGGCGGCTGCCGTGGTTCTGTATGCCACATCGACCTTGCCGCAGGAAACGTCGTTGTATTTGCCGTTTCTGAAAAATGTGTCCCTCACCCTGGGGCCAGTACTGTTCATCCTGCTGACCTACTTCGTCATTGTCGGCAGCAGCAACGCGGTGAACCTGACCGACGGTCTCGATGGGTTGGCCATTATGCCCACCGTGATGGTTGCCGGTGCGCTTGCTATCTTCGCTTACGTGTCCGGGCACGCACAATTTGCCAATTACCTGTTGATCCCGCATCTCCCGGGTACCGGTGAGCTGATCGTGTTCTGTTGCGCTCTGGTAGGCGCAGGGCTCGGGTTCTTGTGGTTCAACACCTATCCCGCCCAGGTATTTATGGGGGATGTGGGCGCACTGGCACTGGGAGCCGCTTTGGGTGTGGTTGCGGTGATTGTTCGCCAAGAGATTGTTTTGTTCATCATGGGGGGCGTGTTTGTTATGGAAACTGTGTCGGTGATTCTCCAGGTGGCTTCGTTCCGCCTGACCGGACGCCGGATTTTCCGTATGGCCCCTTTGCATCACCATTTTGAGCTCAAAGGTTGGCCGGAACCTCGAGTCATCGTGCGGTTCTGGGTTATTACCGTGGTTCTTGTACTGATTGGCCTGGCCAGTCTGAAACTCCGATAGGAAAGTAACGTCGCTATGAGTGTCATTGTTTCGGATCGTCGCACATTGATCGTAGGGCTCGGTAAGACCGGGCTCTCGTGCGTGCGCTATTTGTCCGGGCAGGGCCGATCGGTGACGGTGGCTGACAGCCGTACAAATCCACCGGGGCTGGAAGAGTTGCACGAGGGCTGGCCAGAAGTGCCGGTGCACCTCGGAGAGTTTGATCCCGAATTATTCGCCGGTTTCAGCGAGTTGGTTGTGAGTCCGGGCATCAGCATTGCCGAGCCGGCCATCGAGGCCGCTGCGAAGAAAGGTGCGCTGATTCGCGGTGACGTCGATCTGTTTGCCGAGGCAGCCGATGCGCCTGTCGTTGCCATTACCGGGTCTAACGGGAAAACCACCGTGACCACCCTGTTGGGCGAGATGGCGAAAGCCGCCGGGCTCAAGGTGCAGGTGGGCGGCAACATTGGCACGCCGGCCCTGGATCTGCTCGGCAAAGGCGCGGATCTCTATATTCTGGAAGTGTCGAGCTTCCAGTTGGAAACCACCGATGCGCTCAACGCTGTGGCGGCTACCGTGTTGAACGTCAGCGATGACCACATGGATCGCTACCCCGACAAAATGGCGTATTTCCAAGCCAAACAAAGGGTATATCGCGGTTGTAAGCACGCCATTGTGAATCTCGATGATGCTCTGAGCACTCCCATGGCGCGGGATAACCTGCGATTCCTGTGTTTTGGTTTCAATCGGGTTAACCCCGACACCTTCAGTACCCGGGATGATGACCAGGGAACCTGGATTACCTTTGGCTTCGACAACTTGTTACTGGCCAGCGAATTGAACCTGATGGGGCGCCATAACATCAGCAATGTCATGGCTGCCTTGGCACTTGGCCACGCCGCCGGTTTGCCGATGCCCGTGATGCTGGATGTGGCTCGAGAGTTTCGTGGTTTGCCACACCGCTGCGAGTTTGTCCGTAAGCTGGATGGGGTGGATTACATCAACGATTCCAAAGGCACCAATGTCGGCGCAACTGTTGCCGCGATCGAAAGTTTGGCGCCGGATCAGGGCAAGGTGGTTCTGATTGTGGGAGGCGACGGCAAAGGCGCTGATTTCGGCCCCTTGGCCGCGCCGGTTATCGCGTGTTGTCGCGCGGTCGTGTTGATTGGCCGGGATGCCGGTGCAATTGCCGACGTGCTGGGGCCGGGCGTTGAGAAGATCTCGGCTGACTCCCTGAAGCAAGCGGTCGGTAAAGCTCGGGACGTGGCCTGCGTGGGCGATCGGGTGTTGTTGTCACCGGCCTGCGCCAGTTTCGATATGTTCAAAGACTACAACGACCGCGGAGATCAGTTCCGCGAGTTGGTGGAGGCGCTGTGATGCAGATCGCCGCCAGTATTCCCCAGCACCAGGCCAAAGCTTTTCAGTTTCAGCCCCTGCCGGTATTGGTGCTGACATCGGTGGCTTTGCTGGTTATCGGCATGGTGATGATCTCGTCTGCTTCGATGGACGTGGCCGCGGCGACGCTGGGTAACAGCTATCACTACGTGGTAAGGCAAGTGATTTTCGCCATGCTCGGGTGTTTGGCTGCCTTGGTAGCGGTGAATATTCCGATTTCCTGGTGGGAGCGCAGTGGCTGGTTACTGCTGGGTGTTGGCTTGTTGGTTCTGGTTTTGGTTTTGACTCCGCTTGGCCGCACGGTAAACGGGTCAACCCGCTGGATACCTATGGGCGTGTTCAACGTGCAAGTTTCCGAGGTGGCCAAGCTGTGCTTGATCGCCTACCTCTCGGGTTATGTTGTGCGCCGCCGGGAAGCTTTGCTGAATGATTGGTCCGGCTTCTTCCGGCCATTGATCGTTTTGGGCCTAGCGGTCGGTTTGCTGATGATCGAACCGGATTTCGGTGCCTCGGTGGTGCTGAGTGCCGCCGCTGCGGGCGTGATTTTCCTGAGCGGCGTTCGGCTTACGCGGTTCTTACCGCTGATTGGCCTGATGGTGGTTGCGGGAACCGTGCTGGTGGTCAGTGCCCCATACCGATTGAAGCGGGTCGTAAGCTACCTCGACCCCTGGAAAGATCAGTTTGATAGCGGCTATCAGCTCACCCAATCGTTGATCGCCTTTGGTCGTGGCGAATGGACCGGCGTGGGGCTGGGCAACTCCGTGCAGAAGCTGTTCTTTTTGCCGGAAGCCCATACCGACTTCATCTTCGCGATCATTGCCGAAGAATTTGGATTGCTCGGGGCGCTGATCGTGGTGGCCTTGTTTACAGCTTTGGTGGTGAGCGGTTTTGTGATTGGTCGCCGGGCCGAACGCAGCGGTATGCCGTTTGGCGCTTGTTTCAGCTACGGCTTAACGATGCTGGTCGGGTTACAGGCTGCCATCAACATGTGTGTAACAACCGGCCTTCTACCAACCAAAGGCCTCACGCTGCCTTTGGTGAGCTACGGCGGTTCCAGTTTGCTGGTGACGTGTGTGGGCCTTGGCATCATCGCCAGGGTCGAAATGGAACGTTTGGATAAAGAGAAAATGGCGGCAGACAAACCTGCCCGGAAAGTTAAAGGAGGCGCGGTTTATGACTAGTTCCCGTCGCTTCCTGATGATGGCCGGCGGAACGGGCGGCCATGTATTTCCGGCATTAGCCACGGCTCGCGCCCTGCAAGAGCAAGGCCATGAAGTGCATTGGCTCGGTGCCAAGGGCGGCATGGAAGAGCGGTTGATTGGAGAAACCGACATTCCGCTTTCGCTGATTCACATTAAGGGCCTGCGAGGAAAGGGCAAGCTGGCATTACTGTTGGCGCCATTCCGTTTGATGCGAGCGCTCGGTGAAGCCTACACGTTGCTGCGCAAGATCAACCCGGATTGTGTGGTGGGCATGGGTGGTTTTGTCACTGGCCCAGGAGGCGTGGCTGCCTGGTTACTGCGCAAGCCCTTGATTATTCATGAGCAGAACGCGATTTCGGGCATGACCAACCGCCTGCTAACGCGCTTCGCCAGCATTGTGTTGGAAGCGTTTCCGGGCAGCTTCGGCAGCAAAACGGTTACCCGTTGCACCGGCAACCCGGTGCGTAAAGATTTGGCAGCGCTGCCAGACCCCGCGCAGAGATTTGACGGTAGAGGCACGCCGGTACGAATTCTGGTGGTGGGCGGTAGCTTGGGTGCGCAAGTGTTCAACCAACAGTTGCCTCAGGCGCTAGCGACCATGCCTGAAAATGAACGACCGGAAGTGCGCCACCAGTGTGGCGAAAAAAACGTTGAGGCCGCGCGCGAAGCTTATGAATCCTCGGGGGTTAACGCCAGCGTTGAGCCGTTTATCCGCGATATGGCGGAAGCCTATAACTGGGCTGATCTTGTGATTTGTCGGGCTGGCGCCTTGACCGTTTCGGAGTTGTGCGCGGCGGGGGTTGGCGCTGTGTTGGTGCCGTTCCCACACGCAGTGGACGATCATCAAACCCGCAATGGTCAACACATGGTGAAAGCGGGTGCTGCCATTCTGGTGCCTCAGTCTCAGCTGACGCCAGAATTGTTGGCCGGCACGCTGAAAGATTTAGCGGGCAACCGCGAACGCATACTGAACATGGCACAGGCCGCTCGTTCGCTGGCGCGCCCTGATGCAACGGAGAGAGTTGTGAATTACTGTCTGGAGGCCGCCAATGGCTGATTCGAACAATACGCCGCTGGTGTATCAGGTTCCCGAAATGCGCCGTATCCGTGGTATCCACTTTATCGGTGTGGGCGGTGCAGGCATGAGCGGTATCGCCGAGGTTCTGAAGAACCAGGGCTATGACGTATCCGGCTCCGATATTAAAGAGAGCGTGGTCACCGACCGCCTCCGGGCCATGGGTATTCAGGTTTACATCGGCCACCGTGAAGAAAACAGTGCGAACGCAGATGTTGTAGTGGTGTCGTCTGCCGTGTCGTCGGATAACCCGGAAGTGGTGTCGGCTCGCAGTCGCCGGGTGCCGATCGTACCTCGTGCCGAGATGCTGGCGGAGATCATGCGCTATCGCCATGGTATTGCCGTTGCCGGTACCCATGGTAAAACCACGACCACCAGTTTGATTGCATCGGTTTTGGGTGAAGCTGGGCTAGACCCTACCTTTGTTATCGGCGGCAAGCTCAATAGTGCCGGTACCAACGCCAAGCTCGGTGGTTCCCGCTATCTGGTGGCAGAAGCCGACGAAAGTGATGCTTCCTTCTTGCATCTGACCCCCACGATTTCGGTGGTCACCAATATCGAAGCCGACCATATGGAAACTTATGGCGGCGATATTGAAAAGCTGAAGCAGACCTTTGTGGACTTCCTGCACAACCTGCCGTTCTACGGCATCGCGGTGATGTGTGTGGACGATCCCTATGTTCAGGAAATCATCCCGCGCATTTCCCGAGCCATCATCACCTATGGCATCGACAATCCGGATGCGGACTATCGAGCGGAGAATATTTCCTCGGACGGTCTGAAAACCCGGTTTGTAGTTCGTCGTCCGGGCGGCCGCCCCGATCTGGATGTCGAGCTTAAGATGCCTGGTCGGCACAACGTGCTTAACGCGCTGGCGGTAATTGCGGTTGCAACGGATGAAGGCGTAGACGACAAGGCCATCTGCCGGGGTCTGGCAGGTTTCGCCGGCGTTGGTCGCCGTTTCCAGGTGTACGGTGAATACCAGACAGCCAATGCTCAAGCCACCTTGGTGGATGACTACGGTCACCATCCCACGGAGGTGGAAGCGGTTATCAAGGCTGCTCGGGGCGCATGGCCGGATCGTCGCATCGTGATGCTGTATCAGCCTCACCGTTTCACCCGAACACGTGACCTTTACGAAGATTTTGTTCGAGTGCTTTCTGAAGTCGATGGCCTGTTGTTGATGGACGTGTATTCCGCCGGCGAAGCTGCCATTCCGGGCGCTGATGGGCGGGCTTTGTGCCGAAGCATTCGCCAGCGCGGCAACGTCGAGCCGGTATTTGTTGAAGACAACCAGGAAATTGAAGGTCTTCTGGAAAAGATGCTTCAAGATGGCGACTTGTTGATTACGCAAGGCGCCGGTGACATTGGCGGTGTGGCGGCACGCCTCGCCGCAGCAGGAGTAGCGAAAAGTGAGTGAGATGAGCCATACCGACTCCGATAACTATTTGGCATCGCCCGAGCTGGTGAAAGCCTTGGGCCGGGTTGCGGTCTTTATGGGAGGCAACTCTGCCGAGAGGGAGGTTTCCCTGAATAGTGGCGAAGCGGTGTTGTCAGCCCTGCAGTCGGCTGGTGTGGATGCCCATGGGATCGATGTTCAGGGCTGTTTGCTGAGCACCGTAGAATCCCCGGAGTTTGACCGGGTGTTTATCGCTCTGCATGGCAGAGGCGGTGAAGACGGAACCATACAGGCGATTCTGCAGCAGGCGGGTATTCCCTATACCGGAAGCGAAGTATTGGCATCTGCGTTGGCGATGGACAAGTTGCGCACCAAGTACGTGTTCGAAGGCTGTGGGCTTCCGACGCCGGCGTTTCGCGCGATGAAGTCCGCCGAGGAAGCAGAAGATATTGTGGCCAGGCTGGGTACGCCGCTGAGCGTCAAGCCCGCGCACGAAGGTTCCAGCATCGGCATTCGCAAGGTCCGCAGCGTCAGTGAACTTGTTGAAGCCTACGAATCGGCTGCTGCGATGGACGATCTGGTGTTGGTGGAACAGTGGATTGAAGGTCCTGAATTCACTGTGAGCCTGCTGCAAGACAAAGCACTCCCGGCGATTGGCCTGAGCACCGATCACGACTTCTACGATTACGACGCAAAGTATTTGGCGGACGACACGCGCTACCGCATTCCCTGCGGCTTGTCGGTCGAGAAAGAGCTGCAGTTGCAGCAGTTGGCACTGGAGGCGTTTCGTGTGGTTGGCTGCCGAACCTGGGGCCGCGTAGACATCATGCAGGATGCCCAGGGTGAGTTCTGGCTGCTGGAGGTTAACACCGTACCGGGAATGACCGATCACAGCCTGGTACCTATGGCGGCGAAAGCCGCTGGCATCAGCTTTCAAGAGCTGGTGGTGAGAATTCTGGAAGACACTTTGGTGGAGGCACCGAATGCTTGAAACACTACTGATCCGGAGCCGGGCGATACCGCCTGAGCAGCCCCGGCGACGGGGGGCAACCACCGTAGAGCCTGGGCAAGACCGGTTTGGGGTGTTGAAAGCGATTTTGGCGGCTGTGCCCTGGTTGCAGGTTGGCTTGGGAGCGACGGTGGTTTTACTGGCAGCTTTGGTGCCGTGGGGAACCGATCGTCTGTTGACGGCAATGGACCAGCAGATCCTGGCCGTCGATGTTCAGGGCCAGTTTGTCGGGGACAGCCGGGTGGACCTGGAGCGAGCTGCGGGAGCCTGGATCGGTAAAAGCTATTTCTCGACCGATCTGGCCGACATCAAAGCGTCGCTGGAGCAGAGGCCGTGGGTTGAATCTGCCGCAGTTAAGCGTGTATGGCCTGGGCGTCTGGTGATTGATATTCGCGAGAAAAAGCCTCTGGCCTATTGGAGTGATGGCCGACTGGTTAGCCGCTCCGGCGAGCTGTTTTCGCCGCCGAATCCGGAAGTGGCCGGCCGCTTGCCAAAGCTGTCGGGGCCGGATGAGCGAGTGAGAGAGGTCATCACCATGGCGCGGAAAATGAGTGAGCAGTTGTATGGATACGGGCTTGGTTTTGCCGGGCTGGCGCTTGAGGCGCGGGGCGCCTGGACGCTGACGCTCGCGAATGGCATTGAAGTGGTGTTGGGGCGCGATAAGGTCGAGCAGCGATTCGAGCGTTTCATAACGGTTTACGAGAACCGGTTGGCGTCCCGCGTGGACGAAGTCAGCCGGGTAGATGCCCGCTATACAAACGGCATAGCGGTGCAGTGGAAAGCGGATGCAGCAGTGGCTGCACCGAAGTCCTGATCACGAATATTACGAACTTGGGGTTTGGTGAATCACATGTCATCGGTTGAAACGGAAAACATGATTGTCGGCCTGGATATCGGAACCTCCAAGGTGGTTGCGATCGTCGGCAAGCGCAAAATGGATGGAACCATTGAAGTCGTCGGAATTGGCTCGCACCCATCTCGCGGGCTCAAGCGCGGAGTGGTGGTGAACATCGAGGTTACCGTGCAGGCCATTCAGCGGGCGGTGGAAGAAGCCGAACTGATGGCTGGCTGCCGGATCCACTCTGTGTATGCGGGAATTGCCGGAAGCCACATCAAGAGCCTGAACTCGCATGGCATTGTTGCAATCCGGGATCGGGAAGTGACCCAGGCGGACATTGATCGGGTGATTGATGCGGCTCAGGCCGTCGCGATACCAGCGGATCAGAAGGTACTGCATATTCTTCCGCAGGAATTCGTCATCGATAACCAGGAAGGCATCAAAGAGCCCATGGGGATGTCCGGCGTTCGTCTGGAAGCCAAGGTGCATTTGGTCACTTGTGCGGTCAACGCGGCCCAGAATATCGACAAGTGCGTGAAACGCTGCGGATTGGAAGTGGACGACATCATCCTAGAGCAACTGGCCTCCAGCCACGCGATCCTGACCGAAGACGAAAAAGAGTTGGGCGTTTGTGTGGTCGATGTGGGCGGCGGCACCACCGACATCGCTGTGTTTACCGGTGGCGCCATCCGCCATACCGCGGTCATTCCGATCGCCGGTGATCAGGTGACCAATGACATCGCCATGGCCCTGCGCACGCCGACCCAGAACGCGGAAGAAATCAAGATCAAATACGCCTGCGCGCTGACCCAGCTTGCAGGCGCTGAAGACACCATCAAAGTGCCCAGCGTTGGTGACCGGGCACCGCGGGATCTGTCCCGGCAGGCCTTGGCGGAGGTCGTGGAGCCTCGCTACGAAGAACTGTTCACGTTGGTGCAGTCAGAATTACGCCGCTCGGGATTCGAAGAGATGATTCCGGCAGGCATCGTTATCACCGGCGGCTCCTCCACCATGGAAGGGGTGGTAGAGCTGGCCGAAGAGATCTTCCACATGCCGGTAAGACTGGCCTGTCCGCAGGCGGTCTCCGGCATGACGGAGGTGGTCAACAATCCGATTTACGCCACCGGCGTTGGCTTGTTGATTCATGGTTTCCGGCAAATGGACCTTGGCCGGACACCGGTGCTCAAAGCTGAGGATGCTCCCTCATTGATTGAGCGCATGAAAGCCTGGTTTACCGGTCAGTTCTGACGGTGATCAGGGGCAGTACACGAAGGTTTCTCGAAAACACATAACGAATGCAATAACTGGTCTGGATAGACCGGAAACAGCACGAAGGAGTAGGGGATATGTTTGAACTCGTTGATAATGTGCAACAAAGCGCAGTCATTAAGGTTGTCGGTGTTGGTGGCGGTGGTGGTAACGCCGTTCGTCACATGCTTAACAGCGACATTGAGGGCGTTGAGTTTATTTGCGCCAACACAGACGCCCAGGCACTGACAGACCTGGACGCGCGTCAAATCATCCAGCTCGGTGGCAACATCACCAAAGGGTTGGGTGCCGGTGCGAATCCGGAAGTTGGGCGCCAGTCGGCCCTTGAAGATCGTGACCGCATCGCGGAGGCGCTGAGCGGGTCCGACATGGTGTTTATTACTGCTGGTATGGGTGGTGGTACTGGTACCGGAGCAGCACCGATTGTTGCCGAGGTGGCCCGAGAGCTGGGCATCCTGACTGTGGCGGTGGTCACCAAGCCGTTCCAGTTTGAAGGCGGCAAGCGTATGAGCGTGGCCGAATCCGGCTTGAAGGAGCTCGAAGAAAGCGTCGATTCACTGATCACCATTCCGAACGAAAAACTGCTGGCGGTCATGGGCAAGAAGACCAGTCTGCTGGACGCATTCGCTGCGGCTAACGATGTTCTGCTGGGCGCCGTTCAGGGTATCGCCGACCTGATCACCCGTAACGGTATGATCAACGTCGACTTTGCCGACGTGAAGACAGTGATGTCCGAGATGGGCATGGCCATGATGGGTACCGCTCGTGCAACCGGTGAAAACCGGGCGCAGGAAGCTGCTGAAGCGGCGGTTCGCAGCCCGCTTCTTGAAGACGTTAACCTGCAGGGTGCCAAAGGTATTCTGGTTAACATCACAGCCGGTATGGATCTTAACTTGGGTGAGTTCACCGAGGTGGGTGACATTATCCGTGAATTCGCTTCCGAATCTGCCACGGTTGTTGTGGGTACCGTGATTGATCCGGAAATGACGGAAGAGCTGAAAGTCACTGTGGTGGCGACCGGTCTCGGTGGTGATCGCGAAAAGCCAACCAAGGTTGTGGACAACTCCCGCACTCTGGATGGTAAAACCGATTACAACCAGTTGGATCGACCGGCCATTCTGCGTCGTCGCGCGGTCACGCAAGGCAACGTAGCACTGGACCAGAGCAAAGAAAGCGAAGAGCAAGGCGTGGACTATCTCGATATTCCCGCATTCCTTCGCCGGCAGGCTGATTGATAATCTGGCTCGATGCTGACAGGTAGGCGTGCATTCGTTACGAGTGCGGAGTGATAAGCCTCTGTCAAAGACGAGCTGATTGATCATAGCCATACGCTATTGCATAAGTTAACGAAACTTGTGTTGGTTAAATGGTGCTCAGTCTTGAATTCTGATATTCTTCGGGCAGATTTTTGCTCAGAATATCGCTCTTTTGTGACGGAATAATGACCGATGATTAGACAACGCACACTCAAAAACACCATCCGCGCGACCGGTGTTGGCCTGCACTCAGGGGAAAAGGTTTACCTGACCCTGAAACCGGCCCCGGTCGACGCCGGAATCATTTTCCGGCGCACGGACCTCGACCCAGTGGTTGAAATTCGTGCCTGTGCGGAAAATGTGGGTGAGACCACGCTGTCCACGACGCTGGTAAAAGACGGTGTGCGTGTGGCAACAGTAGAGCATTTACTGTCTGCTATGGCTGGTCTCGGAATTGACAACTGTTACGTGGAGCTGAGCGCTGCCGAAGTGCCGATTATGGACGGCTCGGCTGGCCCGTTCGTGTTCCTGCTGCAGTCAGCAGGTATTGCCGAACAGGAAGCCGCCAAGCGCTTTATCCGTATCAAACGGGAAGTGACCGTTGAAGAAGATGGCAAAAAGGCCACCTTCCTGCCGTTCGAGGGCTTCAAGGTCAGCTTTGGTATTGATTTCGATCACCCGGTGTTCAAGGGCCGCGCCCAAACCGCAACGGTCGATTTCTCCAGCACTTCCTTTGTTAAAGAAGTATCCCGGGCCCGTACTTTCGGGTTCATGCGTGATATCGAAAAGCTGCGAGCCATGAATCTGGCCCTCGGTGGCAGTGTCGATAACGCGATTGTGGTTGATGACTACAAGATCCTGAACGAAGACGGTTTGCGCTACGACGACGAGTTCGTCAAGCACAAAGTGTTAGATGCGATCGGAGATCTGTATTTGCTCGGCAACAGTTTGATTGGAGAGTTCCGTGGTGTGAAGTCTGGCCACGACTTGAACAACAAACTGCTGCGTAAGCTCAGGGCTGAAGAGGAATCGTGGGAAGTTGTGACCTTCGAAGACGAAGCAACGGCTCCGATTTCCTACATGAAGCCTGTGCTGGCGGTCGAGGGCTAAGGCGGGACGCCTTAATCCCGGACGTGGCTTGCGAGTTTTTCGAGAACCTCGCGTAGAGCTTTATCCTTCGTGTGCCCGGCTTCCTCTGAGAGGAGTCGGGCATTTTCTTTGCTGAGGGGTACCTTTTCGACTTTTTTGCGTGTTTTGTAGCGGGCGGGCGCGACTTTAACGCGAACCTTCCAGACGAACCGAAAGAGCTCGTTTTCCCGCAGTGCTTCCATAATTTCGTGTTGGCGGAATCTGAGCCGGGTGGCTTTGCTGGCGGTATCCGTTGACAGTACCAGTTCCCCGTCCTGGCAGGCGACAAATCGCGTGCCTTCACTGAGCTCATCGGGAATGGCCGAAAGCACGATTTGTTCAGCTTCGAGATGCATTCCGGCTTTCGCGACCAGTTGTTTCAGGGTCGTCCCTGAGCTTGCCGAAACTGTGCTGAAGATCGTTTTTTGATCGTTTTTTTTGCTCATTGCCGGGTTTTGCTCGACTCATCGGTTTACGATTGGTTACACTTCGGCACGTTTTATGCGTAGCGTCTATAACACGGCCGTTTTACATTGTGATGGAAGTCAATGTCTACCGGATGCTACGACTTTTTTCAGTGCGTAGTTGTTGCTAAGGATAGCAGACCCGCTCGGAAACACTCCGGATCGCAGCACTACAACGGATATGGTTGCGACTCCCTATATGACACCGAACGACGATATGAATGTAATTTTCGTTGGCAAAAGCCATAGCCAGCCAAGATCTCTTAACCTGAACGCAGCAACCATAACCGCCCTCTTTTTTGGCGTGTTGGTGGTGGTACTGGCAGCTGGTTGGGGCGGCTACCGTTTTGCCATGGAAAGAGTCGCGGCAGCGGAACCGACTGAGTCGGAGCTGGTGGCCGAATGGCGGGCAAAACTGCAAGAACAAAAAGCCGAAATGGATCGGGTGCGCCAGGATGTAGATCTACAGATTGATGCATTGACCCTTCGGCTAGGCCGCATTCAGGGCAGCTTGTTGCGGCTGGATGCGCTGGGGCAGCGATTTGTTGAATCCGGCATTGTCACCAGCGACGAGTTTAATTTTGATCAGCCCGCCGCGGTTGGTGGCCCGGAAGAGGGTGGGTTGTCAGCAGATTCTTTTCGTGCGCCTGAATTGACCGATATGATCGATCAGATCGAGGCGCAAATTGAAGATCGGGAAAAGCAGTTGCGCCTGCTGGAGAAAGTGGCCTCGCGCCAGAAGCTGGAAGACGAATTGTACGTGCAGGGGCGCCCGATTACCTGGGGCTGGTTGTCTTCGAAGTATGGTTATCGGTCTGATCCGTTTACGGGTAAGCGCACCTGGCACAGCGGTGTGGATCTCGCTGGTAAAGACGGCAGTGACATCATTGCGGTTGCCAGTGGCGTGGTCACCTACGCCGATGAGCGCTATGGGTACGGTAACCTGGTCGAGATTGATCATGGCGAGGGGCTTGTGACCCGATACGCGCACGCAAAAGCCATCAAGGTGAAGGTGGGAGATATCGTCCAGAAGGGGCAGAGTGTTGCGCTGATGGGCAGTACCGGTCGTTCTACCGGCCCGCACGTGCATTTTGAAGTTATCCGCAACGGCAAGCCCGAAAACCCCGAAAAATATATCCGGCGCGCAAGCCGCTGATTTCATTCCCGTGAAGCCCTCCTTTTGTCCTTCGCCTAAATAAGGTTAGAATGCCGGCTTCCTCCGTTTAACTGAAGAAGCCGTGGTCTATGTTCACAAAGCTCGCAACCAAGATGTTTGGCAGTAAGAACGCTCGAGAAATCAAGCGGATGCGCAAGGTTGTCTTGCGTGTCAATGAACTTGAAGAGCAGTTTAGCGCACTGTCGGATACCGAATTGCAGGGCAAGACGGCCGTGTTCCGCCGTCGCTTGGAAGAGGGCGAAACGTTAGACGCCATCCTTCCCGAAGCTTTCGCCACCGTTCGTGAGGCCAGCCGCCGCGTAATGGGCATGCGCCATTACGATGTCCAGCTGGTGGGCAGTATGACCCTGCACGAGGGCCGTATCGCCGAGATGAAAACCGGTGAAGGTAAAACGCTGGTTGCGACCGCCGCGGTGTATCTGAATGCTCTGCCGGGTAAAGGCGTACACGTTATTACCGTGAACGACTACCTTGCCCGACGGGATGCCGAGTGGATGGGCAAGCTCTACCGTTTCCTGGGTATGGAAGTGGGTGTTGTCGTTGCCGGACAGGCGCCGGAAGAAAAGAAAGCCGCCTACCAGGCTGACATAACCTACGGCACAAACAACGAATTCGGTTTTGATTACCTGCGCGATAACATGGCCTTCAGCATTGAAGACAAGGTGCAGCGTGGGCTGAACTTCGCCATTGTGGACGAAGTCGATTCCATTTTGATCGACGAGGCGCGCACGCCGCTGATTATTTCGGGCGCTGCGGAAGACTCCTCAAAGATGTACCAAGCCATCAATACACTGATCCCGAGCCTGGAGAAGGGCGAGGTCAGTGAAGAGGGTGAATCCACCGGCGACTTCACCATTGATGAAAAGTCCCGTCAGGTGGAGCTGACCGAAACCGGTCACGAGAAAGTCGAAGAGCTTTTGCTGAGCCGCGGTCTCCTGCAGGAAGGCGAAAGCCTGTACTCGGCAGCCAACCTGGGCCTGCTGCACCATGTGCACTCCGGCCTGCGGGCGCACCATTTGTTCCAGAAAGATGTGGATTACATCGTTCAGGGTGGCCAGGTGGTGATCGTTGATGAGCACACGGGCCGTACTATGCCGGGTCGCCGCTGGAGCGAAGGTCTGCATCAGGCGATTGAAGCGAAAGAAGGCCTCAAGATACAGGCCGAAAGCCAGACTCTGGCTTCAACCACCTTTCAGAATTACTTCCGCCTGTACGAAAAGTTGGCCGGCATGACCGGTACCGCAGACACCGAAGCGTTCGAATTCCGCCAGATTTACGGCCTGGACGTGGTGGTGATTCCGCCTAACAAACCCATCCAGCGTATTGATTACAATGATCTGGTGTATCTGACGCAGGAAGAAAAATTTCACGCCATCATCGACGAGATCAAAGACGTAACCGCTGAAGGTCGGCCGATTCTGGTGGGTACCGCTTCTATTGAAGCGTCTGAGTTGCTGTCGATGCTGCTGAAGAAAGCTCGTATCGATCACAAGATCCTGAACGCCAAACAGCACGAATCGGAAGCGCAGATTATTGCTCAGGCGGGTCGTCCGGGGGCTGTTACCATTGCCACCAACATGGCAGGCCGTGGTACCGATATTGTGTTGGGCGGTAACTGGGAGTTTGAAGCCGCTGGCATGGCCGATGCCTCGGAAGAAGAGGTTGCCCGTCTGAAGGCGGAGTGGACCGAGCGCCACAATCAGCTGCTGGAAGCGGGTGGCTTGCACATTATCGGTACTGAGCGGCATGAATCCCGCCGGATTGATAACCAGCTGCGAGGCCGTGCCGGCCGGCAAGGCGACCCGGGTTCCTCTCGCTTCTTCCTGTCACTGGAAGACAACCTGATGCGAATCTTCGCGCCCGAGCGTGTGAAGAATCTGATGCAGGCCATGGGCATGAAGAAAGGCGAGGCCATCGAGCATCGCATGGTCACCAATGCCATCGAGAAATCCCAGCGCAAAGTTGAAGGGCGCAACTTTGACATGCGTAAAACGCTGCTTGAGTACGATGACGTTGCCAACGATCAGCGTACCGTTATTTACGAACAGCGTAATGAGGTTATGGCCTCTGAAGACGTATCCGAAATGGTGGATACGATTCGGGAAGATGTAGTTGATTCGCTGATCAGTGAGTTCATTCCGCCTCAAAGCATGCCCGAGCAGTGGGATGTGGCCGGGCTGGAAGCGCAGCTGCAGTCAGAAATGGCCATTGAACTGCCGATCCAGCAGTGGCTGGAAGAGGACAGCAAGCTGTTCGAAGACAACTTGCGTCAGAAAATACTGGACGCCATTGTTGCCGAGTATAAAGCGAAGGAAGAGATTGCTGGCGCCGAGTCCATGCGCAAGTTCGAGAAACAGGTCTTCCTGCAGGTATTGGATACGCTCTGGAAAGAGCATCTGTCAAACATGGACCACTTGCGCCGCGGTATTCACTTGCGTGGCTATGCTCAGAAAAACCCCAAGCAGGAATACAAGCGCGAAGCGTTTAACCTGTTTGAAAATATGCTGGACGGTATGAAACGGGATGTTGCCCGGGTGCTGAGCCACGTTCGCGTTCAGAGTCGGGAAGAAATGGAAGAAGTAGAGCGTCGCCGTAAGGAAGAGCTTGAGCGCGAAATGGCGCGAGCTAACCTGCGCCATGACGAAACCAGTGCCGCCGCTCCCGCGCAAGGTGAAGGCGAGGGCGGGCAGCAAGCAACGCCGGATACCTTTGTCCGCCAGGAGCGCAAAGTTGGCCGAAACGAGCCTTGTCCCTGCGGGTCTGGTAAGAAATATAAGCAATGCTGCGGTAAGGTGAGTTAAGCCGGCACCTAAGCGCGCAAACCAGAACCCGCAAACTGCCTGATCAAGAGCAGCTTGCGGGTTTTGTCGTTTTCAGATTGGTACTCATTCAAGGAGATTCGCATGGCGGTAGGTCCCGGAACTTTGCCGGAGTTTCATCCGGTTGCAGGGGTGAAGATTGGTATTGCCAGTGCAGGCATCAAAACGCCTGGTCGTAAGGATATTGTCGTGTTTGAGCTGGCCCCCGATGCCCGGGTCGCCGGCATCTTTACACAGAACCAGTTCTGCGCAGCCCCTGTTGTACTGAGTCGCCGCCATCTGGCTGAAACGGCCCCCCGTTATCTACTGATCAATACCGGTAATGCCAACGCCGGCACCGGAGACGCCGGGCTGGCAGATGCCGAGCGATGCTGTGCGGCCCTGGCAGAAAATGCGGGTGTGGATACAAATTGTGTCTTGCCGTTCTCCACAGGCGTGATTGGCGAGCCTTTGCCGGTCGATAAGATCGTTGGAGCCTTGCCAGACGCACTGGCAGGAGCTTCAGAAGGCCGTTGGGCTGAGGCGGCCAGCGGTATCATGACGACCGACACCCGGCCAAAAGGGGCATCCCGTCAAATCAACCTGGGCGGCCATAAGGTGACGATCTCGGGCATCAGCAAGGGGGCCGGCATGATTCGCCCGAATATGGCGACCATGCTCGGCTTTATTGCCACCGATGCAAAAATTGCTCCGGACGCCTTGCAGGAATTGGCCTCGGAACTGGGCGAAAAGTCCTTTAACCGGATTACCATTGATAGCGATACTTCCACCAACGATGCCTGCATGCTGATTGCCAGTGGCCGTTACGGTGGGCCGGAAATCACGACAGACAGCCCGCTGTTCGCAGAATTGAAAACAGCATTGCGTGATATCTATCTGGAGCTGGCTCACGCCATTGTTCGTGACGGTGAAGGCGCGACCAAGTTCGTGACCATTGACGTATCCGGTGCGGCGAATCAGCAAGAGGCGCTGGATGTGGCTTACACCGTGGCCCATTCGCCATTGGTGAAGACAGCGCTGTACGCGTCAGATCCGAACTGGGGCAGGATTCTGGCGGCGGTCGGTCGGGCCGGCGTCCCGAACCTGGATTTGCACGCCCTGGAAATTTACCTCGGTGATGTGTGTCTGGTGCGTGATGGCGGCCGAGCTGATGACTATTCCGAGGAGCGTGGTCAGGCGGTGATGGATCAGGAAGAAATTACCATCGCGATTGACCTCAAGCGCGGAGAGATCCGGGAAACGGTGTGGACCTGCGATTTTTCCCATGACTATGTGACCATCAATGCCGAATACCGCAGCTAATCGTCCGTCCGTGCCCAAGCTGGTTCATGTTGCCGTTGCGGTTATTGTCCGCGACGGTCGCGTGTTGATTGCGCGCCGCCCTGATCACGTCCATCAGGGCGGCTTGCTGGAGTTTCCCGGTGGCAAAGTAGAAGCTGGGGAGACGGTTCAGCAGGCTTTGGTGCGCGAGATCGCCGAAGAAACCGGTTTGACCGTGCCGTTGGAGAGCCTTGAGCCGGTGATTGGTATTCGTCACGACTACGGCGACAAGCAGGTTTTTCTGGATGTGTGGAAAACCTCCGCCGCCAAAGGCGAGCCCGAGGGGCGGGAAGGCCAGCCGATCGAGTGGCTGCCGCCTCTTTCGTTACGGGATGAAGATTTCCCGGCTGCCAACCGGCCAATCATTCGAGCCTTGAACTTACCCGTGAATCTACCAATAACCGGTGCCATGGCATCGTGGGAAAATGGCTACAGTCGATTCGCCGCCGCATTGCCTTCCCTGAAATCCGGGTTGGTGGTTCTGCGCGCGCCGGATTTGCCCGCTCATGATTATCGAAAGTTGGCGAAAGCGGTTTTGACCGAGGTGGAAGATTCCGGGGTAGGGGTGCTGTTGCACGGTAGTCCGGATCTGATCTCCGAGTTTCCGGAGGCTGCGGGATTGCATTTGCCTTGGCGCGAAGCTGAAGGCTTGTCAGAGCGCCCTGTGCCGGTGAATCGAGTGCTGGGAGTGTCATGCCATAATGCGGACCAACTGCGCCATGCTGAGCGTTTGGGCGCGGACTACGCGGTATTCGGGCCGGTCTTGCCGACGGCCAGCCATCCTGGCGAACCGGCGCTGGGTTGGCGGGAATTTGAACGGCAGGTGTCGGCGGCGGTCATCCCGGTCTATGGGCTGGGTGGTTTGACATTGGAACAGCAAGGCCAGGCGCGATCCTGCGGTGCGCAGGGTATTGCCGGCATTCGTTTCTGGTGGCCGCCCCATGCATGACAATCGCAGAACTGAAACTCAACACGGAGGGTGCCAAGCGTGAGCAAACTGACTCATCTGGATGAAAAAGGTGAAGCGCGAATGGTGGATGTGACGGAGAAAGCCGTTACTGAGCGCGAAGCGCGTGCTGAAGCAACGCTGCGTATGTTGCCCGAAACCCTCAGAATGATTGTGGATGGCGAGCACCCGAAGGGTGATGTACTGGCCACGGCCCGAATTGCCGGCATCATGGCCGCCAAGAAAACCCACGATTTAATCCCCCTGTGTCATGCGTTGAATCTGACATCCACCAAGGTACTGCTGTCTCCGGGTGCTGATGGGGCGTCGGTTCATATTGAAACCCGCTGCAAGCTGTCTGGCCAGACCGGTGTCGAGATGGAAGCACTGACCGCCGCCTCGGTGGCGGCGTTAACGCTCTACGATATGTGCAAAGCGGTGGATAAAGGGATGGTGGTCGATAACGTTCGGCTGCTGGAAAAAAAAGGCGGTCGTTCCGGTCATTGGTTAGCTCAGACTACGCGCCGCTAGCGGCCACGTGATAGAATGCCCGCCCCATTTGTCAGAACCACGAGGAATTACAGTGGCTGTTCGTTACATTGAGACCTGCCGTTTGCCTACCCCCTTTGGTGTCTTCGATATGCACGGCTTTGAAGAGATCGAAACAGGGAAGGAACACGTGGCCCTGACCTTGGGTGATATCAGTACCGATGAGCCTGTGCTGGCGAGAACACATTCCGAGTGCCTGACCGGTGACGCACTCTATAGCATGCGTTGCGATTGCGGCTACCAGCTCGAAGAAGCCTTGCGCAGCATTGCCCGGGAAGGGCGTGGCTTGTTGATGTATCTTCGCCAGGAGGGGCGTGGTATTGGTCTGCTGAATAAAATACGGGCGTATCGCTTGCAGGACCAAGGTGCTGACACAGTCGAAGCCAATGAGCAGTTGGGTTTTGGTGCGGATTTGCGGGATTACAGCATGTGTCAGGACATGTTGAAACACTTGGGCATTGGTCGCTTAAAGCTGATGACCAATAATCCGAGAAAGGTGAAGGCGCTTGAGTCTTATGGTGTGAACATAGTTGAGCGGGTGCCTCTGCACGTGGGCCGAAACCCCCACAACGAGCATTATCTCAATACCAAGCAGAGCAAGCTGGGCCATTGGCTTGAAACCCATCAGGACGACGATCCGGCCTGACCCCTCTTGTAAAAAAAGCGCTGGCGTTAACCAGCGCTTTTTTCTTATTTGGCCGCGCTAACCGGCCGCCCGAGCAAGCGTTCCAGCCGCCCGGCGATCGCGTTTTTGATCCCTTCAGCATTCAGTCCGCATTCGGCCAACAACTCCGACGGTTTGCCGTGGTCGACAAAACGGTCGGGAAGGCCTAATTGCATCACCGGCAGAGTCACTTCATTGGCGCACAGGAACTCGGTGACGGCGCTGCCTGCACCGCCCGCTATCGCATTCTCTTCCAGGGTAACGAGCAAGTCGTGCTGTTCCGCAAGCTCCAGCACCAAAGCCTCATCCAGTGGCTTGACGAAGCGCATGTCGGCCACCGTGGCGTTTAGCTCTTCCGCCGCTTTCAATGCGGGCTCGAGCAGCGGGCCAAAGTTCAGGATGGCCACACGTGCCCCTTCACGTATACGATGGCCTTTGCCGATTGGCAGCGGTGTCAGCTCTTGCGCGATCTCGGCACCCGGGCCGGTACCCCGAGGGTAACGCACGGCTGCAGGTCCTTCGTGTAGCAGGCCGGTGTGCAGCAGCTGGCGGGTTTCGTTTTCATCCGATGGGGTCATGATGACCATGCCGGGAATGCAGCGCAGATAACTGATATCGAACGCGCCAGCATGGGTTGGGCCATCTTCACCCACCAGTCCCGCCCGATCGATCGCAAACAGGACATCTAGGTCCTGAATGGCAACGTCATGAACCAGCTGGTCGTAGCCTCTCTGAAGAAAGGTCGAGTAAATCGCGACGACGGGCTTGGCGCCATCACAGGCAAGCCCTGCAGCGAGCGTTACCGCATGCTGTTCGGCAATGGCGACATCGAAATATCGATCCGGAAAGCGCTCGGAGAAAGCCAGTAAATCCGAACCTTCGCACATGGCCGGGGTGATGCCGACAACGCGATCATCCTGCTCCGCAGCATCGCACAGCCATTGACCAAAGACATTGGCGTATTTGGGGCTGGCCGGTTTTGGTACTACGGGTTCCGGCTTGTCGGCCGGGACCGGCTCAATCTTGTTGATGGCGTGATAACCAATAGGATCCGCCTCGGCCGGCGCAAAACCTTTACCTTTGGTGGTCACAATGTGCAAAAACTGCGGGCCGTCGAGGTCCCGGATGTTTTCCAGCGTTTCTACCAGCAACGGCAGGTCATGACCGTCAATGGGGCCGATGTAGTTGAAGCCCAGTTCTTCGAACAGGGTGCCCGGGGCAATCATGCCCTTGAAGTGCTCTTCGGTCTTTTTCGCCAGCGCCATCAGATTGGGGGTGCCGGCAAGCACCTTTTTGCTGCTGTCCCGAACCTGGTTGTACGTGCGACTTGCCAGCAGCTTGGCGAAATAATTGGAAAGACCGCCAACGTTGCGTGAAATCGACATGTCGTTGTCGTTCAGGATCACTAGCATATCGGCGTGCAGGTGGCCGGCGTGGTTCAGCGCTTCAAAGGCCATGCCTGCGGTCATCGCGCCGTCGCCAATCACGGCAATGCTTTTGCGGCCGGTGTTCTGCATGCGGGCGGCAATGGCCATGCCCAAGGCGGCACTGATCGAGGTGCTTGAGTGGCCCACACCAAAGGTGTCGTATTCGCTTTCAGCGCGTTTCGGGAAACCGGCAAGCCCGCCTTTGCGGCGAATCGTGCCCATTTGCTCTCGGCGTCCGGTCAGAATTTTATGGGGGTAAGCTTGATGGCCCACGTCCCAGACCAGGCGGTCTTCCGGCGTGTTGAACACGTAATGCAGGGCGACGCTTAGCTCCAGAACTCCCAGGCCGGCACCAAAGTGCCCGCCGGTCTGGCCTACGGTCCACAGTAGGAACGAGCGCAGTTCCCGGGCCAGTTGAGGCAGATTTTCCGGTGGCAGTTCACGCAATTGGGCCGGAGCGTCAATACGGTCCAGCAGCGGAGTGTTCGGCCGCTGTGAGGGAATTTCCCTGAATATATAAGTGTCCTGCATCAGCTCGGGTCTTTCTCGAAAATATGAGTTCTCTGGCGGGCCATTATAGGGAACAGCGGTGGCTGTTTCATGCTTCCCGGGCCAGATGTTACAAAACGGCGCATTGCCATGTGTTCATGCGGATGTCAGTGGTTTCTTGTGACCACGTAGTCAGCCATCGCGCGCAGCGGTTCAGCCTCTTGGCCAAAGCCGTCCAGTGCCCGCTGGGCTTGCTCCAGCTGTGTCGCAAGATGCGCCCGCGCACCTTCGAGCCCAAGCAGAGCCGGGTAGGTTGGCTTCGCTTTGGCAGCATCCGAGCCTTGACGTTTGCCAATGATGGCCGTGTCACCTTCGATATCCAACAGATCATCCTGAACCTGAAAGGCCAGTCCCAGTGCCCGGGCGTAATTCGCCAGAGCAGAGCGTTGCTCCGGAGTGACGCTGGCGGCGGTTACCGCGCCAAGATCCACGCTGGCTTCAATCAATGCTCCCGTCTTGTGGCGGTGCATGTTTTCAAGCTGATCGAGACTTAACTGGACACCGACAGACTCCAGATCAATGGCTTGTCCGCCAACCATGCCCGCGTGCCCGCTGGCCTGAGCCAATTTGGCGATCATGATGACCCGCTGGCTATCGGTTAATTCAGGTGCGCTGGCCAGCAAGCTGAACGCCAGTGTTTGCAGGGCGTCGCCGGCGAGAATGGCGCTGGCTTCGTCGAACGCAATGTGGGCGGTCGGCCGGCCTCGGCGCAGATCATCGTCATCCATAGCTGGCAGATCGTCGTGGACCAGCGAGTAGGCATGGATTAATTCCAGCGCACAGGCGGGGACCAGGGCGATCTCTTCGTCGCAGCCAACAGCCCGAGCGGCCGCCAGACAAAGCGCAGGGCGAATACGCTTGCCGCCGCCCAGCACGCTGTAGCGCATAGTCTCTTGCAGACGCTCAGACGCGGAGTCCTGGCGGATGCTGCGATCAAGTTCGGCATCGATGCGTTGGCGGCATTGTTCAATATAGTCAATCGCCAGAGCGGTGCGATCAGTCATCAGTGGGTATCATCCGCAGCGAAAGGGCGTGTTTCCAAGGAACCATCACTGTTCTGAATCAGCTGTTCCACCCGCTGTTCGGCCGATTTCAGGGCGCTTTGGCACTCGCGGGTCAATTTAATGCCTCGCTCGAACGCCGCCAAAGACTGTTCCAAAGGCAGTTCGCCCTGCTCCAGATCCCGAACCAGCTTTTCGAGCTCGTCCAGAGATTTTTCAAAGTCGGCTATCGATGTCTTGTCTTTGTCACCGGCCATGGGCGCCCTCCGCTCCAATGTGTCAGGAAATGCGCGGATTATAACAGAGTCCCTGCGCTATCGCTGCCAGCGGAACTCTCGCTTTTCGAGCTTCTGGGCGAATGGCCCCCAGGTTTGCTCGGTGACCTGTGTGTCACCGTCAGCAGAAAGCGTGACGATGGTGGTGGCACGGGTGCCGTAGTGCTCGCCACTGATGAACGGGGAGGAGAGAAAACGCTCGGTATCCAGCCCTACGCCGGTGTCGGGCAGCAGGTTGTCAGGGGCGGGTGTGGTGTCCTGGAGCACCGAGATCAGGTGGCTGTGCAAGGCGCTTGTGTCAATGTGAGCTGTTTCGATTGACTGGCTGACGGCGGAACGCAGGCGCAGCAGTTTGGGCCAAGGTGTTTGTAGCAGATGATTGCTCAGACCGTAGATGCCGCGGAACACCTGTCTTCCCGGGTGCGCATCCCGGTTGCTGTAGTACCAGCCCCTGTCAGGGGATAGCGACACCAGATTGAAGCCTGCGTAGCGCCCGGGCTCTGAACCCAGCGTTTCTTTTAGTTCCGGGTAGGGCAGGCTGAGCGCATTCAGGGGCAATTCGCCCCGGCTGCAGCGGCCCGCTTCGGGACTGCCTTCTCGGACATTGGTGACGGCGGCCACCCGGCCGTCAGGTGAAACGGCCAGCCAGGTGCCACCGGATTCCAGATCGCGACCGGCTAGAACTTCTGAGTCGTTGTCGGTCGTCCACCAGTCCATTGCTGCAGTGGGACGTCGGTAAAATTCATCACGATTGGCGGCAACCACAAGCGGGTATTGGCGGCTTTGGCCAAGGGCGAAAACGATGGTGCACATAGCAGGTAGTCATCCTTACTCATCGGGGCTGCAGCGATTGGCAACAATGCGTATCATACCAGCCTGAATGCTTCCCGGACCCTTAACGATTATGACCCTGATTGGCGTACTTGTTCTGTACCTGTTGCTGGGTGCACTTGCTGGCACGATGGCTGGCCTGTTTGGTATTGGTGGCGGTCTGGTGATCGTGCCTGTGCTGATTTTCAGTTTCAACTTTATGGACTTTAGTCCGGAGATTGCCGCGCATTTGGCTATTGGTACCTCGCTGGCGACCATTTTGTTTACCTCGATCAGTTCGATTCGAACCCATCACCAGCACGGAGCCGTGCGTTGGGATCTTTTTCGGCCGATGACGGTCGGAATCATTGTCGGCGCGCTATTGGGAGCCTGGACTGCAGCCATGTTAAGCGGGCCGTTCCTCGAGACCATCATCGGTGTGTTCGCCATTCTGGTGGCGCTGAAGATGATTCTGGAAGTGAATCCCATGCCGGGCCGGGACGTGCCGGGTACCGCGGGCTTGGGTGTGGCTGGCGGCTTCATCGGTTGGGCGTCTGCGATTTTTGGCATTGGTGGCGGCACGATTTCCGTGCCTTATCTGACATGGTCCAACGTCCGCATGCAGCAGGCGGTTGCCACGTCTGCCGCTTGCGGCTTTCCGATTGCTCTGGCGGGAGCGGTCGGGAATATCTGGACCGGGTGGCAGCATCCCGAATTGCCGGAGATGAGCTTCGGTTTTATATACTTGCCGGCACTCATTGGTATTGTTGCCACCAGTGTGATTTTTGCCCGATTGGGGGCGAAATTGGCACACCGCCTTGATGGCCGCCTGCTGAAACGTATTTTTGCCATTGTGCTGATTATCGTCGGCCTACGATTCCTGCTGAGCTAAGAGTCTTTCCATGTTGCAATACCCACAGATTGATCCGGTCGCGATCGCGATCGGCCCCCTCAAAATTCATTGGTATGGTCTGACCTATCTGGTCGGCTTTGCGGCCGCTTGGTGGCTGGGGACCATCCGTAGCCGTAAACCTTGGTCACCGCTGAAGGAAGAGCAAGTCGGCGATCTGATTTTCTACATGGCACTGGGGGTTATCCTCGGCGGTCGTTTCGGGTACGTGGTGTTCTATAACTTCGACGCGTTCATTGCGGATCCGCTTTGGTTGTTGCGGGTTTGGGAAGGCGGCATGGCGTTCCACGGTGGCTTGCTCGGTGTCATGGTCGCCATGGTGTGGTACGGCCGCAAAACCGGTGCCGGGTTCTGGAAAATCGCCGATTTCGTGGCGCCCTTGGTGCCGGTGGGCTTAGGGGCTGGCCGGGTAGGTAACTTCATTAACGGGGAATTGTGGGGTAAGCCCACGGATCTGCCGTGGGGCATGGTGTTCCCTCAGGCGCAAGACGCGCTGGCGCGGCACCCGTCGCAGTTGTATCAGGTTGCTCTGGAAGGTGTGGCGCTGTTTGCCATTCTATGGTGGTTCTCGGCGAAAGAGCGGCCGAAAATGGCGGTCTCGGGCCTCTTTTTGCTGTGTTACGGCGTGTTCCGTTTTCTGGTCGAGTTCGTCCGCTTGCCAGACGCGCACCTAGGGTACCTGGCCTTTGATTGGGTCACCATGGGGCAGGTATTGTCGTTGCCCATGATCATTGCTGGCGCCGCCTTGATTGCCATTGCTTACCGGAGAAAAACGTCATGAAAGCTTACCTCGACCTGATGCAAGACGTGGTTGATAACGGATTCGATAAAGGCGATCGCACCGGGGTGGGAACCCGTTCGGTGTTTGGCCGGCAGATCCGTTTCAACTTGCAGGAAGGTTTTCCACTGGTGACCACGAAGAAGGTGCACTTGCGCAGTATCATCTACGAGTTGCTGTGGTTTCTGAAAGGCTCCACCGATAACAATTGGCTGAAAGAACGCAAGGTGTCCATTTGGAACGAGTGGGCTTTGGAGAATGGCGATCTAGGGCCTATTTACGGTAAGCAGTGGCGTAGCTGGCAGTGCCACGATGGTGGCGTGATTGATCAGATCAGCGAGGTGATCGATCAGATTCGCAACAAGCCAAACTCCCGTCGTTTGATCGTTTCAGCTTGGAATCCGGCTGAGTTGCCGGATGAGTCTATTGGTCCGCAGGATAACGTGCGGGAAGGGCGCATGGCGTTGGCTCCGTGCCACTGTTTGTTCCAGTTTTACGTGGTTGACGGCAAGCTTTCGTGTCAGCTTTATCAGCGCAGTGCGGATTTGTTTCTGGGTGTGCCGTTCAATATTGCGTCTTATGCGTTGCTGACGCATATGATTGCTCAGCAGTGTGATCTGGATGTGGGTGAGTTTGTGCATACGTTTGGCGATTGTCATTTGTATCAGAATCACCTGACTGATGAGATTGTGTTTGAGCAGTTGAAGCGTGAGCCTAGAGCTTTGCCGAAGCTGGTAATCAAGCGTAAGCCTGATTCGATTTTTGATTACGAGTTGGAAGATTTCGAGTTTGAGGGGTATGAGCCTTATCCTGGAATTAAGGCGCCCATCGCTATTTGACCTTTATCGTGGACTTGGGTGGTGGCGGATAAACGGGGCAAACCCTCCAAAAACCGCTCCTTCGGCACGTCCCTGTGACGCTTCTGCTCCGCCATCCATGGCTACGCACATTTTTGGAGGGTTTGCCCCGTTTATCCGCTTCAGCATCGCGGTATGCATGCGGGGTTCTAGACGTTAAAGCGTTTATTTTGAGAGAAGCCAGCACCTAAAGTATTGCAGCGAAGGGCGGGGTGTGCTGTTCAAAACTGTGCGGAGCCATGGATGGCGGAGCCCAAGCGCCACATGGATGTGCTCGAGCGTGTTTTGAACAGCACACCCCGCCCTTTGCTAACTCCAAATTCAAATGGGGATTAGACCAAAATGAGAAAAGCACTAATCGTAGCCATGGCCCGAAACCGGGTTATCGGCCGCAACAATGCGCTGCCTTGGTATTTGCCGGGAGATTTGCGTTATTTCAAAGAAGCCACCATGGGTAAGCCCATTATTATGGGTCGGAAAACCTGGGATTCCATCGGTCGGCCGTTGCCGGGCCGGATGAATGTGGTTATTTCCCGAAATCCGGAGTGGGAAGCGCCAGCAGGAACGGTATCAGCTACATCATTGGATGCGGCTCTGGTGAAAGCTGAAGCTCAGGCTGAGCTGGATGGGGGTGAAGAGGTGATGATTATTGGTGGTGGGCAGATCTACGCAGAAGCCCTGCCAATGGTTGATCGGATTTATATCACGCAAGTGCACGCCGAAGTTGACGGGGATGCCTACTTTCCGCAAGTGAACTGGGATGAGTGGGAAGAAATCGGACGCGAAGATTTCTCCGCGTCTGACAATAATCCGTACGACTACAGCTTTGTAGTCTACCAGCGTAACCGGTCGAGCTGACCGGTTACGCCAGCTGGCTTATGAGCGCGGGGCGCGCTTAGGGCCAGGTTTTCCGCCGGGCTTGCCGCCGCCAGGACGACCTCGGCCGCCGTCTTTGCGCGGGCCGCCACCGGGCTTACCGTCTTTACGGAAGTTGCCTTTGCCATGACCGCCTTTACGGAAGTTGCCTTTTCCGGAAGGGCCGCCTCTGCGACGTGGTGGCGCTGAGGAGACTTCAGGCAGAGCTTCAGGCTGCTCAAGTGGCAGTGAATCTGGCTGCGACGCTTCCATCCAGCAGGCCAGGGCACCGGCTACTGCGGTGATGTCCATGTCGTTGCGTTCGGCGATTTCGTCCAGCAAAGCAATCGCTTTGGCGGCACGCGGATCGTCGGTGAAGCCCAGCAGTTGCGCTTCAAACTGCTCAACACGCATTTGCTGCAGCGCAGCCGGCGAAGGCAGTTGGTACGGTTCCATGGGTGAGTTGGTAGCGCGCTCCAGAGTACGCAACCAGCTACGCTCCCGTGGGGTTACAAGCAAGATGGCTTTACCGGTGCGGCCTGCACGACCGGTACGACCTACGCGGTGAATGTAGGCTTCGGTGTCGTAGGGCACGTCGTAGTTGATAACGTGGGTGATTCTGGGCACGTCCAGACCACGGGCCGCGACGTCGGTAGCAATGATGATGTCTTTCTTGCCGCGTTTCAGGTCTTCAACGGTTTGCTCGCGCTGACGCTGGTTCAGATCGCCGCTCAAGGGAGCAACGGCGTGGCCGCGGGCAGACAGTTTTTCAGCCAGCAATGTGGTTTCTGCTTTGGTGCGAACAAAGATGATCGACGCATCAAACGGCTCTACTTCCAGAATGCGGGTCAGGGCGTCGAGCTTGCGTTCGGCATAGACCGGCAGCACAAACTGGGAAATACGCTCAACGGTGCGTGTTTCGCTTTCAATGCGGACTTCTGTGGCGTTCTTCAGGTACGTCTGCGCAACTTTCTTGATCTGCGGCGGCATGGTGGCCGAGAACAGTGCGCGCTGGCAGTTCGGCGGTGTTTTGGACAGGATGGCTTCAACATCGTCGATAAAGCCCATGCGCAGCATTTCGTCGGCTTCATCAAGTACCAAGGCGCGCAGGTTTTCCAGTCTCAGGGTGCCTTTACGCAGGTGATCCAGCATACGGCCGGGCGTGCCGACGATTACTTGAGCGCCGCGTTTCAGGCCGCGAATCTGCGGCGAGAAGTCCTGGCCGCCATAAATCGGTAGAACATGGAACTGGCGGAACTTGCTGGCGTAGGTAGTGAAGGCTTCGGCTACCTGGATGGCGAGTTCGCGGGTAGGAGCCAATACCAGAATTTGCGGTTGGGCAATGTTCGGGTCAATGCGGCTCAGCAAGGGCAGGGCAAACGCTGCCGTTTTTCCGGTGCCGGTTTGGGCGACACCTAACAAATGGTTGCCGGCCAAGAGGGCGGGAATGGATTGCGCCTGGATCGGTGACGGTGTTTCGTAGCCTACGGCGGATACGGCTTCCAGGACAGCTGGGTCCAGCCCCAGTTCGGCAAAAGACAATTCTGACATGAATGTACTCGGTATTCGGAGGATATGACATTGCAAACGCAATGCATGATTTTCGAGGATTATAGTCGTTTTGTGGCTCTATTGACATATTTTATGCCGTAGGTCAGGTAGGTAGTTGCCGGGGCGGGTGTCTTGCCAGCTGCCGCGAAGTTGGGCAATCTCCATTGTTTGCAGGCTAAGGGTTGGAGAATGAACATGAAGTTTGACGAGCTTTTAACGGGCGCGCGCCTGGGGCTGGAGGTGGTGATTCCGGCGAGTTGGGGCCAGGGTCGGGCAAGCTTTGGTGGTGTGGTTGCTGCGCTGACCTACGAGGTGATGGCGTCCAAGGTGGCCTCCGGGCGGGCACTCCGGGCATTGCAGGTATCCTTTGTCGGGCCGGTGGAGCCGGATGTTCCTGCGATTTTTGAGGTGGAACTGCTGCGAGAAGGAAAGGCGGCGTCTCAGGTCACCGGGCGTATCGTTCAGAACGGCGAGCCTCGCCTGGTTTGCTTGGCGAGTTTTGGTGGGGACCGTGAGTCTGCGGTGCAGGTGACTGCTTTGCCGGGGCCGACAGCCAAACCGGTTGAGGAGTGTCCGGAGTTGCCTTACATAAAAGGCGTGACTCCGGAATTTACCCAGCACATTGAGATGCGTTGGGCGTTCGGGAACATGCCGTTTTCTGGTAAGGGTGGACGAGAAATGGGTGGCTGGATGCAATTCCGGGACGAACCGGAGGCGTTGACGGATGCCCATATCATTGCACTGGCCGATGCGTGGCCACCGGCCATTTTGCCGCATTTGAAGGGACCGGCTCCGGCCAGCTCGCTGAGCTGGAATTTGGAGATCGTGCATCCCAGGCCTGTGCTGAAATCGGATGAATGGTTGCTGTACCGGGCTACGGTTGATCAGGCGGGTTCAGGTTATGGGCATACCCATGCGGGTATCTGGAGCGCGAGCGGAGAACTAATCGCCCTGAGCCGTCAGGCGGTTACCGTCTTTGGTTGAGAGCGAGAGGCTGCCTTCAGGCAGCCATTTCGTGTTTCAGGGCGTCAATAATGACTCTGGCAAACGAGTTCGGTGAATCTTCCTGCAAGAAGTGTCCTCCCGGGAGGCTCATATGAGGCTGCCCGTGGGCGCCGGGTATGCGGCGTTGCATTTGACGGTCAACGCCTCGGGTGATTGGGTCGCCGCTGCTGAAGCAGGTAATGAACGGTTTCCGCCATTTTTCCAGCTTGCGCCAGGCTTCGCGGTTCGCAGCACCGGATGCGTCTGACTGAGACGTTGGGATCAGGGCAGGGAAGGCTCGGGCGCCGCCTTTGTATTCATCTCTCGGGAAAGGCGCTTCGTAAGCCGCCAGTTCCCGCCGGGACAGCGTTCGTTCTGTGCCGAGTTGCACCATTTTACTGACGGGAAACCACGGGCTCCGGCTGGCAAAGGCTTTCCACACTTTGAAGGAGGCCGGTACTCGGGTTTCGCCGGTTGGCAGCATGCCGTTTCCGACGATGATCCGATTGAATCTGTCCGGGTGGTCTGTCGCCAATCGCAGGCCAAGCAACGATCCCCAGTTTTGACAAACCAGTGTCGCTCCACGAATGTCGAGTGCTTCCAGCCAATGGGACAGCCAGCGCAGATGGTTGTCGTAGGAATAATCGCTGAGTGCGGTGGGCTTGTCTGATTTGCCGAAGCCGATCAGGTCTGGTGCCAGAACCCGGTGGCCGGCTTTGGCGACAACCGGGATCATGTGCCGGTATAGGTACGACCACGTGGGCTCGCCGTGCAGCATGATCACGGGAACACCGGTCGCCGGTCCTTCGTCCACGAAATGCATTCGCAGGCCGGATTCGACCTCTTGATATTTCGGAAGAAACGGGTAATCCGGTAGGCCTTCGAAGCGTGCTTCGTCGGTTCTCAGGATACGCATACCATCGACTGTCCTAACTGATTGGGTGCGCGACTGCCGGTCGACAATCTTAAGGATTCAGAATAGAACAGATGGCAAATTTGTTTGTTTGAGTTGCGTAACAGAGCGTTGTCAGTTTGAATCCGGCGCTGCCGCGTTGCGCCATTTTAGTGCGCGAGGCTGTCAATCCGGGCCATCTTTCGGGTCAATAACCGGACGACGGTTGGAACGCTTGTCATCCCAATCCAGTTCTTTGGGGTCGTACCAGCCGATGGCGTCCAGCACTTTCTCCCGGGTGCGCTCAGACAGGGTTGGCCAGAGCTCTTGAAAGTCGTTCAGGCCCAGTTCTCGATAGCGCTGTTGTTTGCTGGTGAGGCGATTGATGATTTTCGGTAGTTGCAGGGCTTCCCCTAATTGCCCAGGCACAAGAACTTCCTGCCCCATGACTTTTCGGCGATGCATGCGGGCGGCGAGCACTCGTCGCAATTCCGTGGCGGCATCAAGTGCCGTCTCAATGCTGAAGTCTTCAGATGGCAGTGGCATAACGAGTTCAGTCGTGGGTCAATAACCAACAACTATAACGCGAAGATGGCTACAGTGGCCACGCTCTCGTGATAGTCTTGGTTTCCTTTTACCTCCCCGTTTGAAGGTCTTATCTGATATGTACGCCAAGCTTGAAACACGAACTTTTCTGGCGATGCTGGTGGGCGTTTCTTTAGCGTTCGTTTTGCTCATGAAACCGTTTTTCGGCCCCATTTTTTGGGCGGTCGCGATTGCACTGATCTTCCATCCGGTGCAACAGCTTCTTCATAGGCGGCTGGGTGACAGGCCCAACATCAACGCGCTGATTACGCTCGTTGTGTGTTTGGTGATCGTCATTATTCCGGTCCTGATACTGGGGGCTGCGATGATTGGCGAAGGTGTCGGGATCTACCAGAAGATCCAGGATGGCGAAATTCGCCCGGGTGAGTACATCGATCAGGTGAACAAGTCGTTCCCGGTCATTCAATCGTTTCTTGCGCAATTTGATATTAATGTTGGAGAGCTCCGGGATCGGACCGTTAACGCGTTCCTTGGAGGAAGTCAGTTTTTAGCCAAGCAGGCGTTAGGGTTCGGGCAGAATACCTTTCAGTTCTTTCTGGGGCTGGCACTTATGATTTATTTGGCGTTTTTTCTGCTTCGGGATGGCAGCAAACTCATTGAGCTGATGATCAAGGCGCTGCCGCTGGGAGACGAGCGCGAGCGGTTGTTATTTGCCAAATTTGCCGAAGTGACTCGAGCGACGGTTAAAGGCAATCTGTTGATCGCCATTATTCAGGGGGCGTTGGGCGGGATTATCTTTGCGGTTCTCGGGATAACCGGTGCCTTGCTTTGGGGGGTGGTGATGGCGATTGTGTCGCTGTTGCCGGCCGTGGGCGCGGCGATCGTCTGGGTGCCAGCGGCCATTTATCTGGCTGCGGTGGGGGATATTGTCTCTGCGATCGTGCTCACGGTATTTGGTGTGGTGGTGATTGGTCTGGCCGATAACTTGTTGCGACCGATTCTGGTGGGGCGCGACACCAAATTGCCAGACTATCTGGTGCTGTTGTCAACGCTCGGCGGTATCGCGATGTTTGGTATTAACGGGTTTGTCATGGGGCCTTTGGTGGCGGCTTTGTTCATGGCTTTCTGGGGCATCTTTATCCGGGAGTTCAGTGAAGGCGCGGAGGCAAAGGCGGAATTACGGGACAGCGAGCACGTTTCTGAATCGTAAATTATGTTACGGTTTTTAAGCCGTAGGTGGACCAGGTGCCACAACATAATAACTAGACAGGTATCAGGAGTAGAGCAGGTGAGAACCATGAAAGCAGTTGCACGTCATATCGGTAAACCGACGTTGTTGATTGGGGCAGTCGTACTGGGAACGTTGGCCTCCACAGCTCAAGCGAACGACACCGTGGCCCTCAAGCATGCGCTTTACGGTGCCGGGTATAAAATTACCAATGTCAGTTCAACCATGGATGACAGCACGCGTGCCGAGCTGGTTCGTTTTCAGAAAGACCACGGCTTGAAAGCCAGTGGCATGGTGACTGAGGAAACGAAGAAAGTGCTGGGGATGGTTCCGGTGCAACAGGCCGCAGCATCACCTGCCGCGAATGCCGCTGCATTGTCTTCGACCAAGTCCGTTGAGCCAGCTCAGGCCGTTGCGCAAGCGGCTTCAGAGAAGGCAGAAAAAACGGAAGAAGATGAGGAATGGTCGCTCTGGTGATCGAGCAATGGAGAGAAAAAGCCCGGCTCTGAACGAACCGGGCTTTTTTGTGTCAGTCCAGTTTGGACGCATCTCTGACCGCGCCCTTATCGGCACTGGTCGCGAGCAGAGCGTAAGCTTTGAGCGCTGTGGAAACTTTGCGCTCTCGGGGCTGGGCCGGCTTCCAGCCAATAGCATCACGCTTGCTACGACGTTCACTCAACTCTTCATCGCTAAGCTTTACGTTGATCGAGCGGTTCGGAATGTCGATCAGAATGGTGTCGCCGTCTTCGATCAGGCCAATAGCGCCTCCGGCCGCCGCTTCGGGAGACGCGTGGCCGATTGACAGGCCTGAGGTGCCACCTGAGAACCGGCCATCGGTCAGCAGAGCACACTCTTTACCCAGCCCTTTGGATTTCAGATAGCTGGTGGGGTAGAGCATTTCCTGCATGCCAGGGCCGCCGCGAGGGCCTTCGTAGCGAATGATAACCACATCGCCAGACTTTACTTCATCATTGAGGATGCCGGCGACGGCGGAATCCTGACTTTCAAACACCTTGGCCGTACCTTCGAAGACAAAGATGCTTTCATCAACGCCGGCCGTTTTTACCACGCAACCGTCCAAGGCGATGTTGCCGTATAGCACTGCAAGGCCACCCTCGGATGAGTAGGCGTTTTCAACCGAGCGGATGCAGCCGTTTTCGCGGTCACCGTCGAGGCTTGGCCAGCGAGTGCTCTGGCTGAACGCGGTTTGGGTCGGGATGCCCGCAGGGCCAGCTTTGTAGAATTCGATCACTTCAGGCGTGGGCGACTGCATGATGTCCCAGGTTTGCAGGGCTTCTTTCATGGTCTTGCTGTGCACGGTTGGCAAATTGCTGTTGATCAGGCCGCCGCGGTCCAGTTCGCCCAAAATACCCATGATGCCGCCTGCGCGGTGAACGTCTTCCATGTGGTATTTGGGAGAATTTGGCGCCACTTTGCACAGCTGTGGAACTTCCCGGGACAAGCGGTCGATGTCTGCCAAATCGAAGTTCACTTCGCCTTCCTGTGCGGCAGCAAGCAGGTGCAGGATGGTGTTGGTTGAACCACCCATGGCGATATCCATGACCATGGCGTTTTTGAACGCCTCCAGCGATGCAATGCTGCGGGGCAGCACGCTGTCGTCATCCTGTTCGTAATAGCGGCGGGTGTTTTCAACAATCTGGCGACCGGCCTTCAGGAACAGTTGCTCGCGATCAGCGTGGGTTGCCAGCATCGAGCCGTTACCGGGCAGTGCCAAACCAATGGCTTCGGCCAGACAGTTCATGGAGTTGGCGGTAAACATGCCGGAGCAGGAGCCGCAGGTTGGGCAGGCGCTGCGCTCGTATTCCGCCACTTTTTCGTCGCTGGCGGTTGGGTCGGCGGCGATCACCATGGCATCGACCAGGTCAAGCTTGTTTTCCGAAAGCTTGGTTTTGCCGGCCTCCATTGGCCCGCCGGAAACAAAAATGGCGGGGATGTTCAGGCGCAGGGCGGCCATCAGCATGCCCGGGGTGATTTTGTCGCAGTTAGAGATGCACACCAGGGCGTCGGCACAGTGGGCGTTGGCCATGTATTCGACCGAATCGGCGATGATTTCGCGGGATGGCAAGGAATAGAGCATGCCGTCGTGCCCCATGGCGATACCGTCGTCGACTGCGATGGTGTTGAATTCTTTGGCAACACCGCCGGCCTCTTCAATTTCACGGCAGACCAGCTGGCCCAGATCTTTCAAGTGAACATGACCCGGTACGAATTGGGTGAAGGAGTTAACCACGGCGATGATCGGTTTGCCGAAATCCTCGTTTTTCATACCAGTTGCACGCCAGAGGGCGCGAGCTCCGGCCATGTTCCGGCCGGCTGTCGATGTGTGCGAACGATACTGGGGCATGATGTGCTTTTCTCTCCCGAATGATCTTATTAAAGCTATATTAAAAGCTGTTGGTGCTGTAAACATCAGAGGATACCAGATTCGACGCGTTCGCATGGCTGTTTTGGCCGTGTGTGATTACAATATGTAACAACGATTATTCATTAGCTTGAGAGTTTGTTTATGGGAAGCCAGGAACGGCTAACGCTTCGTCGATTGAAAGACTTCAATCCCCTCGGTCGGCTGACAGACGGACAATTGGTGGTGTTGGCCAACCGTGCCGAGCGCCGTGCGTTTAAGCGTGGAGCGAAAATACTAGAGCGCGGGGTGAGGGACGGGTTGGATTACTTTTTGATTTCCGGCTCGGTTCAGCTGGCATCTCATGATGGACGAAATTCGGTGATTCAGGCCGGAACCGACAAAGCCGTCAACCCCATTGCCCGGCTTCAGCCGAGAATGTATGACGTCAAAGCGTTGGAGCCTTGTGAGTTTCTGGTGGTTGAGCAGGAAACGCTCAACCAGCTGTTGCGTGATGCGCCTGTCACGCAGGATGGGATGGCATCAACGGTTGACGAAGGTGGGCAGAGCGAAGAGCAGCTTCTGCTGATGGAGTTCTATGCGGAACTGCGGTCAAACCAGTTGCAACTGCCGAGTGTGCCGGATGTCGCCTGGAAAGTTCGCCGGCTGGTGGAACGAGAAGATACAGGCGCGTTGGAAGTGGCGGGTGCTGTGTCGGCGGACCCTGCGATGGCGGCCAAACTGGTGAGAGCCTGCAACAGTCCGTTATATCGTGGCTTTAGTGACGTTCGGAATGTGCAGGAAACGGTTGTCCGGTTAGGGATGCGTACGACACGGCAATTGGTGACGGTGTTTGCCATGCGTGAAGTGTTCAAAACCCAGCAGCCGACCTTGAAAAAAGAAATGGAAGCTTTGTGGCAGCATTCGCGAGAGGTGGCCGCTTTGTGCTGGGTTCTGGCGGATCATGCCACCGGCGTCAATCCGGAGGAAGCGATGCTGGCAGGGCTGTTGCACGACGTGGGTGTGGTGCCAGTGCTGGTGCAGGCCGAGAAACACGGGAAGCTGTTTGCTGACGAGAAGAACCTGCAGCATGCGATCTCGGAGTTGCGGGCAGATGTCAGTTGCGCTGTGCTAGAAAACTGGTCGTTCCCTAAAAGCTTTATTGAAGCGGCCCGGCATGCCGAGGATTGGAGTTACGAGTGCCGTCAGCCTGCGCCGCAGCTTGTTGATATCGTGATTGTTGCCCAGATGCACGCCATGATTGGTGCCAGCAAGGGCGGCGCGTTACCCGCGTTTGATCAGGTTCCGGCCTGGCGGCGGTTGGGTGAGCTGCAGTTGAATGCTTCGCGCAGTCTTAAGGTGCTGAGTGATGCACGAGAGCGGGTGAATGAAGCCCAGAAGCTTCTGTCCGGCCGTTAACTTAACCCGTAATCGGGGGTCTGCTTTGCAGTGATGGAAACCCATATGAATGTGCCTCTGTTTCCGCTGAACTCTGTTGTCTTGCCGCAAGGGCGCATTCCATTGCAGCTGTTCGAGCCGCGTTATATCGACATGTTGAGTCGCTGTCTCAAGGAAGATCGCGGCTTCGTGATTGTGCTTTTGCAGAATGGTCCGGAAACCTCGAGAACTGCCGCTTTTTACGATATCGGAACCTACGTACGCATTATTGATTTTCAACAGCTGGACAACGGGTTGCTGGGCATCACCGTGGAAGGTGAAAGTAAGGTGACGGTGGTACGAAGCTGGCAGCAAGAAGACGGGCTGAACCTGGGTGACGTGGAATGTTTGATGTCCGAGGCCGAGAGCGACGTTCCCGAGCGTTATCATGAATTGCCTTCCGTGCTCAGGGCTTTGTTCCGGCATCCCGCGATAAAAAATCTCGACATGAGAGTAGATTATGACGACGCACGGCATGTGGGCTGGCGACTTACGGAACTGTTGCCGCTGGATACTCTCGAAAAGCAGCGTTTGGCCGAGTTGCAGGATCCGTTAGAGCGTCTCGACCGGTTGCAGCGGCTATTGGAAGCGCTTGAAGGCGATGGTTAGAGTTTCGGGGCATAACTCTGTAGCGCCAGCCCCCATTGCTCGCTGATATAAAAAACAACAAACAGCAACCAAACGATGAGTGCCACCCAGGAAACAGCCTCTGTTTTGATCGGTACCCGATCATAGCGGCTGTAACTCGCTCTGATGAATCCGGTAATCGCCAGCCCGAGAAAGAATCCCCCCAGTACGTCGGTGAACCAGTGCACCCCGAGATACAGTCGGCTGAGTGCGATCGGAATCAGGGGCAGCGACAACAGCACATAGCTTTGCCAACGTTGCTTGTGATGATTCTCCCCGGCGATAAAGCTGGCGGCCAGGGTGACCAGAACCGTCGCACCGGCCGTGTGGCCGCTCGGAAATGCGCCCGAATCAGGCGGGCTGAATACCTGGTCCGGTCGGCTTACGCCGATGCCCGCTTTGAGAAGCCACACACTGACGATGGCGAGCAGAGCGGCCGTGGCGATGTGGATAGCGGCCGCGTAGTAGCCTCTGAACGCAAGGGCCGCGGTCGCCAGCACTGCCGCTGCAATCAGAACCGGTGGGTCACCGGCGAGCGTAAAAGCGATCATCGGCAGGTCCAGCAGCGGTTGCCGGAGCAACTGGAACCAGTCGCTGACCAACTGGTTGAGCAGGAACAGGTGGCTGCTGAGGCTAACCAGCTGGGCAAGAATCAGGAATAGTGCCAGGGCCGTGGTGGCCATCATCAGCGACGGCAGTGGGAATTCCCCGCGCTGGGCCGGGCGGGCACTGGTGTATAAACGCCAGAATCGGTGCGTGGCATCATAAGCCGCCATGCGCCTTTCCAGCCAGCGATACAGACGACTGCCTTCGCCGAGGCCGAGCCGCATGCGAAGGGCGATAAGATATACGGCCAGCAGGGCGGCCCCGCTGATACCCAGCACCAGATAGAAATGGGGCGGAGGTTTGATCCCGGTCGCAAGTGCGGCACCCACCAAATAGCCAGGCAGTATGTACGTCAGCGCCCAGCCAACGGCGGACAGCAAATTGAACAACAGAAATCGCTGCCATGGCATATAAAAGGCCCCGGCGATCAGGGGGATGATGGGCCGGATCGGGCCCACAAAACGCCCGATGATGACGCTCTTACCGCCGTGAGCATGAAAAAAAGATTCTCCGCGGGCCAGCAGTTTCGGGTAACGGCTCAGCGGCCAGACCGAGTGCAAACGTCCCTGAAGCATTCTGCCGATAGCAAAGCTCAGTACGTCTCCCGCTACTGCGCCGACACCCGCCCAGACCAGTGCCTCGGCCAATGGCATGCCGGATTTGCCGGCCAAAGCGGCAAACGCGAACAGCATGGCCACGCCGGGCACAATGATGCCCGCCACGGCCAGGGATTCGATAAACGCGGTTGCAGCCAGTGCCAGCGCCAGCCAGCCCGGGTTAGCGGCAACCCATGCCGTTGCGTCGTTAAGCCAGGTTTCAGTCATGCTTTAACGGGTTCTCCGGGGCTAAACCACGCTGAATTTGCACCTCGTGTATTCGCTTCTTCCATGGCGTTTGTGGCCCGGGAGCGCAGTGAATAGGTGCTGGTGTCTCCGTTGCCGCGAGTGGTGCAACCAAGGCTGACCGATATCTTGCCCACCTCGGGCCAGTCGTGCTCAATGAGATTGCGGCGAATGCGCTCGGCAATCACCCGGACGCCTTCCTCTGGAGTGAAAGGAAGGATCAGGAAAAACTCAGACTCATTAATGGTGTACAGCGTGTCGCCGGCTCGTATGGTTTCGAACAAGCGCTCGGTCATGTTCTTCAGCAAATTTTGCAGCCCGGCTTTGCCGTGCAGGTCCCGAATTTCCTCTGCGTGGCTCAGGCCAATGCTGGCGACGGAGAGCGGGTGACCGGTGGCAATGGCCCGGCTGATTTCTTTTTGCAGAGTTTCATCGAGAAAGCGAGCGTTATGGGCGCCGGTAATCGGGTCCGTGGTGGAAAGATTTTGGGCAGACTGTGCCATGTAGTCGTAACCCCAGATGTAAAGCCCGACCACGGCCAGCATGAGGCCCAAGCCGGAGCTGGAAATCATGGCGTCAGCGAAGGGGTGCCTGAACAACAACGAAATGGAAACGGTTGCGACCAGTAAAGCCGACAGACCAAGCCCTCGGCGCAGGGGCAGGATGGTCAGATTAAGAACCAGCAGCGGCATTGCCCAGTGGCTGATCCCGGGTGCTTCAAGGGTCAGGCTGGAGATGACCAGCCCGGCGTTCAATAGACTGAGAATGATCAGGTGTCCCGGCGCTGACAGTTGCTGTCGGCGTGAAATCAACGTGTAGATCAAGCCCACGAACAGCACAGTTGCCATCATCGAGGCAAGGTAGAACAGTGGATAGAAGCCGTAACGCAGGTTTTGAAGCGCCAGTGCGCCAATAAATACGGCCGCCAGCGCGTAGGCTGCGCTGTGAGTCCAGGTTCGCAGTCGGGTTTCCGTCATTGTGCTGCGCCTCTGCTATTGTGAGTCCCTGCAATATCGTTGGGCACCGGATTGCTGTAGGTCTGTGTTCGGTTGCCGCCTTGTTGTTGGGCGCGTCTGAGTGCATTTGAGGCACTGATCTGCAGGCTGTCCGCATCATCGCCAATGTTAAGGCCGGCAACGCCAGCGCTGACGGTCAGTTTCAGCCCGTGAGAGGCCATCAGGGTGCACAGACCGTTCCGAATACGCTCGGCCGTATCTGCGGCCTCGGTGGTATTGGTGCACGGCAGAATTGCCAAAAACTGCAGATCGGCCATGCGATAGTAAGTATCGAAATCCCGTAACTGTGAATGCAGGTATCGGCCAATGCGAGGCAGGATGGCGCTTATATCGGCATCGGGAGCGGTGTCGCTTAAGTGCGTGTCGAGTCCGATTGCCATGGCGGTCAGATGAGTGCCTTCTCGCTCACTGCGCTGAATCTCTTTGTGCAAATCTGCAGATAAGTACTCCCGGCTTGCGGCTTGGGTCAGTTGGTCGGTGCGCCGGAGCGGCTTGAGCTGGCGATCTTTGTATTTTTGCAGAAAAATCAGGATCGCCCCGAGCAACGTCGACAGCACAAAGGCGCTGATCATCTGGTGGCGGTCGGGGAGTGTGATGAACCATTGGGTGCTGGACATCACCAAAATAACGCCGGCGATCGTAACGGCTGTTGCGAGGTAGGCTGGGACAAATCCGAAGGTGATCAAGGGCAGGGCATAAAGCCAGTGGCTCAGTGCCCAGGGGCCACGCCAGAGTGCGGCAAACAGGGCGATGTTCAGGGTGATAAAAAACAGTATGCGCAGGTGTGGCCAAGGCATTGATTGTCTGCGACGGTTGCCGTGCATACCGGTCAGAAACAAGCCCGCCGTAGACGCCGCCGCGGCTGCCGCTAGCGGTTCTCTCAAGGCAGCGAAACCTGTGGCGGTCAATGCCAGAACAATAAAGCCTATTTTTGAGAGTTTGCTAGGCAGAAATTTTTCGGCCAACTGGGGCATGGTGACAGTCCTATACCGGCACATCCGTTGAATATTGAATCCTGTGCAGCGGTATAATAGTCGTTTGGGGTGCGGACTTGAAACGGGAAAGGTAAAGTAACTCACCGGTTTTAGATTCAGCTTGCAAATAAGAAGGTATATCAATGAACGTTGCAGCGTATATGACGCAGCTGGGCCAACAGGCTCGGGCCGCCGCGCGAGAAGTTGCCAGGTCAACAACGGAAGTGAGGAATCACGCGCTTTCAGCCACCGCAGACGCACTCGATCGAGCGCGGGTGGAACTTGCGCAGGCCAACCAGAAAGATCTGGAGAACGGACGTGCGAGCGGGCTTGATGCTGCCATGCTGGACCGACTCGAGCTGACGCCGGCCCGAATCGATACCATGATTGAAGGTCTGAAGCAGGTGGCGGCCTTGCCAGACCCGGTGGGTGAGATTACCGACATGAACTACCGCCCGTCCGGAATTCAGGTCGGCAAAATGCGGGTGCCTCTGGGTGTGATCGGTATTATCTATGAATCCCGTCCGAACGTGACCGTTGAAGCCGCCAGCCTGTGCCTGAAATCCGGCAATGCTACGATTCTACGGGGTGGTTCTGAAGCTATCCATTCCAACCAAGCGGTAGCTGCTTGTATCGCTCAGGGCCTGGCCGCGGCTGGCTTGCCGGAAGCGGCCGTGCAGGTGGTTGAAACCACCGATCGGGATGCGGTGGGTGAGTTGATCACCATGCCGCAGTACGTTGATGTGATTGTGCCCCGGGGCGGGAAAGGCCTGATTGAGCGCATTTCGCGAGATGCCAAAGTGCCGGTTATCAAACACTTGGATGGTGTCTGCCACGTTTACATCGACAGCCACGCAGACCCGGAAAAAGCGCTCAAGGTTGCGGTCAATGCCAAGACTCACCGCTACGGCACCTGCAATACCATGGAAACCTTGCTGGTAGATCAGGAAATCGCTGAGGATATCCTGCCGTTACTGGCAGCCGAATTCGAAGCGAAAGGTGTTGAGTTGCGCGGTTGTGAGCAAACGCTGAGCATCCTCCCCGGCATAGTTGCCGCGAGTGAAGACGACTGGCACGAAGAGTACCTTGCGCCGATTCTTGCGGTGCGCGTGGTTGAGGGGTTGAATGGTGCCATTGACCATATCAATCACTACAGCTCTCAACATACCGAAAGCATCGTTACCGAAAACTACACTCGAGCCCGACGTTTCCTCACCGAAGTGGATTCCAGTTCGGTGATGGTCAACGCCTCGACACGGTTTGCTGACGGCTTCGAATACGGGCTGGGTGCGGAAATCGGCATTTCCACCGACAAGATTCATGCTCGCGGTCCGGTTGGGTTGCATGGTCTGACGTCGCAAAAGTATGTGGTGTTTGGCGACGGCCACATTCGGGCCTGATTGATGCACGTTATCTACGGCGGGACGTTCGACCCCATCCACCACGGGCACCTGAGGTTGGCCCTGGAAGTTGCCGACGCGCTTCAGGTGGAGCGGGTGGATCTGGTGCCGTGCCACATTCCGCCTCACCGAGGGAGTACCGGCGCAACCTCGGCTCAGCGGCTCGATATGATTCGACTGGCAGTCGAAGGCGAATCGAGGTTGCACGTTGATGACCGGGAACTTCAGCGCGCCGGGGCCTCCTATACCGCGGATACATTGCGACAGTTACGGACTGAGCTGGGCCCGAAGCGGCCGTTGGTGATGGTCGTGGGGACCGATGCCTTCGCCGGCTTTGATCGGTGGCGCGAGTGGCGGGAAATACCGGAGTTGGCGCATATCGTCGTGGTTAGTCGGCCCGGGTCGGCGTTGCCGGAAGCAAGCGTGGCCAGCAGCCTGTATAGAGAGCGCCCTGCCGAAACACCGGGCGACCTTTGGCAGACCCCTGCCGGTAGGATTCTGGCGTTTGATGCGCCGCTGATGGACATATCGGCGACCGGCATTCGACAGCGCATTTCAGGCGGACATTCACCGCGTTACCTGCTGCCCGATTCGGTCTTGCAGAGAATTCATGACCAAGGCCTGTACGGTGCCTGCCCTGACTGAAACTTTTAGTGCTACAATCGCGTTCGAATATCACTAATCGGGCGGCCATCTGGGCCATCGCCCGGAACACAGGGTAATTATGCAGGCAGAACAACTGAAAGATCTGGTCGTAAACGCGCTGGAAGACATTAAAGCGCAGGACATCAGCGTAGTGGATGTCCGTGATCGTACCAGCGTTACTGATTTTATGGTTCTCGCATCGGGTACCTCCAGTCGGCACGTGAAATCACTGGCCGATTCTGTGGTTATCGAAGCCAAAGAGCAGGGGATGCGAGCCAATAACGTAGAAGGTGCACCGGGCAGCGACTGGATTCTTGTAGATCTGGGCGACGTAGTGGTGCATTTGATGATGCCGGCAGCTCGTGAGTTCTACGATCTGGAACGCTTCTGGCGTGATGCTCCAGAAGCTGGTGCAGCAGGCAGCGAGTAATCATGCGCCTGCGATTGATCTGCGTGGGGCAGAAAATGCCCGACTGGGTCACTGCGGGGTATAACGATTATGCGCGCCGGATGCCACCGGAGCTGCCCCTCGAGTTGACTGAAATCGCCATGCCGCACAGAGGCAAGAACCCGGATATTCCAAGACTTATGCAGCGCGAAAGTGATTCTATCCTTTCCGCTGTTGGTCAGCGGGACAGGGTGGTTGCTTTGGAAGTGGGCGGGCGCCCGTGGTCAACCGAAAAACTTGCCAGCCAGCTGGAACGCTGGCAGCAAGATGGTCAGGATGTCTCGTTCCTGGTGGGTGGCCCCGACGGGTTAGCCGACGCTTGCCGGCAACGTGCCGATCAACAATGGTCACTCTCCCCGCTTACCTTACCTCACCCTCTGGTGCGTATTCTGCTTGCAGAACAGTTGTATCGCGCCTGGTCGATCACGCGTAATCATCCTTATCACCGGGCCTAGGATCTTCTATGGCTTGGGGTGAATTCAAAGACACCGCGGCAGAGCGCCGGTTATTTCAGCGTCGCGCTTTAGTGATGTTGCTGTTTGTCATGCTGCTGATGACGGGATTGCTCGCCCGCATGTATCAGTTGCAGGTTGTTGAACACGACATCTACACCACCTTGTCGGATAAAAACCGCGTTCAGGTTCAGTCGGTGCCGCCACCCCGTGGCTTGGTCTATGACCGCAATGGCGAGCTCATGGCGGAGAACCGGCCCGTCTTCAGTTTGACGATTGTGCCCGAACGGGCAGCGCCCATTGACGATACCCTGGCGCGCTTAGGCCGTATTCTCGAGATTGAGGACGAAGACCTCAAACGCTTCCGAAAGCGGTTGAACGAGCCGCGGCGACCGTTTCAGGAAATTCCCCTGTTTTACGATCTGGGGGAGTCTGATATCGCCAAAATGGCCGTGCATCGGCATGAATTCCCTGGTGTCGAGGTGTCGGCGGAGCTGGT
Source organism: Marinobacter sp. MDS2 (assembly GCF_030718085.1). NCBI lineage: Bacteria > Pseudomonadati > Pseudomonadota > Gammaproteobacteria > Pseudomonadales > Marinobacteraceae > Marinobacter > Marinobacter sp. MDS2. The sequence goes on from NZ_JAVAJF010000002.1 coordinate 65,178, forward strand.
ACGTTACTACCCCCACAGTGACCTCACAGCCCATGCGCTGGGCTTCGTGGGTCGTATCAACCGTGAAGAGCTGAATAGGATTGATCCCGTCAACTATGCGGGAACCAACTACATCGGCAAGTCGGGAATCGAGCGTTTTTACGAAGAGGTCTTGCACGGCCGGGTGGGTTACCAGCATGTGGAAACCAACGCTCGGGGCCGTATCTTACGTGTTCTGGAGCGCGAAAATCCTGTGCCGGGCGAAGATCTCGAACTGCATCTGGATTTACGCCTGCAGCGCAAAGCTCATGAATTGCTGGAAGGGCGCCGGGGCGCCATTGTCGCGATTGAACCGGCGACTGGCGGCATTCTGGCCCTGGCAAGTGTGCCTGGTTTCGATACCAATAAATTTGTTACAGGCATCAGCGTAGCCGACTATCGTGAGCTCAGTGAAAGCATCGACAAACCTTTGTTTAACCGGGCATTACGTGGCCAATATCCGCCGGGCTCTACCATCAAACCGATGATGGCAGTGGCGGCCCTGGACAGTGGTGTGACCACTCGTGACCGCAAAATCTGGGACCCGGGCTATTATCAGCTACGCGAGGGAGGGCGCCGGTACCGCGACTGGAAGCGTTCCGGGCACGGCTGGGTCGATCTGAAAGATTCGGTGGCCCAGTCTTGTGATGTCTATTTCTACGATGTGGCTGTCGAAATGGGTGTCGACACCATGCACAAGTATCTTTCCGCGTTCGGCTTTGGTGAAGACGCTACCTTGGACGTGTCCGGTGCTCTGAGTGGGCTGCTGCCTTCTGATGACTGGAAACGCGCGATGCGGAACGAACGTTGGTACCCCGGGGATTCCGTGAACATGGGGATTGGCCAAGGGTTTTTCCTGGCAACGCCGCTGCAACTGGCCACGGCAACCGCACTGGTCGCCAATCGGGGAGAGTGGGTTGAGCCGCGTTTGTTGAAGGATATTCGTGGTGATCGGACCGCCGACGAGTTTTTGCCTGCGGAAACGCACAACCCGCTGGTGCTGAAAGATCCGGAAAACTGGGAATACGTTGTCGATACCATGGAAGAAGTCATGCATGGAGCGAAAGGCACGGCCCGCCGGGCAGCTCGGGGTGCCAACTATCGCATGGCGGGCAAAACCGGCACCGCGCAGGTGTTCAGTCTGGGTCAGGACGAAGAATACGATGCGGAAGAAATCCGGGAGCGTTTGCGTGACCATGCGTTGTTTGTGGGGTTTGCACCGGCAGACGATCCCAAGATTGCCGTGGCCATCATTGTCGAGAACGGTGGCGGTGGCAGCAGCGTTGCGGCCCCGGTAGCGCGGGGCTTGTTCGATGCCTGGCTGGAAGAATTTCCGGCGGCCGAGGCAGAAAAAATGCTAGGGCAGGTGAATCAGACAGGGAGTGAGCACTGATGGGGCTGGGAAAAGATTTGCTGGGAGCCCAGACCGGGTCTGACTTAGGGCGGTCGCGAAGCATCTGGAGCGTGTTGCACCTGGATCCTATCTTGCTTTTCCTGCTGGCGATCCTTGTGGGTGGGGGGCTGTTCGTCCTCTACAGTGGTGCAGACAGAAACATTGAAGTGGTGAAGGCGCAAGGGATTCGCCTCGCAGTGGCGTTTGGCGTAATGCTGGTGTTTGCCCAGCTGGACCCGGCGGTGTTCCGGCGTTGGTCGCCCTGGCTCTATGTGCTTGGTCTGGTCGGTTTGGTGGCAGTGTTGCTGGTGGGGGTCGGTGCAAAAGGCGCGCAGCGCTGGTTGGCCATCCCGGGGCTGCCAAGGTTCCAGCCCTCGGAGCTAATGAAGCTGGTGGTGCCAATGATGGCTGCCTGGTACCTCTCCCGTTACTTCCTGCCGCCGACGTTTGGGCGTGTGATCGTGGGCTTGTTCATCGTGCTGCTGCCAATGTTCCTTATTGTTCAGCAACCTGACTTGGGAACCTCGTTATTGGTGGGCATGGCAGGCATTTTCGTGGTGTTTTTTGCCGGAATGAGCTGGAAGCTGATTGCAGCGTTTTTCGGTTTGGTGTCGGTTTCCGCGCCGCTGATGTGGTTTTTCGTCATGCGGGATTACCAAAAACAACGCGTACTGACCTTGTTGGATCCCCAGAGTGACCCGCTCGGGGCGGGCTGGAACATCATTCAGTCAAAGACCGCGATCGGATCTGGGGGCATGGATGGCAAAGGGTGGTTGCAGGGAACCCAATCCCATCTGGAATTCCTGCCGGAAAGCCACACCGATTTTATCGTTGCCGTGTTGGCTGAGGAATTTGGTTTTGTCGGCATGATGTTGTTGATGGCGGTGTACTTCCTCATTATCGTTCGCTGCCTGTACATCGCCGTGTCGGCTCAGGATTCTTATGCGCGTTTGCTGGCGGGCGCGTTGACCATGACCTTCTTTATCTACATTTTCGTCAACGTGGGCATGGTCAGCGGGTTGTTGCCGGTGGTCGGTGTGCCATTGCCTCTAATCAGTTATGGTGGAACGTCCGGGGTTACGTTGATGGCAGCGTTCGGTGTGCTGATGTCGATACACACCCATCGCCGGATGATCACGGCCTGACGCAGGGTGAATCATGGCTGGCCGGTAATGGTTAAGGTCCGGGGGAACCCGTTACAATATTGCAGGTCAGTAAGCTCTGACAAACCAACACGATGAGTTGCGCGCAGCTATGGCGAACATTTTTAACATGGGATTTTGGGTGGCGTTGGTGGCTGTGGTCTTGTCCGGCTGCTCCAGCACACCGGAAGTTGACCATTCGTCAAGATACACCATCAAGCAGGATCGGGCTCCTGACGGAGATTACGATGTCAGTGGTCTGGCCGATGCCGAACCGCGTTATGAAGCGCCCCGTCGGGCGGGCAACAAGTCGCCTTACCAGGTTTGGGGTAAAAGCTACCATGTGGTCGATTCCAACGAAGGGTACGTAAAGCGGGGGACCGCCAGTTGGTACGGTCAAAAGTTTCATGGCCATAAAACCTCGAATGGCGAAGTTTTCAACATGTACAGCATGTCGGCTGCCCACAAATCGCTTCGCATTCCGAGCTATGCCAGAGTGACCAATCTGGATAACGGCCGTTCGGTGGTGGTTCGGGTGAATGATCGGGGCCCCTTTCATGGCGACCGGTTGATTGACTTGTCGTACGCGGCTGCCAAAAAACTGGGGTATCAGTCCCGTGGGACAGCTCGCGTGGAAGTGGCAGCCATTACTGTTAAACCGGACGGCTCCATGTTTTTGGCCGGGCAACCCTATAACCCGAATGGCGAAACCGTAATGGCCAGGCCCGCTTCGGAAACAGTCGCCCCCGAACAGTCAGCCGTTGCAACTGTTCGTAAGGCGTTGTTTGTGCAACTGGGAGCCTTTGGTAGCCCGGAGCCAGCCAACGCAATGCTCGCCCGTGCGCAAAGAGAGCTTGAAGATCCGGTTCGGGTTCAACAAGTTTCAACGAGTAACGGGCGTTTTCACCGAGTGCAAGTTGGCCCCTTTGGGAGCGAAGATGATGCCCGGTATGCCCAGAGCCTGATTGAATCAAAAGGTTTCGGCAATTCCATTATCCTTACGGATACGCACTGAACCGTCTGAGTTCAGAACACACATAAGACAAACCTCTGACAGCGAATGAAACGACCCATGGCTTTCAAAATGTTTACTCGAATCTTTCTTCTGGCTCTGTCTTTGACAGTGTTCTCCGCGCAGACATCCGCGCAATCGGTGTTGATACCGTCGGCGCCAAAAATAGCCGGTAGTTCCTGGGTGCTGATGGATCCTCTTAGTGGTCGTGTGATCATGGAGCACAACAGCAATGAACGTTTGCCGCCGGCGAGCCTGACGAAAATGATGACAGCCTACATCGTTGAGCGAGAGCTGGATGAGGGGCGGATTGCCATGCAGGACAGTGTGCCGATCAGTGTGAATGCGTGGCGCACCGAAGGGTCCCGTACTTTCCTTCGGGAAGGCACAACTGCGACCGTTCACGATTTGCTGAAGGGTGTGATTATTCAGTCAGGCAACGATGCATCGGTGGCTTTGGCAGAATTTATTGCCGGCAGTGAAGAGGCTTTCGTCGATATCATGAACCAGCAGGCGCAATTGCTCGGCATGAAGAATACGAACTTCCGGAACGCCACGGGTTTGCCCGCTCAGGACCATTTCTCTACCGCTTACGATCTGGCATTGCTGGCGCGGGCCATTATTCAGGATTACCCGGAAAACTACCCGATCTATGCCGAGAAGCATTTTACCTACAACAACATTCGTCAGCCGAACCGCAACGCGTTGCTGTGGCGTGATGACAGCGTCGATGGGCTGAAAACCGGTCACACCGAAGAGGCCGGCTATTGCCTCGTTGCATCAGCCAAGCGTAACGACACCCGCTTGATTGCTTCGGTGATGGGCACCAGCAGCTCGGCAGCCCGGGCGCAGGAAGTTCAGAAAATGCTGAACTACGGGTTCCGTTATTACGAAACAGAGCGCCTGTTCCGTGCCGGTCAGGAGTTGATGGCGGCTGACGTATGGGGTGGTGTGGCAGATGAAGTCTCTGTCGGTATGGCTGAAGATGTTTATGTCACGATTCCACGAGGCTCCCGCGATAAACTGGAATCTACGGTAGACCTTGATTCTGTGATCAAAGCGCCCATTAAGATGGGTCAGGAACTGGGGCAAGTACGTGTACTGCTTGATGGCGAAACCGTGGTCGAGCAACCGGTTCTGGCGCTGACTGAAATTGAGCAAGGTGGCCTGTTCAAACGCCTGTGGGACTCCATCAAGCTCTTTTTCATTCAATTATTCAATTAAGAACGCGCGGAACAACCGCGACGACGTGGGAGTATAGGCAGGGCATGACTGAGCCGAAAGCACCGAAAATTGAGTTTCCCTGTGATTACGTGATCAAGGTGATCGGAGACTCCGCCCCGGATTTCATCGATGTGGTTACGGCCATTGTCGAGAAGCATTCGCCGGGCATTGATAAGGCTGACATAACCGTCAATGACAGCCGGAACGGTCGGTTTTGCTCGGTTCGGGTAAAGATCGTGGCCACCGGGGAACCACAGCTTAAAGCGCTGTTCGAAGAACTGAAGGCTACCGGCCGCGTTCATATGGTGTTGTGATGACCGAACTTATCGTCCGTTCTCTTGGGCAACAGCCGTACATGGAAACGTGGGAAGCGATGAAATCCTTCACCGCGAACCGCGACCACACGACGGTTGATGAACTTTGGTGTCTCGAGCATCCGAGAGTATTTACCCAGGGGCAGGCTGGTAAGGCGGAGCACATTCTTTTGCCGGGGGATATTCCGGTAATCCAGGTGGACCGGGGCGGGCAAGTTACCTACCACGGTCCCGGACAGTTGGTTGTTTACCTGCTTATTGATCTCACTCGGCGCAAGCTGGGTGTCCGTTCTCTTGTTGATGAGATCGAACAAGCCATTGTGCGTGCGTTGGCGGATTACGGTATTGAAGCGGCGCCCCGATCCGATGCGCCGGGTGTCTATGTCAACGGCGCAAAGATCGCCTCTCTGGGGTTGAGGGTCCGAAAGGGCTGCTCGTTTCACGGGCTGGCGTTGAATGTAAACATGGATATGGAGCCATTCTCTCGCATCAATCCGTGTGGCTATGCAGGGATGTCGATGTCTCAGGTCAGTAATTTCGTGCCGGGTGTGTCGGTCTACGATGTTGAACAGCATCTGGTGCAAGAGCTGGTTGCCGGATTAGGCGGGGACGTCGAGTTCAAGCAGGGCTGGTGAGGCAGCACGCATTGGCCCGTATAGCAATCCCTGTGGGGCGGACGGGATAAGCTGTCTGCGCGCAGTGTCGATATAATGTAGCGTGAGAGTTGTTGGGCGGTAACTTTACTGACCACATTTCGAACACCTCACATTAAGACAGGTCCTTCATGTCTACCAGAAAGCCCGCAAAATCTGTTTCTCGCATCAAGACTGGCAGCTTTGAGCGTCGACTGTCTCTGACCAAGGCGGGGTTGTTCGCCGGGACCCGGATGGCATCCCACATGGCTACGAATTGGTTTAGCGACAAAGAAACCCGTGAACAACGGCATCGTGCCATGCTTTCGAACCAGTCCAGGTTTCTGGTGGACGAGCTGGGCCGGCTCAAAGGCAGTGTGGTGAAGATTGGCCAGGTCATGGCGTTATACGGTGAACATTTTCTACCGGACGAAGTCACCGAAGCTCTGCACACACTGGAAGACCAAACCACCTCGCTGGAGTGGCCGGCCATCGAGCGGGTGCTCAAAGAAGAAATGGGTGCTGATCGGCTGGCGGAACTGGAGGTGGCTCCCGAACCTATAGGCGCAGCGTCTTTGGGGCAGGTACACCGCGCGGTTCGAAAAAGCGACGGGCTGGAGCTGGTGTTGAAAGTTCAGTACCCGGGGGTTGCGGATGCGGTAGACAGCGATTTGAACGCCGTAGCCCAGTTGTTGAAAGTCGCCCGGCTGGTCAGCTTTGGGCCAGAGTTCAACGATTGGCTGGAAGAAGTCCGGGAGATGATGCACCGTGAAGTGGATTATCGACTGGAGGCCCGCACCACTGAAAAATTCCGCACCATGCTCAGCGGCGATCCACGGTTCGTTGTGCCCCGCGTGCTGCAGGAATATTCGACCGATCACATCATCGCATCCACCTACGAACACGGCCATTCTGTGAGCTCACCGGAAGTCGCCGCCTTGCCTCAGGCGCGGCGCAGCGAACTGGGCAAAGCGGCTCTGGAGTTGTTCTTCAGAGAGCTGTTTGATTGGGGGGAAATCCAGACCGACCCGAACTTTGGCAATTACCGAATTCGAATTGCAAACGAGTCGGGCGAAGACAGTGGGCAGGACAAGATCGTGTTGCTCGATTTCGGTGCAGTGCAAAGCTATACCGATGAATTCCTCACGCCAGTAATACAGATGATCAAAGCCTCGTACGAGGGAGATCTCGGCGCTGTGATCGATGGCGGTGTCACGCTGAATTTCATGAGCCGGGACTGGCCCGAGGCGGTGTTGGAAAAGTTTGGCTCTGTGTGTATGTCGGTTCTGGAACCGTTGGCCAGGGATCGATCTGAGTGGCCGGACTATGCGGTGAACAGTCAGGGTGAATACCGCTGGAAGCAAAGTGATTTGCCGTCCCGGGTTGCCAAGCAGGCTGCCCGTTCGGCCATCAGCCGGTACTTCCGGGTGCCACCCAAAGAGTTTGTGTTCCTGAATCGAAAGCTGATTGGTGTCTACACCTTCATCGCCGTACTGTATTCGGAATTTAACGGGGAAGACATCCTGCGCCGCTACCTATATCCCGAATAACGCTAGCTGAAGGCTTTCTGAACCGCCCAAATCACAAGGGCGTAGCGAAGGCCTTTGCCGATTCCCACCAGGACAATAAAGTTCAGCCAGGGCACTCGCATTACACCCCCAATGAGTGTCAAGGCATCCCCGCCTAGCGGCAACCAGCCAAGTAACAGTGACCATTGCCCGTAACGGTTAAAGCGGTTCCGGGCTTTGTGTAATTGCATCTCGCTGACTGGAAACCAACGTTTGTCTTTAAAGCGATCCACTTGCCGGCCGATAAGTCCATTAACAACAGAGCCCAGTGTGTTGCCAAGGGTGGCTGACAGCCAAAGCCAGAACAGCGGCAGCCCCTGGTTTGCCAACGTGCCCAGCATTATCTCGGAATAGGCAGGCAGCAGTGTGGCAGCCGCAAATGAGGTCAGAAACAGGGTAAGGTACGCCATGGGCGCTCCATGCTCTACTATGTGTTTGACTGCTTACTTTAATAGGTTTTGGTTCCTATGAAACACCTTTCGCTCCGCTTTAAGCTATATGGCCTGGTGATCACACTGTTACTGCTGCTCAGTTTCAGCATTGTTTTGACGGCGCAATGGTCGTTGGCTGACATGAAGCAGCAAATGTCCGGTGATACCCGCGATACGGTGCAGAGTATTGTGATGGAGCAACTCGGCGCAACCGCTGGCCAATACGCTGAGCGGGTGGCGGGTAAATTTGAAGCAGCCTACCAGATACCGGAAATGCTGCAGGTGCTGATCCGCCAAAATATCGAGAATGACAAGTTCGGACGCATGAGCCGATGGGCGCTGCAGGATACGGTGGGCGCCGTGTTGTCAGAACAGCCCCATCTGAGTGCAATTTATGCGCAATTCGAGCCCGATGCTTACGACGGGCTGGATGAATTTTTCAAAGACGGAGCCGCAGAACACAGCAGCGATGCCGGTACCCTGGATATCTACTATTTCCGGAACCCGCAGGGCGAGATTGAATTCAGCCGCACGGAAGACCCGGCTGAGAAGTATCTGAGTACCCGCAACGAGTTTGGTGATCGCGAGGCGGAGTGGTATCTGTGCGCGATGGATTCTCTGCAGCCGTGTCTGCTGGAACCCTACGAATACGAAATCGAGGACGGGTATTCGGAGTTGATGACCAGCCTCATTGTGCCGGTGTTGAATGAGGGGCAATTTGCCGGCGTGGTGGGCATCGATATTAATCTCGCCACTCTGCAGACTATGGTCAAAACGGTGAGTCAGGACCTGTTTGGAGGGGCATCGAGAGTCACGTTATTGAGTGAGCGAGGCCTGATTGCCGCCTCCAGTCATTACCAGCAATACCTGGGGCGACCGTTGCAGGAGGCCTTGCCCGAACTGGCGCCGGACTTCAGCAAACTGCACCGGCAGAAGGGTGGTTTTGATGACGGACACACGCTTGCGGTCGCGCACCCGGTGAAAGTCACCTTGTCAGGTAGCGAATGGTCGTTGCTGATCGAGTTGCCGAGAGAGGTAGCCCTTGCCAGCGTGAGTGATCTTACCGATTTGTTGTCATCAGAGGTGGCAAACACCACGAAACGGCAGGCGTTGGCGGCAACGATGGTAGTGTTGGCCGCGATAGCGCTGTTGGTGCTGCTGATGCGGTCGGTTACCCGGCCGCTGAACGAAATCCGGGACCGGATGCAGAATCTGGCGAGTTCGGAAGGTGATCTTACTCGAGAGCTCCATATTGATACCCATGCGGAACTGATCGCTCTCGCGGGCGGGTTCAATCAATTCCTTGCCCGTCTCCGAGACATGATCAGTGATCTGAAAGAGGTCAATGTCAAAGTGCGCGCTCAGGCCACCGATATGGGGGCGGTGAGTCGAGATATTGATGATCAGACCGGGCAGCAACACGGTGATATCGACAGTGTCGTCACCGCGATGAATGAAATGTCCGTAGCGGCAGGCGAAGTGGCCGGTTTCGCGGGCGAGGCGGCGGATAATGCCCGTGCGGCCCGCGACGGCATCCAGTTCACCCGGGACACTCTGGGTGCAGCGGTTAAAGAGGTGGATGCGCTGGCCAACGATATGGGGGAAGCAAGCTCGGCGATAGGGCATGTGGAGCAGCGTAGCGAAGAGATAAACCGGATTATCGAGGTGATTCGTGGCATTGCAGAACAGACTAACTTGCTGGCTTTGAACGCGGCCATCGAGGCGGCCCGGGCGGGCGAACAGGGCCGTGGGTTTGCAGTAGTGGCGGACGAAGTTCGCAGCCTGGCCTCGAAAACACGTGAATCCACCGATGAAATCAGCGATATGATCGACGCCTTGAAAGGCGATGTCAGTGGTGCCGTATCGGTGATTCAGCACGGTGTGGGCCGTGCCTCCGGCGCTGTGGATGGCACTCGAGAAGCGGCTCATTCGCTGGCCACGGTTGTTGATCGAATCGGCGTGATTGTTGAGCACGTTACTCAGGTGGCTACCGCCGCCGAAGAACAAAGCTCGGTGAGTGAGGAGATTAATCGCAATCTGACTCAAATCGGTGATGCGGCCACTGACCTGCGAGAACTGGCGCAGCGGGTTCGTCAAAGTGGCGAAGCACTCGACGCACAAGTCGAGGTTCTGGATGGAGAGTTGAAACGCCTGAAAACCTGAGGTTGACCACCTGCTAAGTATCGGTACTTACTATGAGCATTATGCGCAGGATCAATTTTTAATTTTTGTTGTGCGTGGCATCATTCGTGCCAAATAGATTTACCGTCTTATTCACCACAAGGGTTAGCCCTTGTCGCAGGAGGTTGTTATGGAACAGGTCACAATTTACGGGCGCTCGAGCTGTGGTTTTTGTTTGCGAGCCAAAGCCCTGTGCGAGTCCCAGAACATGCCTTACACCTGGATTGATATGGTCGAGCAGGGTTTGAGCAAGCAGGATGTGGCAGAGCGGATTGGCCAGCCGGTTCACACGGTACCCCAGATTCTGGTGGGTTCTGAGTATGTGGGCGGCTGTGATGAGTTTTTTGCCTATGTGCGTCGGCACGTCGCCTACGAATAAAGCCCGTTGACGCGTCTGCAAAGCGTCACAAAAAAAGCCCGGTTACTTTTCAGTAGCCGGGCTTTTTGCGTTCAGGGTTACTGATCAGATTTTGAATTCTGTCTTCAGCTTTTTCTCAACCAGCTGGTTCTTCAGCTTGGCAACCTTCGGCAGGCCATTTTTAAAGGGCGGGAAGTTTTCCCCTTCGATCAGTGGCTGCAGGTAGTCGCGGCATTCCTGGGTAATGCCGAAGCCGTCATCCGTAATGTAGTGGATGGGCATTTTCTTTTCCTGGTTCGCCACTTCGCTCAAATTGGCTTCACCGATGGACCAGCGGTAAGGCTTGGCTTGGTCACGCACGATGGTCGGCATCAGCGCCTGCTTGCCTGCCAGTGCCATTTCCACAGCCGCTTCACCAACCGCGTAAGCCTGTTCTACGTCAGTGGCCGAAGCAATGTGGCGGGCTGAACGCTGCAGGTAGTCAGCAACCGCCCAGTGGTACTTGTGCCCCAGTGCTTGTCGGACCATGTTCGCCAGAGCCGGAGCGACACCGCCCAGCTGGGTGTGGCCAAAGGCATCTTTGGCGCCGGCATCGGCAACAAAACGGCCATCGTCGTACTGGGCACCTTCAGAGGCTACGACCACGCAGTAACCGTAGTCTTTCACGCACTGATCCACACGCGCCAGGAATTTTTCACGGTCGAACGGGATTTCCGGGAACAGGATAATGTGAGGCGGCTCGCCTTCTTCCTGACCCGCCAAACCACCGGCCGCGGCGATCCAGCCAGCGTGACGGCCCATGACTTCCAGAATGAACACCTTGGTGGAGGTTTCACACATGGACTTGATGTCCAGGCTGGCTTCCAGCGTAGAGGTGGCAATGTATTTGCCGACAGAGCCGAAGCCGGGGCAGCAATCGGTGAACGGCAGGTCGTTATCGACGGTCTTGGGCACACCGATGCAGGTAATCGGGTAGCCCATTTTGTCGGCCAGCTGAGAGACTTTGTAAGCGGTGTCCTGGGAGTCACCGCCACCGTTATAGAAGAAGTAGCCGATGTTGTGGGCACGAAATACTTCGATCAGGCGCTCGTATTCACGCTGGTTTTCAGAAAAGTTTTTCAACTTGTAGCGGCAAGAGCCGAACGCACCGCCCGGGGTGTGGATCAGGGCCTGGATGTCTTCATCCGATTCCAGGCTGGTATCGATCAGTTCTTCGGTCAGTGCACCGATGATACCGTTGCGGCCGGCGTAGACTTTGCCGATCAGATCCGGGTATTTGCGTGCGGTTTGGATAACGCCGCATGCACTGGCATTGATAACGGCGGTTACTCCGCCAGATTGGGCATAAAATGCGTTCTTGATCGCCATCGCGGGCTCAAGCCTCCTGCTGGTTCAAAGTTGGCGCGAATGATACGCCAAACACGGCCGTTTTTCATGAGGGGATGCCGACTCTTGACCCCGCAGAAAGTATGGTAGAGGCTTGGCAGGATTCAAATCGGAGGCAATACCCTAATGCATATACATATTTTGGGCATCTGTGGCACGTTCATGGGCAGTCTGGCCGTGATCGCGCGGGAACTGGGCCATACGGTGACCGGTTCTGACCAAGGTGTTTATCCCCCCATGAGCACCCAGCTTGAGGCCCAAGGTATAACGCTGATGGAAGGCTACCGGGTGGAAAACCTGGAGCCGAAGCCTGATTTGGTGTTGATCGGCAATGCCATGTCGCGGGGCAATGTTGAAGTTGAAGCGGTGCTAAATCGCGGTATTGATTACATGTCTGGCCCGGAATGGTTGTCTCGGGAAGTACTGAGGCACCGCTGGGTGATGGCGGTGGCCGGGACTCATGGCAAAACCACCACCACCTCCATGCTGTTATGGATTCTGGATCAGGCTGGGTTTGATGCCGGTTATCTGGTCGGTGGCGTGCCACAGGATTTTCCGGTGTCTGCACGGCTGGGCACCAGTGATTTCTTTGTGATTGAAGCCGATGAATACGACAGTGCGTTTTTCGACAAACGCTCCAAGTTTATTCACTACCGCCCTAATACCTTGATTCTGAACAATCTGGAATACGATCACGCCGATATTTTCGACAGCGTTGAAGCCATAGAGCGCCAGTTTCACCATGTGGTGCGCACGGTGCCGTCGCAAGGGCTGATCATTCGCCCCGCGTTGGATAAGCATTTAGATAACGCGTTGGATATGGGGTGTTGGAGCCCCGTTCAGGACACCGCTATTGGCAGCGAAATATCCCGTACGACCGATTGGCGTGCAGAGCTGCTTCGAGAAGACGGCAGTCAGTTTATGGTGATTCACCACGAACAGCCGGTGGCGGTTCTGAAGTGGGCGCTGACCGGACAACACAACGTGCGCAACGCACTCTCGGCCATTGCGGCTGCGCGCCATGTGGGTGTGACGCCTGATCATGCGGTGGCCGCCTTGTGCCGGTTCTCCGGCGTAAAACGCCGCATGGAACGAGTAGGGGAGGTTGGTGGCGTGACCGTATATGATGACTTTGCCCATCATCCCACTGCCATTGCCCTGACCCTGGAAGGTCTGCGGAATCAGGTAGGCGACGAACCCATTCTGGCGATTATCGAACCGCGCTCGAACACCATGAAGCAAGGTGTGCATCAGCAAACCCTGATCCCCAGCGCGGCCGCTGCTGACCGTGTGTTGTGGGGAAATCTGAGCGACATGGATTGGTTGCCGGAGCTGGTGGAAAGCTGGCGGGCAGAACACGGCCAACTGGACCATCACAGCGTTGAAAATTCCGTGGCGGCGCTGATCGCCCGCGCATTGGAACAACTGCCGGAAACCTGCCACATTGTCATTATGAGTAATGGCGGTTTTGGTGGGATTCACCGCAAACTGGTGGCGGAATTGGAGAAAGTTCGTGGCTGAGGCTCCGCAGGTCGTTAATCTTGCTATCACGGGTGCCTCTGGTGCCCAGTACGCGTTGCGTCTGATGCAGTGTCTGGTCGGTCAGGGATGTCGGGTGAACGTGATGGTCAGCCGGGCCGCGCAAGTGGTGATCGCTACGGAAACAGACTTCCGCCTGCCGGGCTCTCCGCCCGCCATGGCCGAAGCGTTCACCGCCTATTCCGGGGCCGAAGAAAAGCAGATTCAGGTGTTCGGCCGTGAAGACTGGTTCTCGCCCCCGGCCTCTGGCTCGGGCGAAAAAGCTCCGTTGGTCATCTGCCCGTGCAGCACGGGCACGCTTTCGGCGCTAGCCACCGGTGCCAGCAACAATCTCATTGAGCGGGCCGGTGACGTGGCCTTGAAAGAGCGGCGGAAGCTGATTCTGGTGCTGCGCGAATCCCCCTATTCAGAAGTGCACCTCGAAAACATGCTCAGGCTCACTCGCATGGGAGCCGTCATCATGCCGGCAAGCCCGGGTTTTTATCATAAGCCTCAGTCGATTGATGATCTGGTGGACTTCATGGTGGCGCGGATGCTGGACCATTTGGGCTTCTCGCAAACGTTGGTGCCACGCTGGGGCGAATGAGAAAAGGCAACCGAGCATTGCTTGCGTTGGTTTTGGTCAAAGCGATTGATGGTTTTCATCATTGAGTGCGCGCCTCCCTCGTCACAGACTGGTTGAACATAAAAACAAGCCACTCGATACGCGAGGTTCTGCCATGATTCCACGTACTCTGTTTGATGCCGATCTTGAAGGGTTCCGGGATTCCGTCCGTAAATTCCTGGAACAGGAAGCCGCTCCCTATCATGAGCAGTGGGAGAAAGACGGCCAGGTGAGCCGGGAAATCTGGCACAAAGCGGGCGAGCTGGGCTTTCTTTGTCCGACATTGCCTGAAGAGTACGGCGGTGTTGGCGCCGACTTCCGGTATTCCGCGGTAGTTATGGAAGAGGTCGCCAAAGCCGGTTTGACGGGGATTGGTTGGGCTCTTCACTCGGACATCGTCGCCCCCTATATCTATAACTACGGCACCGACGAACAAAAGCAGCATTACTTGCCGAAACTGGCGTCCGGCGAAATGGTGGGTGCCATCGCCATGACAGAGCCGGGCGCAGGTTCCGACCTGCAGGGCGTGAAAACCACGGCCATCAAACAGGGCGATCACTACCTCTTGAACGGCTCCAAAACGTTCATTACCAACGGCCAGTTAGCGGATTTGGTTGTGGTGGTCGCCAAGACCGATCCCAAAGAGGGCGCCAAAGGCACCAGTTTGTTCATCGTCGAGACTGCCTCTGAGGGGTTCGAGAAGGGGCAGAACCTGAACAAAGTGGGCATGAAGGCTCAAGATACGTCCGAGTTGTTCTTCCAGGATGTTAAGGTGCCTGCCGGGAATCTGCTGGGGAGTCATGAGGGGCAGGGTTTTGTCCAGTTAATGAGCGAGCTGCCGGCCGAGCGTCTGCAGGTGGCGATCACCGCCGTGGCGGCTGCAGAGGCGGCCTGGCAGTGGACCCTAGACTATGTAAAAGAGCGGAAAGCGTTTGGTAAGCCGGTAGTGGCATTCCAGAACACCCGTTTCAAGCTGGCGGAACTTAAAGCTGAGATCACGGCCGCCCGGGTGTTTACGGATCGTTGCCTGGAGCTTCATCTGGATAAGAAGCTGGATATCCCGACAGCGGCTATGCTCAAGCAGCACACCACCGACCTGCAATGCAAGGTCATGGACGAGTGTGTCCAGTTGCACGGCGGCTATGGCTACATGTGGGAATACCCCATTGCCCGCGCATGGGCCGATTCACGCGTGCAGCGCATTTATGCCGGCACCAACGAAATCATGAAAGAAATCGTTGCCCGTTCGTTCTAACTCGCCCTTGTAACAGCAGGCCTCGAGCCTGCTGTTTACCAAACTTTACAATTTGCCAAGCCGGTCAAGGTCTCCGGCTTCGGTATTCCCTACAGTAACGGCACAACCTTCTAACAAGGATAAACGGTTGCCGTGATGAAACGCCTGTTCTGTCTTTCTGCTCCTTTGCTATCTCTCGTGCTCGCCGGCTGTGGCGAAGAGTCCGACCAACTGCCGGTTGATGGCCGTGATTTTGATGGTGTGGGCTACAGCCAGCCGGCTCCCTATTCAGGGCGCGTTATTGATGACTATCTTCGAAATGCACGCGTTTGGCTGGATCTGGATGGCGATGGGCAATACAGCAAGGGGCCGCTAGAGGTTACTTTGGCCAGTGGTGAAAAGTACACGCTGGAGAAGGGCGAACCCACAGCCATGACGATGGCAGGAGGGCGCTTTGATCTCGATATTTCTGAGTTCGATGTGCCCGGCACGGTGGGCAAGGACCTGGATCCCAGAGATTACCCCTTGTATGCATTGGCGCTGCCCGGTCAAACCTTGCAAGAAACCCGTAGGGGGCATGTCGCGGTAAAACGGGCCTTTCTGATGTCGGCCAGTCCGGGTGTGACCAACGTTACGCCGCTAACCACGCTGGCTCGTTTCCGAGCCGTTGTGGGAAGTTCTATCAGTCCGGAGCTCGGAACGGTTTCCCCGGGACGCTATGCCGATCTGGATGGGCTGAATTTGCTAAAAGACTACGTGCTTGCCAACGACGATAAAGCGCGGGTCTATGCTCAAGCGTTGGCTCGCTTTATGGCGAGCCAGATGCCTGACGACTACAACACCTTGCTGTCTGAACCGGACAGTGATGGTAGAGAGCGCTTGTTATCCGCAGAATCTGTTCGGCTGCTGGGCATCTCGTTAGTTCAGAACGCCGCCGAGGTCATGCAGCGGGTGGATGCAGCGGCAACCGGAGGGAGTTACGGCAATGTGGACCCGGACACATTGGCTTTGCCCGTTGTTCCCCTTGAGCTCAGCAACCCGGTTCTATTGACCGCAGTGAAGGTTGCTGCGCACTCTGACCGCTCCGGCACGTTGCCTGCCCGGGACCTGAAACCCTCGGCCGAACTGACGTTTGATTACACGGAAGATGGACAGTTGTTGTCGGTTTCCAGCCGGGGCTGCATGACCCCATCGTTACCCGAGCTGATGCGGCTGGTGCAGGTGGATGGATATATCGCAACGCTGAATACGCCGTGGTTGCCTAGTGCGTCTTTGTCCGGTCTCAGCCATGGCTTCTATGAAGAGGGCGGCGTTCATGAGCGTATCGTGTTCGATTGGTCAAACAGTCGTGCTTACTTTGATACGGTTACCCAGTGCCATAAAGTGACGCAAGGCATTGAGCCAGAGAGCTCCGAGTTGGGCGGGAGCGCTGAAATTGAATGGAGGTGGGGCGATAAATCCGCCATTGTTGAAACTGTTTCAGGGCGTCCAGACAGAATGTTGTCTGTGGCTGTCGAGAATGCTCCGGCTGAAATATGGGCGAGTAGCCGAGTGAGCGGGTATCGCATCGAAACCGGCGAGGCGGTGGAGCGTTCGATTGTCTTTAAAGAGGCCGGGGCGGGTGATGTCTGCGACCCGGCAGGCACTGAAAATGATCCGGTTGTTCCAGAAAACGCGTATGTCACCCGGCTGTTTGGGGTATCTGTCTCCGAGGCTTTAAACGGGTATGACAGCGCCTACGAGTACGACTACCGCAGCTACACCCGTCAGGGCGAGTCATCCGGTGGGCTGGAGGTGCAGCGGCTCCTCAAATTCCCTGTGCAAAACTCAGCCGCGGCGAGTCTGGAGCGCGTAGATTCTGTGGATGGTGCGTTTCAATGGCATTTGTCCTATCCGGCTCTGAATCAAAGCGATGTAACGGCCGAAACCGTAAATTACATTCAGCGGGCCGAGCTGAAGCGTGCCGGTGCAACCACAACATGCGGGGATTCTGTTCAAGAGAGCGGTGGGGTTGCGTTTGCGCAGGTGGATTATGTGTATAAAAGCCTTACGGATTATTTAATTGAAGGGCTGGAGCGTGAAATTTCTGAATAGCTAGATAATCGCGGATGGTGCAAGCGGTATGTCTACATGGCTGCCGCTTTATCGTCAGATACAAAAAAATCCAAGCGTTTCGGCTTGTTTGATGCTTAATTAAAGGTTTTCTGAGTGCCATTTCCTGGGGAAGGAAATGGTGCCGAGGAGAGGACTTGAACCTCCACGGGGTTGCCCCCACTAGCACCTGAAGCTAGCGTGTCTACCAATTTCACCACCTCGGCAGGTGATTTGCAGTAGCGCCGAAAGTTCACTTAGAACGGGCGTTTCTGCCAGAGTTGAAGGGTGCCCCTCAACCGATGGCGCGTACTTTAATAATTCCTTTGTGGTCTGTCAAACGTTTTAGTGAAAAAAGTTTTCACGGTATTTGTGCCTATTAATGTCCCCCTTGTCATGCAGGTTTAAGATGCCAACGTTATACTGTGTGAGTTAATGAATTTTGCCGCAGTGTTTGCGGCCTGAATAGCAAGGACCCGAATGGTTTCCAAGAAAAAAAATATACGGGACCCTCACGCTGATCGTGAGGCCCAGAAATACGATAACCCCATCCAAAGCCGGGAGTTTATCCTCAATCACCTGAAAGAGCGCGGCGCTCCAGCCACTCATGAAACCTTGTGCCAAGAATTGGGGCAGGTCTCTGAGGAAGGTATAGAAGCATTGCGCCGGCGCCTGATCGCCATGTGCCGTGATGGACAGTTGATCTGTAACCGTCGAAATGCGTTTTTGCCGATTGAAGAGGCTGCATTGGTCACTGGCAAGATCTCCGGTCATCGCGATGGGTTTGGTTTTTTGATTCCCGATGACGGCAGTTCCGACCTGTTTTTGATCGCCCGCCAGATGCGGCAGGTTTTCCATGGTGATCGGGTAGCCGCGCGAGTGGATCGGGTTGATGACCGTGGTCGCCGTGAAGGTGTGATCGTTGAAGTGCTGGAGCATCGTACCGAACAGACCGTGGGGCGTTTCTTCAAAGAGAGCGGCATTGCCTTTGTCGTTCCTGAGAATGCTCGTATCAATCACGAGATTCTGATTCCGGACGAGAATGTTGGTGCCGCGGTGCACGGGCAGTATGTGGTTGTTGAAATCTTGCGCCAGCCGACCGTTCGCACCCAGCCTACTGGGCGGGTGATGGAGGTGCTGGGTGAGCACATGGCTCCGGGCATGGAAATAGATGTAGCCATCCGCTCCTATGAAATTCCACACAGTTGGTCGGATGCTGTTGGCGAACAAGCGGCGGCGATATCTTCAGAAGTTGAAGAAAAAGACAAAGTAAATCGCGTTGATATTCGAAACATGCGGCTGGTAACCATCGATGATGAATCGGCTCGTGATTTCGATGACGCGATCTACTGTGAGCCGCGCCCGCGGGGGGGGTACCGTTTGGTCGTAGCGATTGCGGACGTGTCGCACTACGTGCGTGCCGGGTCTCCGCTAGATGAAGAAGCGTTTGAGCGCGGTAACTCTGTGTACTTCCCGGATCACGTTGTACCGATGCTGCCAGAGAAGCTGTCTAACGGCTTGTGTTCATTGAACCCCGGTGTCGACCGTTTGTGCATGGTGGCTGACATGACCATCAGTGCCGCGGGCAACATCAGCGGCTACACCTTCTACCAGGCGGTCATGCGCAGCCATGCTCGGCTGACCTACAACAAAGTCAGCACCATGCTTGAGCACCCGGACACCGAGCAGGGTTATCAGCTAAGTGCTCACTACGCCGACTTGCTGCCGCATCTGCATAATTTGTACGAGCTCTATAAGCTTCTGCGAAAAGCGCGTACCGAACGCGGCGCAATTGATTTCGAAACCACCGAAACCAAGATTGTTTTTGATGCACAGCGCAAAATTGAAGAGATTGTTCCGGTGCACCGGAACGATGCCCACAAGATTGTGGAAGAGTGCATGCTGTGTGCGAACGTAGCCACGGCGCGGTTCCTGAAAAAGCATAAAATGCCAGCGCTGTATCGGGTGCACGATGGCCCGTCCGAGGAGCGTCTGGCCAAGTTGCGTCTGTTCCTGAGCGAATTGGGGCTGCAGTTGGGTGGTGGTGATCGGCCAACATCCGCGGATTATCAACAGCTGTTGTCCGAGGTGTCGGATCGCTCAGATGCCCATGTTATCCAAACGGTGATGCTGCGCTCATTGAGTCAGGCTGTGTATAGCCCTGAAGAGAGCGGCCACTTCGGTCTGGGCTTTGCGAGCTATGCGCACTTTACGTCGCCCATCCGTCGTTACCCGGATTTAGTGGTGCATCGGGCTATCAAGTCCTGCATTCACAACCCGGAAGTGCAGAAAGATGTGGTGTCGCCTAAAGAGCTGGATGCAGGGTTAGCCGCCTATCCCTACGATTACGCGAAAGTTGAGCAGCTCGGTCAGCATTGTTCGATGACTGAGCGCCGCGCGGATGATGCCACTCGCGATGTAATGGCCTGGCTCAAATGTGAATTCCTTAAGGATCACGTGGGCGAGGAATACAACGGTGTGATTGCGGCGGTTGTACCGTTCGGTTTCTTTGTTGAGCTGGCGGATATCTACATTGAAGGGCTCGTGCATGTCTCGACGCTCAGTGGCGATTACTTTCACCATGATGCGGCCAAGCACCGGCTGATCGGGGAGCGCACTGCGGTAAGCTTCCGGTTGGGCGATGAGGTTAAAGTGAAGGTGGTGCGGGTTGGTCTGGAAGATCGCAAGATCGACCTAGAACTGACTAGCAAGCCTCAAAAACGCACCGCCGACCGGGATGCGCTTGATATTGCCAAACGAGAGCCTCGTAACAAAGGCGACCGGGCCGGTAAGGGTGGTAAGCGTGGCAAGTCTGGAAAACCTGCCAGCGCAAAAGAGCGCTTGGCCAGTGAGGCTGCGCGCGAAGCTGCGAAGAAGGGCGCGACTCATAAATCGGCCCCGGCCGGTAAAAAACGTAAAAGCCGCAAGTAACCAGTAACACAGGAATGAATCGCTAGTGTCTCAGGAATATGTATTTGGCTGGCATGCCGTGGATGCAGTGCTGAAACGGGAGCCGGAGCGTTTGTTGCGTGTGTGGATCCAAACCGGGCGCCAGGACAAGCGCGTGAAATCGGTGACCGAGGCGCTGGATGGTTTGGGCGTGCGCTGGAGTGTTGTGCATCGCCGCGAGCTGGATGAGCGTGTGTCTGGCGTGCATCAAGGTGTTGTGGCCGAAGTCGCCGAGAGTCGCGAATGGACCGAAGCGGATTTGCTGGCGCAGTTGGCGTCGAGCAATAAGCCGCCGTTCCTGTTGGTGCTGGATGGCGTGACCGATCCTCACAACCTGGGCGCGTGCATGCGTACTGCTGATGCCGTGGGTGTTCAGGCCGTTATCGTACCGAAAGATAAATCGGCAAGCTTGACGCCTGTCGCCCGAAAGGTTGCCTGTGGCGCCGCTGAAACCGTACCGTTTGTTCGAGTCACCAATCTGGCGCGCTTTCTGCGCGAATTGAAAGATCAGGGTGTTTGGCTCATCGGAACGGCGGGCGAGTCGGATGCCAATTTGTTCCAGGCTGACTTTAAGGGGCCGGTGGCGTTGGTGATGGGAGCGGAAGGTAAGGGGATGCGTCGTCTTACCCGTGAGCACTGTGATCAGTTGGTGAACATCCCAATGCACGGCCACGTCGATAGTCTGAACGTCTCGGTGGCGACGGGCGTTTGTCTGTACGAAGCGTTGCGCCAACGAACCGGTTAATCCTTGCACGATACCCCTTGTAGGCATAGAATACGTCACCCCTTTTAGAAGGGGTGGTTTTGTATTGCCTGAATTCAGGGGATCAAAATCTCGCTTTTGATCAGGCGGTTTTATACAAGACCCTGTTTAAAAAGCAAAAAGAAGCCGGCAGCTTAGCTGTCACCTCCTTGCTTTCCATGCTTTGGAGCGGTTCCGAAGGGGCCATCTGAGGTCGAAAGCTGTTTAACCCGTAGGGAGAACTCATGCGTCACTACGAAATCGTATTTATGGTACATCCGGATCAGAGCGAGCAGGTGCCCGCGATGATCGAGCGTTATACCGGCGTCATCACTGAAGATGGCGGTCAGGTACATCGCCTGGAAGATTGGGGCCGTCGTCACCTGGCATACCCGATCAACAAGATTCACAAAGCTCACTACGTGCTGATGAACGTTGAATGTTCACAGGCTGCGATGGACGAGCTGACTCATAACTTCCGCTTCAACGATGCGATCATCCGTGAGCTGATCCTGCGTCGCGACGAGGCTGTTACTGACCTGTCTCCGATGAAAGCCGCTGAGTCCCGTGAGGACCGTCGTTCCGGCGGAGATGATCGTCCACGCCGTTCGGCTGAGTCTGGCGAAAGCCAGAGCACTGAGTCCAAAGGCGAAGAAGAGTAATTCACCGGAGTTAGGAGTTAAGTTATGGCTCGTTTTTTCAGACGTCGTAAGTTCTGCCGCTTCACGGCAGAAGGTGTTAAAGAGATCGATTACAAGGATCTGGACACCCTGAAAGGCTACATCACTGAAACCGGCAAAATCGTGCCCAGCCGTATCACCGGCACCAAAGCACGTTATCAGCGTCAGCTGGCTACCGCTATCAAGCGTGCCCGCTACCTGGCACTGCTGCCGTATACGGATAGTCACGACCACTAAGCACAGATAGACAGGACCCGGGACCATGCGTGCACTGGCACAGTATGTAATGCGCGGTCCCATGCAGGCCGGCGGAGTTGCAGTAGTCTCTACTATTGTTCCTTTGTTGTTCTGGATAGGCGCAGCAGTTACGGCCCTTGTCATTATGCGACAAGGGATTCGGCAGGGGCTCACCATTGGGCTCTGGGCAGTTTTGCCCGCATTGGGGTGGGCCGTTTACGGCCAAAACCCGACAGCGCTGATCGTACTGCTGCAAACGATGCTGATTGCATCGGTCTTCCGGGCATCGCTGTCCTGGGAAAACGCGCTGTTATCCGGCGCCTTTCTGACGATACTGACCGGCCTGATGTTGCCCGTCATGTATCCGGCACTGCTAAACGAACTTGTTCGAATAGGTGTCGAGTTTTACGACCAATACAACGCTGAAGTGGTTCAGGCTCTGGGCGGCGACCTGGAGCGAATCATCCGAAGCGCGATGAGCGCCAGTATGGCGGGCTCGGCTTTCGCGATAGCGATTGCCATGGCCATGTTGGCGAGATCCTGGCAGGCAGGGCTGGATAACCCCGGTGGTTTCCGGCGCGAGTTTCACGCCGTCAGGTTGTCGCCGGCCGTCGCGGTGGTATGCGCTGTAACCATTGTATCGGGCCCTTTGTTGGGGCTGAATCCGGTACTGTTGGCCTGGGCTGCAGGCACGCCGCTTCTGGTGGCAGGTTTGGCTCTGGTTCATGGTGTGGTTGGTCGTAAGCAGTGGGGCGGTCAGGCGTTGCTCGCGTTTTACATTGTGTTGGGGCTGTTGGGTCTGAATCTAATGATGCTGTTGTTGGTTCTGGCTTTTGTGGATAGCTGGCTGGATATTCGGGAGCGCATTGCGCCAACCGGACCGGCTGAATAAAGCACGAAGAGGTTAACGAGATGGAAGTTATTCTGCTCGAGAAAGTTGCAAACCTTGGCACTTTGGGCGACAAGGTAAATGTTAAGGCCGGTTACGGTCGTAATTTCCTGCTGCCGTACGGCAAGGCTGTGCCTGCCACGGAAGCAAACGTAAAGGCGTTTGAAGAGCGTCGCGCTGAGCTGGAAAAAGCCGCTGCTGAAAAGCTGTCTGCTGCCCAGTCCCGTGCAGAAGCTCTGGAAGGCGCATCCTTCACCATCACCTCCAAGGCTGGTGATGAAGGTAAGCTGTTCGGTTCTATCGGTGTTCGCGATATTGCAGACGTTGTTTCTGCTGGCGGCACTGAAGTCGAGAAGAGTGAAGTTCGTCTGCCGGAAGGTCCTCTGCGGACTACTGGCGAGTACGACATCGAGCTGCAGCTGCACTCAGACGTTGAAGTTACCATCAAGTTGGCGGTTGTTGCCGAGTAATCGGTTTGACCACAGCTGGTAAGTTCTGCGACCGCTGAAGCCCAGGCTTTTAGCGGTCTACAACAAGCCCGGACCGGAAACGGTTTCGGGCTTGTTTGTTTCTGGTATTCTTGTAGGTCTGTTTTTCATTCCTTACGTGTCTGGTGTCTATGGCAACTCCTTCTCCCAAACCTGCATCTATTGATTCAGAAACCAGTCGTATCAAAGTTCCACCCCATTCGGTGGAAGCTGAACAGGCCGTATTGGGTGGCCTGATGCTGGATAATCGACGGTTCGACGAGATTTCAGAAATGATCTCTGCGGCTGATTTCTATCGCCAGGATCACCGCCTGATATTTGGTGCTGTCGAGCGGCTAGCCAGTGAAAGTGAGCCCCTGGATGTCGTCACCTTAGCCGAGTTTCTCGAGCGGGCCGGGGATATTGAAGACGCGGGCGGCCTGTCTTATCTGGCTGAGTTGGCAGAGAAAACCCCGGGTGCAGCGAACATTGCCGCCTATGCGGACATCGTGCGCGAGCGCTCGGTGTTGCGCCAGCTGGTTGAAGTGTCCGGGAAAATTTCCGATTCGGCGTTTAATCCGCTGGGTCGAAAAAGCAGTGAAATACTCGATGAGGCAGAGCGCAGCGTGTTTCAGATTGCTGAGGCGCGAACCAAGGAAGGGTCGGGGCCTAAAGCCATCAACCCGATTCTGGCCACAACGCTCAGCCGCATCGAAGAATTGTTCGAGTCGGGTGAGCAAACCACCGGTTTGACCACTGGCTTCCGTGATCTGGATGACCAGACCTCCGGTATGCAGCCGGCAGACTTGATTATCGTGGCCGGACGTCCGTCGATGGGTAAAACCACCTTTGCCATGAACATCGTGGAAAATGCCTTGATCAGTACGGGCACCCCCATTCTAGTGTTCAGTATGGAGATGCCAGCGGATGCTCTGGCTATGCGTATGCTCTCTTCTTTGGGTCGGATTGATCAGACCAAGGTTCGTGGCGGCAAGCTTGAGGAAGATGACTGGCCACGCCTGACATCGGCGGTTAGCTTGCTGAAAGACAAACCGCTGTACATCGATGACACGCCGGGCCTGAGTCCTACGGAAATGCGATCACGCGCGCGCCGGATCGCCCGGGAAAATGGCGGAAAAATCGGTCTGATCATGGTGGATTACCTTCAGTTGATGCGGGTGCCGGGGAACACCGAAGGGCGAACGGCAGAGATTTCCGAGATTTCTCGATCGTTGAAAGGTATTGCCAAGGAATTGAGTTGCCCGGTGGTGGCACTGTCCCAGCTGAACCGTAGTCTCGAGCAACGTCCCAACAAGCGCCCCGTGAACTCCGATCTCCGGGAATCCGGTGCGATCGAGCAGGACGCCGACGTGATCATGTTCGTGTATCGGGATGAGGTCTATAACGAAGATACGCAGGACAAAGGCATCGCGGAAATTATCATTGGTAAGCAGCGGAACGGCCCGATCGGCACCATCCGGCTGGCCTTTATCGGGAAGTACACCAAGTTTGAGGACTTGGCGCACGGGGATTACGGTGATTACGGTGGTGACTATTAATGCCTCGCGCAACCGTTGCCAGAATTGATCTGGATGCTCTGAAGTTCAACTACCAGCTGGCGCAAGCCAAAGCGGGCACTGCCCAGGCGATGGCTGTGGTCAAAGCCGATGGCTATGGCCATGGCATTCAAGCGGTTGCAAAGGTGCTGGCGAACGACGCCCGAAAATTTGCAGTGGCTTGTCTGGAAGAAGCGCTTGAAATACGTTCCGCTGGCCTGAGCCAGTCGGTCGTGATGCTGCAAGGCGTGCACAGTCGCGAAGATGTGGCGGTGTGCTCGCATCAAGGCTTCGAACCAGTGCTGCACAATAACCAGCAGCTGGAATGGTTGGCCGCTGGCCGCGCTCCGGCGTATTGGCTGAAAGTGAATACGGGTATGAACCGGTTAGGCTTCAGGCCGTCCGAACTGCCTGCGGTTATGGCGAAGCTTGAGCAGGCCGGGCAACGAGCCGGGCTACAAGGCTTCGTGACTCATTTTGCATGCGCCGACGACACCTCGAGCCCCATGACCCACGAGCAGACCCGAAGTTTCGAGCAAGCCACAGAGGCCTGGCCTTCGTTGATGCGAAGCGTGGGCAACTCCGCCGCACATTTCCTGCCTGATCAGCCGCTTTATGACTGGAGCCGGCCCGGCATCATGCTCTACGGTGCATCCCCGATGATCGGTAAAACCGGGCCAGACCTGGGGCTCAAGCCGGTTATGACGCTCGAGGCTCCTTTAATCACTACACGCGTCGTCCAGCCCGGAGAATCTATTGGTTACGGTTCAACCTGGGTGGCCGAATCCGAAACTCGCATGGGTATGGTCGCAATCGGGTATGGCGACGGTTATCCACGCCATGCCGGCACCGGTACGCCTGCAGCCGTTCGAGGGCAGCGTGTAGGGCTTCTTGGTCGGGTTTCGATGGATATGTTGGCCGTTGATCTGACCGGCGTTCCTGAGGCTCAAGAAGGCGACATGGTGGAGTTGTGGGGCAAGACCGTCAGCGTAGATGAGGTGGCAGCCTGTGCCAATACCATCGGTTATGAATTGCTGACCGGGGTGACGGCCAGGGTGCCCCGGGTCTGCCGGTAATCGGCGGCCCGGATGCGTTGGCTGGAGTTACTGGGCTTCCGGCTCGTGAATGATTTCTTCGATAAATTCCAGAATGGATGTCAGGCTACGGTCGTTCAGTTTTTTGAGTACTTTATGAACCACCATTTTGCTGCCTTTGAGCATGCTGCTAATGCCCACTTTGGCCATACTCATGGTCATGCTGCCGGCATTCAGGCGACGTAGCGGTTCCAGAAAAAAGAAATCAAGGCCGTTTTCGGTCAACTCCACGATGAGACTGTGCAATTGGTCGATGGCTTCCTTATCGGCTTTGCCGCGAGCTTTTAATTCGCTCACAGTATAAAGAGCGCGGGTACGGAGTTCATCCGGGATGGGGGCAACAATGTGGCTTTGTTGTTTCAGCATCATCAGTCCTGGTGTTGTATGCTCATGGTTCCGGCGCAAGGGCGCTGCTGCACAGAGCGTGGTTCATACTGACATTAAGTCAGTTGTTATACGATACGATGAATGGTGCAGCAAAACCTTCGCTAAGGCCATTGGCCCTAAAGTGCATTAACCTGTCATATCAGCGAAATTCGGAGGTAGTGAATTCCCGTGCATGTCTTAGTTGTTCACGATTACGGCCCATTAGGCCGGGTACTTCTTGATCGCTTGAGAAACTCGCACCTGCGGGTCAGTCCTCTGCTGATAAGCGATCCTGCCCGGGTTGATCTGCATGCGTTGGCAAGCTGGATTCCGAACGACACCGATTTGATCGTTAACGCGCTCTGGTTAGGCGATCCCGAGCAGGCTGAAGCCGATCGTGAAGCAACTCATGAAGCCGCGTTCTCCTTGCCGCTGGCTCTCGCAGGGCATGCTCTGGAGCGCGGCATGGCCATGCTTCAGTTGTCGTCATGCTATGTGTTCGATGGCCGCAAACAAGATGCCTATATCGCCTCCAATCCCGGCCAGCCCATTAACGAACTGGGGCGTTGGCAGTGGGAGTGCGAACAGGCGTTACGCAGTCAGTTGCCCAGGCATATTATTTTACGCACCGGTTGGAGCCTGGCCCGGATTGCAAAAAAGGTGCATGAAAACAGCGCCAACACCGAGGCGCTGCCATTGCCGGGCCGTTGCTACGGCCAACCGGTGGCGGTGAAGGATCTGGCGCGGGTAATGGCTGCGATCATTATGCAGCTGGATTGCGGCGCTGAAGCCTGGGGCACATACCAATATGCCGGTGCAGAGGAAATATCCTTGTACGAACTCGGATTATCGATTGCAGATATGCCGGGAATTCCTGAAGGCATTCGGGTGGTGGATGAAAACCCGGACTGGGGCCACCTTGAACCGGTGAACACCACCATGGTATGCACGAAAATCCGCAACACCTTTGGCATAAAACAACTGCCGTGGCGGCGTTGGCTGGAAGAAGAATTTTTGATGGCGACCGCTGCTGAAAAATCTGAAAACGAGCCGGCGCAATAAGCCTGGTTCGTTTCGGATTACGATGACCGGCAGGCTTGCTTGCTCACCTCGTGAGTCACGGTCTGCAAGGCTTCGATATCAAGCAGTTCAACCTCTCGGCCTTTCGCCCGTAAGATGCCCTGGTTCTGGAAACGCGTGAATACGCGACTGACGGTTTCAACTGCTAGTCCCAGAAAATTGGCAATGTCGTTTCGGGGCATGGGCAAGCTAAAGGTCGTGCCGGACATCCGGCGACGTCGGAAACGACTGGACAGTGAAAGCAGCAGGGCGGCGATCCGCTCTTCGGCGGTGTTTTTGCTGAGCAGCATGGCCAATTGGTGGCTGCTTTGGATTTCCTTGCTCATCAGCTGGTACATATGGTGCTGTAGTTCTGGCAGTTTGAGAGTCAGCTCTTCCAGCTTATCCATAGGGAACTCACACAGGCTGGTACGCTCCAGAGCTTTGGCTGTGCAGGCGTATTGATCGCTGCCCAAGCTATCCAGGCCGACGAGCTCGCCCGGCATAAAAAAGCCCGTGACCTGCTCTTCGCCACTTTCCGTAACGATGGACGTTTTGATTGAGCCGCTTTTTACCGCAAAGCAGGATTTGACCGGTGTGCTCTGGTCAAAAACGTGCTCGCCGCGATTGTAGATTTTACCCTGCTGTACAATGTCCTCAAGACTATCCAGATCGTTTTCCTCGACGGCCAGCGGCAGACAAAGATTGCTCAGGCTGCATTGGTTGCACGAGGCCCTGAGCGGTGAAACGGAACGAAGAGGAATTGCCTTAGCCATAACCAAAAAACCTGAATTAAATGGTGTAAACAAACAGCCCGGGAATATCGATGAAGGCTGTTTGTTGAGCGCCGATAAAGTATACCAAAAGAAGATAGCTTTATAACGAATGTTCGAGCTAGCGGTAATTATGCTTAACTCTAAAGGCTTAGTGTTTGCGCCCTTTCTGCTTGCGTTCCGTCTCTTGCGCTTCTTTTGCCGCTGCTTCGGCCTCGGCTAAAGCTCGGGCTTCCTCCAATTCTTTCTCGACCATTGCGGGGGTTTCCAGAGAGATTCGGCCAATAGTGCCAGCCCGGAACTCGTTGATGAGTACTTCCGAGACCTTGTGCAAATCAGGAACACCGCCGCGGCCCAGGAAGCGCCGTTTGGCTGCAATGGCATCCATTAACGCCAAGCCGTCTTGTGGGCGTTCATCAAGGCCATACCGGGACATGGCCAGTTCCGGGTAGCTGTCTACCAGATAGTCCGCCTCAAACATGGCAACGTCTTCAAAATCCAATACGGCACTGCGAATTGCTCCGCTCACCGCCAGGCGATAGCCGCACTGTTCGGGTGACAGCTTAGGCCACAGAAACCCCGGGGTGTCGTACAGCAGAACATTATCCGGCAGCTTGATGGCTTGTTGTGCCCGGGTGACGGCGGGCTCGTTGCCGGTCTTCGCCGCTGGTCGGCCTGCAAGGGTATTGATCAGCGTGGACTTTCCAACGTTGGGTATGCCCAGGATCATCACCCGTAAAGCGCTTTTTTGCCGGTCGTGGCCCGGTGTCATTTCTTCAGCCAGCTTGAGGATGTTCAAGGCTTCCTGTCGTTGGTTGTGGGTTAGGGTGATGGCGCGCACCCCGCGTTCCTGCTCCAGCCACTCCAACCATTGGTCGGTGATTTCCGGGTCTGCCAGATCCCGCTTGTTCAGGACTTTGATCAAAGGCGTATCGCCACGCAGCGACGGCACCAGCGGATTTTCGCTGCTGAAGGGGAGTCGGGCGTCAACCACCTCGATGATGAGATCCATCTGGGGCATGACTTTTTTGATCTCCTTGCGGGCCTTGTGCATATGCCCGGGAAACCAGTTAATGGCCATGATGTCTGCTCCGTAGGGTGTGGAAAGCCGCCATTATGCAGTGGAATGACTAAATTTTCACATTGTCAAAATGCCGGAGTGGTGCGGGGTGTGGGCTCACGCCCCAAAAAACTGTACAAAAAGCAGGGGGATCGGGGTGAAATCAGTTGCGGGAATGATTTAGGGTGTGAGGCACTGAAATGTAAATTGACCATGTTGTGGTGAAGATGCCACTCACGTTTGGAGCGTTTTATGAAACTGAAAAAGATTATTGGTTCGGCATTGGTAGCAATCAGTCTGTCGATGCCGGCATTTGCCCAGCAGGGCCAGACAGATCAGGTTGCCCAGTTGGCGCAGATGGTGGGCTTGTCTGATGACCAGCAAGCAGAGATTCGCGGCATCATCAGCGAGATGGAAGGCGAGCTGGGTGAGCTGCGTCAGGATGCCCAAGGTCTGCAGCGTGAGCTGCAAGGTGAAATTAAGGCCGATTACGACGAGGACAACATTCGTTCCCACGCTGAAAAGCTGGGTGACGTGACCGGCAAAATTGCCGCGCTTTCTGCGTTGATGCAGGCCAAAGTGGATGCGGTGTTTACCAAAGAACAGCGTGATGAGCTCGACCGCAAAATGCAGCAGATGCAACAACAGATGCAGCAGCAAATGCAGCAGCGCCAGATGCAGTAACCCGCCGTTTTTAAAGGTCATTCCGAGGGCGTTCTGATAAAGGGCGCCCCGGCCCTTCCTTGTTTTTCTGCCTACCTTTTTCGTTTTGCTGACAGCCGCCTGCGAATTGAATGAATGGACGATTGCCCTTAAGCTTCTATATTGATGGCTGAAGTGTCTGTTTGTATTGATCAAAAGGATAGGTGACGTTTTATGGCTTCGGAGAAGAAGGCAATTCGCTCGACAATACTGGTGCCGGTGTTTATTCCGGCCGTGCTGGTCTCGCTGTTGCTGGTGATAGGAACAATCAGCAATCCAGAGATGGCCGGTGAGGCGTTCAGTGCGACGCTGAGCTGGATCACCGAAACGTTCGGTTGGTTCTATATGCTTTCCGTGGCCATATTCCTGGTCTTTATTGTGTCAGTCGGGGCTTCTAAGTGGGGTAACATCAAGCTTGGCCCAGACCACGCAGAGCCGCAATACTCGTTTCCGGAATGGTTTGCGATGCTGTTCTCGGCAGGTTACGGCATTGCTTTGCTGTTTTTCGGGGTGGCTGAGCCGGTCTTACATTACGCGGCACCCCCTGCCGGCGCTGCCGAAACCGTCAACTCCGCGAAGCAGGCAATGCAGATTGCTTTCTTCCACTGGGGTTTTCACATTTGGGCAATCTACGGATTGGTCGGCCTTGTGCTGGCATACTTCGCATTTCGCCATGGTTTGCCGCTATCGATTCGTTCTGCCCTTTATCCTTTGATCGGTGAGAAGATCTACGGCCCTATTGGTCATGTGGTCGATGTTTTTGCCATTTTGGGCACTATGTTCGGTATTGCCACCACACTGGGTTTATCGGTTACTCAAATCAATGCTGGTATTAATTACCTCTGGTCTGACGTGCCGGTCAGCACCACCGTGCAGATTATTGCGATTGCGGTGATCACCGCTGCGGCAACCGTGTCCGTTGTGGCGGGTATGGATAAGGGCGTAAAGCGACTGTCCATCCTTAATATGGTATTGGCCATTTCCCTGATGCTGTTCGTGTTTGTGGTGGGGCCAACCATTCACATTCTGGAAACTTTCCTGCAGAACACCGGCAGTTATCTGAGCGGCATTGTTGAGCGTACGTTTAATCTGCAAGCCTATACCCGTAGCGACTGGATCGGGAACTGGACCTTGTTCATCTTCGGCTGGACCATCGCCTGGGCCCCGTTTGTCGGGATGTTTATTGCGAAAATCAGTCGCGGCCGTACCATCCGGCAGTTTGTGTTTGGCGTTATGTTGGTGCCATCGGTCTTTACCTTTCTGTGGTTCTCGGTGTTTGGCGATACCGCACTCACTCTCATCATGAACGAAGGGCTGAACACTCTGATTGATGACGTTCAGGCAGATCATGCGGTGGCGTTGTTCAAGTTGTTCGATGTGCTGCCTTGGTCTTTCTTTATTTCCTTGTTGACCGTTCTGTTGATCGTGACATTCTTTGTCACGTCTTCTGATTCGGGGTCGTTGGTGATCGACTCGCTTGCCTCCGGTGGTGTTATTGAAACGCCTGCCTGGCAGCGTGTTTTCTGGGCGGTATTGGAAGGTGCGGTCGCGTCGGTCTTGTTGTTGGCTGGTGGTTTGAGCGCCTTGCAGACTATGACCATTGCCAGCGCCTTGCCGTTCGCCATCATCATGCTCATTGCCGCGATTGGCATGTGGCGGGCGCTGGTGATCGAAGGGCACCGTGAAACCAGTTTGCAGGCCCATGTCAGCAGCAATCGACACATGACCGGGGCACAATGGAAGCATCGATTGGCGGCTATGGTCGACTTTCCCACGCGCCAAGATGTGGTCACCTACATTGAAGGCACCGTGATGGAGGCCATGCGGGACGTTGAGAAAGAGTTAACGGCGCAGGGGTGGAGTGCTTCCGCCGAATTCGATTCTGAAAACGAGCGCTCGCATTTGATGGTGCATCGTAAGAACCACGTGGATTTCGTTTACGACATTCGCTTAACCGAGCACGCGATGCCGGGGTTTGTATACGGCGAGCTTAAACGGGACCCGGACAAGCCGGACGTTTACTTCCGGGCGGAGGTGTATCTGCGCCGGGGTGGTCGGGCCTACGATATTTACGGGTATGACAAAGACGATGTAATCAAGGATATTTTGGACCAGTTCGAGAACTATCTGCACTTCCTCGATATATCCCCGGGCAAGCTGCCGTGGGAAATGGCAGAACACGACGAGATGATTAATACATCGGACGACCCAGAGCCAGGAAAGGCTTAATAAGATATATAAAGCCGCCTGAGTGAACCTCCGGCGGCTTTTTTAATATTAGAGGTTATTCCACGTGCTTAACTGGGATCTGCATAGTATGGGCAGTTTCCGGAACCTCTGGCACTGACAGCCCCAGGTTGTTCTTGTCGAACACTCGGTCGGCCCGGTAGCTGGAGCGTACCATCGGCCCTGAGGGAACTTCCATGAAGCCTTTTTCCAGACCGATCTCGCGGAACCGGTTGAACTCTTCCGGCGTTACATAGCGCTCTACGGGCAAGTGGTTCGGGGTAGGGCGCAGGTATTGGCCCAGGGTCAGAATGTCTACGCCAATGGCGCGCAGGTCATCCATCGTCTCGAGCACTTCTTCTTCGGTTTCGCCGAGCCCCAGCATCAGGCTGGTCTTGGTCAGCACGTCTGGCCGGTGTTTTTTGGCGTGAGCCAGAACGCTGAGGGTTTTTTCATAACCGGCACGAGGATCTCGAACTCGACTGGTCAGTCGTTTAACCGTTTCGACGTTTTGGGCAAAGACATCCAGGCCCGAATCCACCACCTTTTCGACATCGCTCATCACGGCATCGAAATCCGGAGTCAGGGCTTCGACCGCCACTTCCGGAGTGCGTTGTTTGATGGATGACACGCAAGCCGCGTAATGCGCCGCGCCGCCATCATCCAGGTCGTCCCGGTCTACCGAAGTGAGCACGATATAGCGCAGCCCCATGAGTTCGACCGACTTGGCGGTGTTCTCCGGTTCTTCCGGATCCAGCCAGCCTTTCGGGTTGCCGGTATCGACCGCGCAGAACTTACAGGCGCGGGTACAAACCGAGCCCATCACCATGATGGTGGCGGTACCGTTGGTCCAGCATTCGCCGATGTTCGGGCAGTGAGACTCCTGACAAACCGTACTCAGGCGATGTTCGGATACGTTGCGACGAACGGCTTCATAGCGGTCACCCCCGGGCATACGCGCTCTCAGCCATTTCGGCTTGCGCTCCAGAGGTTTGTCTTCTGCACTCGAGACCGATCGCTTAACACCGTCTTTAATGGCGGAGAAACCGTGTTCGTTGCGGAATTTGGAACCACTGGTAATGCGGGGTTTGGCACTGTCGCTCATGGCGTCGGGAGCTCTCGAGTCAGATAAGGTGAGCTCTAAAGGTTAAAGGGCGAGGCGTGCAGTTACAAGGTGGATACGGGCAATCACGAGGGTACCGGGCACGACTTTGGTCGTACCCGGTTGATGAAGATCAGGCCTGGGACTTTTCCAGAGCCTGAGCAACGTCGGCAATGATGTCTTCAACATCTTCGATGCCGATGGACAGCCGGACCAGATCTTCGCTGACACCGGCGCTCTTGAGTTCGTCTGCATCAAGCTGACGGTGGGTGGTCGTGGCCGGGTGGCAAGCGAGCGACTTGGCATCGCCAATGTTGACCAAGCGCAGGATCAGATCCAGTGCATCGATGAACTTGGCACCGGCTTCGCGGCCGCCTTTGATGCCGAAGCTCAGAATGCCGCTTGCTTTGCCACCGCAGATCTTTTCGCAGGTGGCTTTGAATGGGCTGTTTGCCAGGCCCGCGTAGTTTACCCATTCAACGGACGGGTGATCCTGCAGGAACTGGGCGACTTTCTCGGCGTTGGAACAATGGCGCTCCATGCGCAGAGCCAAGGTTTCCATGCCCTGCATGATCAGGAAGGAGTTGAACGGCGATAACGCAGAACCAGTGTTACGCAGCGGTACCACGCGGCAGCGACCGATAAAGGCGGCTTCGCCCAGCGCTTCGGTGTAAACCACACCGTGGTAGGACGGGTCTGGCTCGTTCATCATCGGGAATTTGTCGGCGTTGCCTTTCCAGTCGAATTTGCCGGAATCCACCACGATACCTGCGACCGTGGTTCCGTGACCGCCAATGTACTTGGTCAGGGAGTGGATAACGATGTCGGCACCGTGTTCGAACGGGCGGCATAGAACCGGCGTGGCCACGGTGTTATCAACAATCAGGGGAATGCCGTGCTTGTGGGCAATTTCGGCCCATTTCTGGATATCCACAACGTTGCCGGCAGGGTTGCCGATAGACTCGCAGAACAAGGCGCGGGTCTGGTCGTCGATCGCGTTTTCAAGCGCCTCGTAGTCGTCGTGAGCCACCATTTTGCACGTGATGCCTTGGTTTGGCAGCGAGTGTGCAAACAGGTTGTAGGTGCCGCCGTAAAGCTGACCGGTACTGACGATGTTGTTGCCAACCCGGCAAATAGTTTGCAGGGCGTAGGTGATGGCGGCCATGCCGGACGCAACGGCCAGCGCGCCGATGCCACCTTCGAGGGCGGCCATGCGCTCCTCAAGAACCGAGTTGGTCGGGTTCATGATGCGGGTGTAAATATTGCCCTGAACTTTCAGGTCAAACAGATCGGCACCGTGCTGGGTATCGTCAAAGGTGTATGACGTGGTTTGATAAATCGGCGTGGTTGCGGCCTTGGTGGTCGGGTCGCTTTTGAAGCCGGCGTGCAGGGCGAGAGTTGCTGGTTTCATGACAACAGTCCTTGCTGATGATTTGTTCGTTATTGGCTAAGGAGGCCGAGTATGCCACAGGCCGTCAGGATCGAATAGGTAGTGTTACGTAATGCGCGTTCCCGCGGCGATTTAGGTCATTGCACCGTAAACTAAAGCTCTTAGCTCTTGCCGGATCGGGTAGGAGGATGACGGCATCAGCTGTGTCATGAAGATAACCACCAGATCTTCTTTGGGGTCTACAAAAAAGCTGGTGCTGGCTAACCCGCCCCAGCCAAATTCGCCTTCCGTTCCGACGGTGTGAGAGGCCGGCACATCCGTTTTGACTGAAAAGCCCAGGCCGAATCCGCTGCCCTGATAAGGCGTTTCGCTGAAACCGCCAACCGACAGCGCAGGTAGATCCTGGTTGTCGGGCAAGTGATTGCGACGCATGAACTCTAGCGTTTTACGTCCGATAATGCGTTGCCCCTGGAATTCACCGCCTTGGCACAGTGCTTGAGCAAATTTATGGTAATCATCGATGCTGGAAACCAGGCCGCCGCCGCCTGAAAGAAAGCGCGGTGGTTTCAGGTATTTCGAGCGTTCGGGGTCGTCCTGCAGTTTCATCGTGTCGCCGGGCTGGTATAGATAGCAGGCCGCAAACCGATGCTGCTGGTCGGCGCGAACGTGAAAGCCGGTGTCCGTCATGCCTAGCGGTTGGAATATGTGTTCGTCGAAGTATTGATCCAGCGACTGTCCGGAAAGCAGCTCTACAAGATACCCCAGGACATCGGTAGAAACAGAGTAGTTCCACGCGGTTCCGGGCGAAAATTCCAGAGGCAATTCAGCCAGCCGGTTGACCAGCTTTTCCAGCGTGAGAATCGAACTGCCATCCAGTTTTAGTTTGCGATACGCCGCGTCTACTTCCGTGCGCTCGGTAAAGCCGTATGTCAGGCCGGAGGTGTGCGTCATCAAATCCCGAATGGTCATCGCTTTTGCTACCGGCTCAGTCTCGAAATTGGGATAGCTGCCGCTTTTGTAAACCCGCAAGTTACGCCATGAAGGAATGTACTTGTGCACCGGGTCGTTCAGCAGGAACTTGCCTTGCTCGTAGAGCTGCATCATGGCAATCGAAGTAACCGGTTTGGTCATGGAGTAGATACGGAATAGGGTGTCCCTCTGCATCGGCCGGCTCCTCTCTAAATCCATGAAGCCCTGGGCCTGCGACCAGACCACTTTGCCGTGACGGGCCACAAGGGTTACTGCGCCAGGCAGTTTGCCGGGCTGGATGTAGCGTTCATCGAAATGGCGGGTGATTCGTTCAAGGGTATCGATGGACAAGCCGGACGCGATGTTTTCGGACATAGCAGCAGATTCCAGAAGGTATGAGCAAAAAAAAAGCCCAACTCTTTCGAGTCGGGCTTTTAGAATACTGGTAGCAAGGGGCGGAGTCGAACCGCCGACCCCAGCATTATGAGTGCTGTGCTCTAACCAACTGAGCTACCTTGCCAAATCGTTTCGGGGATCACCCCAAACGAGGCGCGTATTTTCGGCATTTGGCTTCAAGCTGTCAAGGCTTCCGGGCCAAAATTTCCGAAAAATTACACGTTAAAGCGGAAGTGGATGACATCGCCGTCTTGAACGATGTATTCCTTGCCTTCCAAACGCCATTTGCCGGCTTCTTTTGCACCGGCTTCGCCGTTGTATTGCACGAAATCGTCGTAGCTGATCACTTCGGCACGGATGAAGCCGCGCTCGAAATCGGTGTGAATAACGCCAGCGCCTTGAGGAGCCGTTGCGCCAACGCGAACGGTCCAGGCACGCACTTCTTTCACGCCAGCGGTGAAGTAGGTCTGCAAGTCCAGTAGCGCGTAGCCGGCGCGGATAACGCGGTCGAGGCCCGGTTCTTCCATGCCCATTTCATCCAGGAACATGGCTTTTTCGTCGTCTTCCAGCTCGGAGATTTCAGCTTCGATCTTGTTGCAGATGGGTACGACCACCGCATTTTCAGACGCAGCAATGTCACGGACAACGTCAAGGTGAGGGTTGTTCTCGAAACCGTCTTCGCTGACGTTGGCGATGTACATGGTCGGTTTGATGGTGAGCAGGCACAGCTCGCGGATCAGTGCCAACTGATCGGTATCGAGGTTCATGCTGCGCACGGGCTTGCCTTCGTTCAGCACCGGCAGCAGTTGCTCGAACATCTCC
The DNA here is from genome assembly GCF_030718085.1 of Marinobacter sp. MDS2. Lineage (NCBI taxonomy): Bacteria > Pseudomonadati > Pseudomonadota > Gammaproteobacteria > Pseudomonadales > Marinobacteraceae > Marinobacter > Marinobacter sp. MDS2. The sequence goes on from NZ_JAVAJF010000002.1 coordinate 101,784, forward strand.
AGCTGGGCTTTTGCGTCTTTGTCGCCGCTTTTGGCAACACGCTGTACACGTTTGATGGCTTTCTCAACGGTGTCGAGGTCGGCAAGAGCGAGCTCGGTGTTGATGATCTCAATGTCAGAAGCCGGGTCAACTTTGTTGGCAACGTGGATCACATTGCTGTCTTCAAAGCAGCGCACTACGTGGGCGATGGCATCTGTCTGGCGGATGTTGGCCAAAAACTGGTTGCCCAGGCCTTCGCCCTTGGATGCGCCAGCAACCAGGCCGGCGATGTCCACGAACTCCATGGTGGTTGGCACCACACGTTCGGGTTTGACGATCTCAGCCAGTTTGGTCAGGCGCGGGTCGGGCATGGCCACCACGCCGGCGTTTGGTTCGATGGTGCAGAACGGGAAGTTCTCGGCGCCAATACCGGCTTTGGTGAGTGCGTTGAACAAGGTTGATTTGCCGACGTTCGGTAGGCCGACAATGCCGCAGTTAAATCCCATGAATTGCCTCTGCTGGAACGGATAATTTGCGCGGATTATACCGGTGTATCGGTATAGGTGCGAGTAAGGGGTTGTGACGTGATCAGGCTATCGGTTTGAAGCTGTGCAAGCGGTTCATGGCAGCTGCCAGTTTGCCGTTGGCGGCATCCGGAAGTACGCGCATGATTTCAGCGGTGACGGCATTCAGTTCCTCGGTTTCTTTTTTGCCGAGGCGGCCAAGTACATAGCCGGTAACCTTGCGGCTGTCGCCAGGGTGGCCAATGCCGATACGCAGTCGTTGGAAGTCTTTGGTGCCCAAGTGTGCAATAGCGTCGCGCAACCCGTTGTGGCCGCCGTGGCCGCCGCCTTTTTTAAGTTTGGCTGTGCCGGGGGCGATATCGAGTTCGTCGTGGGCAATCAGGATGTTTTCAGGCGCGATCTTGAAGAAATCCGCGAGTGCCTTGATGGCCAGGCCGCTGCGGTTCATGAACGTGCTGGGGTTGAGCAGATGCAGGTCAAGGCCCTGCCAGTGAATACGAGCATACAGCCCGTGGTACTTCTTTTCGGGGCGGAGCGTCTGACCCGCATCGCGGGCCAGCGCTTCGACGAACAGGGCGCCGGCATTGTGGCGGGTATTCTCGTAGTCGGCTCCGGGGTTACCCAGGCCAACAACCATGACAATATCCTGTGCCATATGCCAGTCCCTCCGGAGTTATTACTCCTCGCCGCCTTCCTCTGCTTCTTCAGCGTCTTCGGCGTTGTCAGCCTTGGCGCCTTTAGGCTTGTTGATGGAGACAACAGCCTGGTCGTGCTCGGAATCGTGCTGCAGAGCCGGGATACGAACGCCTTCTGGCAGTTTCAGGTCGCTCAGGTGAACAACTTGATCCAGTTCCACGTCGGCCAGATCGATTTCGATGAACTCTGGCAGATCCTTAGGCAGACACGCTACTTCAACTTCGGTCAGCAGACGGAAAGCTACGCCGCCGAAAGTCTTGATCGCAGGAGCGGTGTCTTCGTTCACCAGGTGAACAGGAACCTGAACAACGATTTCGTGATCTTTGTCTACACGCAGGAAGTCAGCGTGGATCAGGCGCAGCTTGTACGCGTGACGCTGCAGATCCTTCAGGATAACGCTTTCTTTTTTGCCTTCCAGATCGATAGTCAGGATCTGAGAGAAGAAAGATTCGTTTTCCAGAGCTTTTTTCAGCTCGTTTTCCCAGATAGAAATGGATACGGCATCTTTGCCTTCGCCATAGATGATTGCTGGGATTTTCTTTTCCTCACGACGCAGGCGGCGGCTCGCACCTCTCCCCTGATCGTCACGAGGAAATGCTTCAATAACAAATTCCTGGGACATGATATGTACCTCAATCGTCATCTGAACCGCCCGCGACCAGGCTTATGGACAGATGATGTTTTTGAATAGCCTGAGAATTATTTCCCAGACTGACTAAAAGAGTCGGGAGCCTTGTTAGGCTCCCGACTCTGATACGGTTTCAGCGTTATTTAACTTATTGAGTGTGCGCTGTATTTCGGGGTTTCCGAATTACACGTTCTCAAACAGAGCGCTGATCGATTCTTCATTGCTGACCCGGCGAATAGACTCTGCAAGCAAGCCAGCCATGCTGAGGACGCGGATTTTATCACAATTCTTCGCTTTGTCACTCAGCGGGATCGTGTCGCAGACGACCAGTTCGTCCAGCTCGGATCCGTTAATATTCTCGATGGCCGGGCCAGACAGTACCGGATGGGTAATGTAAGCAACAACGCGTGAAGCACCACGATTTTTCAGCGCTTCAGCGGCCTTGCACAGTGTGCCGGCGGTATCCACGATGTCGTCTACCAAGATGCAGGTCTTATCGGCAACATCACCAATGATGTGCATCACCTGGGATACATTGGCTTTCGGGCGACGTTTGTCGATGATGGCCAGGTCGGCATCGTCCATGCGCTTGGCAACGGCGCGGGCGCGAACAACACCGCCAACGTCAGGGGAGACCACAACAAAGTTTTCGAAACGCTGCTTTTCGATGTCTTCCATCATCACCGGTGTGGCGTAGATGTTGTCTACCGGAATATCGAAGAAGCCTTGAATCTGGTCAGCGTGCAGGTCAAGCGTCAGTACACGATCCACGCCGATGCTGGAGATCATGTCGGCAACGACTTTGGCGCTGATAGCAACACGCGTTGAGCGAACGCGACGATCCTGGCGCGCATACCCGTAGTAAGGGACAACCGCCGTGATTCGTGATGCAGAGGCACGACGCAGAGCGTCAGCCATCACGATCAGTTCCATCAGGTTGTCGTTGGTTGGGTAGCAGGTGGGCTGAATGATGAATACATCATGGCCACGTACATTCTCATTGATCTCAACGGTGGTTTCGCCATCGCTGAAGCGGCCAACAGTGGCTTCGCCCATGGGAATGTGGAGTTTCTTTGCGATTGCTTTGGCAAGCTCAGGATTGGCGTTGCCAGCGAAGATCATCAGTTTTGACACGAAGGCATCCTTCTCGGTATCGGCGTTTGATTCAGAAGAAGCGGGAGAAAGGTGGCTGGGGTGGCAGGATTCGAACCTGCGCATGACGGGATCAAAACCCGTTGCCTTACCACTTGGCGACACCCCAGTATCGTGCTTTTTTGGCATCATCTTAGCTCTGTTAGCTTTGTGTGAAGCGGTGAAATGTTCACCCCTTTAGCTACGAACCCCTTGATGCCGGAGGGTTTGCTTTCCCAGATGATCCGCGCTGCGGATTCTGTAGGGAAACGTCCAAAAATGCAAGCCCCGGTTCCGGTTAATCTTGCAGGTCCGAATTGTGCAAGCCATTCCAGGCTTCGGTCAACCTCAGGATACAGTTCACGAACTACATCCTCGCAGTCATTTCGGTACCTCGAGGCGTCTCCCTCAAAAGCGGGGCGTATTTTCATTTTTGGGGTGTCTCTTGTCAACCCTTTTTCTGAAAAAATCTTTCCGGTGTTGATTTCGCAGTTTGGTTTTAGCACCAGAAACCAGTCCTGGGGCGGGTTTGCGGGCGTCAGGATTTCTCCCACGCCTTCGCCCACCGCTGCTTTGCCGCGAACAAAAACGGGCACGTCGGCACCCAAGGTCAGACCGATATCGGCTAGCTCGTCTTCACTCAGGTTCAAGTTCCAAAGATAGTTCAAACCGAGCAGAGTGGTAGCGGCATTGGAGCTGCCGCCGCCCAATCCGCCGCCCATGGGCAAGCGTTTGGTCAAATTGATGCTGATTCCGGGTAAAGCGTTCGAGCTGCGCGATGCCAGAGCCTTGGCCGCCCGGATGATGAGGTTCTGGTCATCGGGCACGCTGTCTATAGAGTTCTCAAGGCGCACCCCGGGCTGTTCCGGGGTGAGTGTGAAGGTCAGTTCGTCGCCGTAGTCCAGGAACTGGAACAGGGTTTGGAGCTCGTGGTAGCCGTCCGGCCGTTGGCCGGTGATGTGCAGGAACAGGTTCAGCTTTGCCGGCGAGGGCAGGGTGATGCGGGTGGTCACTGGGTCAGTCCTCGCGTTGCCAGTGGCTGATAACGACACGGACTCGTTTATCGTCTTTCAGGGCTGTGATTCGGGCCGGCAGTTCGGGCAGGCTGTCCACGAACGAGTGCCAGCGATCGTAGCGGATCTCCCAGCCATCCTGTTCGAGGATGGCCAGTTTGTTTTGCTCATCAAACAGCAGGCGGAAGTCTCCGTCGGGTGCGGGCAGTCCCTTGATCCACCATGTCAGGTTGTCGATGGGTAGCTGCCAGCCCGTGGCCGCCTTAATCAGCTTTTCGGGCTCTGAGGATTGGTAGCTGTCGCCGTTGGGCATGGTCAGATGGATGTAACCCGGAACGCCTTTCAGCTGGGTGCTGCCCATGCCGAGGAACGACGAAGACAGCGCAAGTTCGTAGACCTCGTTGCGTTGCTGCCAGCGGTTAATCACCGCAGTTCCGCTGTCGGAGGGTTGCTTGACGGCTAATTTGCCCGACAATAACCAGTGGTTGAATCGGGTTAATTCGGCCGAGCGAGCAGCCCACTCGGCGGGTGGTTGTTCAGTCATGCCGTCTGGCAACGGCTCCAGCTGTATGGTGGTGCAGCCGGTGATGGTCAGCAGCAAGGTTAGCAGGAGGGGCATTCTGCAAGTCATTCTTCGCTCCCGTCGTTGGTCAGGCGCTCGATGGTTTCGAGAAGGATCTCGTGATCAGGATCGTTGTCTAACCCTTCTTCCCAGACTATGCGAGCCTGTTCCTCTTCGCCGATGCTCCATAGTGCCTCGCCGTAATGGGCGGAGACTTCCGGGTCCGGGTAGGCGCCCCAGGCTTGTGACAGATAGTCGAGCGCTTCCATTGTGCGGCCTTGTTTGAACAGGACCCATCCCATGCTGTCCAGGATGGCGGGGTTGTCCGGGTCGAGGGCGAGCGCGCGCTCGATGTAGCCCTGTGCTTCCTGGAGGCGGTCGGTTCGCTCGGTCAATATGTAGCCGAGCGCGTTCAGGGTAATGGAGCTGGCCGGTTCTATGTCCAGGATTGCTTTCAGATCTTGTTCTGCCTGCTCGGGCTCACCGCGAGCGTCCAGTAGCATGGCCCGAGCATAGCGGGCCTCAACGTTTTTCGGGTACTCCTCAAGGGCCGTGTTGGTTGCTGCCAAGGCTCTCGCTTTCTTGTTCTGGTCAATCAACAGATTGATTTCCAGCAACCAGAACTTCTCGGCTTGCTCGGGGTTGTTGGCTCTGAGTGAATGGAGGTGGCTAATGGCCTCGCTCAGCTCGCCCGCTTGCGCTTTCAGTTCACTGGCCCGTGACAGCGCCGGGAAATAGTAATTGCCCTCATCCACGCTCTGGTAGTGATTGATAGCCAACTCGGTGTTTCCGGCTTCTTCTTCAATGCGGCCTAGGTAATACTGGGCTTCATTGATGTGGTGGCCCTGCTCAACAAGCGCCGTGAGCTCTGTTCGGGCAATGTCAGGCTGTTGGTTTTCCAACGCCACCAAGGCGTGGGACAGTTTAAGCCCTGGCACTTTGGGGTAGCGTTTAACCAGACGCTGAAACTCGTCCTGAGCGGCTTGCAGTTTTTGCTCGTTAATGAGGATGCGGCCATACAGCGTGCCCATTTGACGGTTGTCAGGGAATCGCCGCGTATTGGTTGTGAGGTAGTTCAGCGCCGCTTTTGTCTGGCCCGTTTGGTAGAGCAGGTCACCTTTGAGTGTAATGGCGGGCTGAAAGTTCGGATGCTCGGCAAGCAAGGTGTCCAGCCGGTCGAGGCCGTCCTGGGCGGCACCGGTGACCTTCATGAGCAAAGCGATTCCATATTCAAGATCGGGAGTATCCGGATGGCGTTCAGCCAGGCGCAAGTACAGTGTCAGGAGCTCTTGTTGCTGTTCCGGAGGCAATTGAGTGGCCATGGCGGCAAGGCTGTCAAAATCAGCGTCTTCGCCTTGGTTCAGGATCTCTTCCATGTGATACAGGGCGGTTTCCAGATTTTGACGCTTGACCGCCTGAATGGCTGCCACACGGTGAGCCTGAATGTTTTCGGGCGACTTCTCGAGCCACAGGTTGGCCAGTTGTTGTTGGGCGTTGTCGGCATTGAGTGTTTGGGCAATGCGCATGGCCCGTTCGATCACGCCGTCATCTCTGGAGGTTTTTGCAGCCTGCAGATAGTTAACCAGTGTTACGTCGTAGCGGCCTCGTTGCGCTGCAATCTCTGCCGACAGGAGTTGGTACAGCACTTCGGGTTCAAAGTCGGCGTACTCAATGTCGGTTTGTTCAGGTGTGGGAGTGGCAGCGGGCTCGGGGGCTGGCTGTGAGGATGACCCAGAAAAACTGGCGCAGCCGGATAAAGTGGCGAAGGTAATTCCCAGCAGGCAGGTGGCCAGGTATGGTGCGTTTCTTTGCATGCAACGTCCTGTGAGCTCGAGGCTGTGTTTCAGAATGACCGTTCTTTGCCCGAAAGTTGAGGCAGGTCGGATCGTGGTCAAGGCCGAGCGCCTATAATGGCATAAGCGCTTGAAGTTGCCCAACATGTCCGCAGTTGCCGAAGCCGGGGCGTTTTGAGGTGGCAGGTGCAGGCGGGCGCCGGTAGAATGAGGCTGCTTATCTTCCATTGGACTAGGGTGTTTTGAACTCGCCATGGCATTGCTGACACTGGGAATAAATCACCGCACTGCGCCCGTGGAGATCCGCGAGCGAGTGGCGTTTACACCGGAGCGGATGGCCGAGGCCTTTTCCGAGCTGCGGGTGGCGACGGGTGCCAGTGAAGCCGGCATCCTGTCTACCTGTAACCGCACGGAGCTCTATCTGGCAGGGGACGACGACTGCGCGCCTGCGGTGTTGCGGTGGCTGGCCGGGTTCCACGATCTGGACGCGGCGGATCTGGAAAACGTGATCTACGTGCACCGGGACTCTGACGCGGTACGGCACATGATGCGAGTGGCTGCGGGCCTCGATTCCATGGTGTTGGGCGAACCGCAGATTCTGGGTCAGCTTAAAGATGCCTACGCCTTGGCCCGCGAACACAACGCCACCGGTACCTTCCTTTCTCGTTTGTTTGAACACACTTTTTCCGTTGCCAAGCGTGTACGGACCGAAACCGCGATCGGTGAAAATCCGGTGTCGGTGGCGTACGCGTCGGTCAGCATGGCGCATCAGATTTTTGCGGATATGTCCCGCAACAAAGCACTGCTGATCGGTGCTGGTAAAACCATCGAGCTGGTTTCCCGGCATTTGGCCGATGCCGGTGTGAAAGATTTTCTGGTCGCAAACCGCACTCTGGAACGTGCGCAGGCATTGGCGGAGCTGCACGGTGGTAAAGGCATTGTGCTGTCCGAGATTCCGGATCACTTGGCCGATGTTGATATCGTGATTTCCTCAACCGCCAGTCCGTTGCCGATTCTTGGTAAAGGTGCGGTCGAGCGAGCGCTGAAAAAGCGCAAACACCGCCCCTATTTCATGGTAGATATTGCGGTACCCCGCGACATAGAACCGGAAGTCGGGGGCCTGGCGGATGTCTACTTATACACCGTTGATGATCTGCGCCAGGTTATTGAAGAGAACGTTCGCTCACGGGAAGGTGCCGCCCGAGAGGCCGAGAACCTGATCGCCAGTGGTGTTCAGGATTTTCTTGACCAGCTCCGCGCGTTGGATGCGGTCTCTACATTAAAGGTGTTCCGTTCGCGGGCCGAAACGCTCCGCGACGCGGAAACCGAGAAAGCACTCCGGGCGCTGCGTAACGGTACCGACCCGGAAACCGCGCTTCGTAGTCTGGCGCGGGGCCTTACTAATAAGCTTCTGCACCAACCATCCACGCAAGTGCGTAAAGCCATGGCTGAAGGGCGCACCGAAGTTGCGGACTTCCTGCGCGAGCTTTATCAGCTTGAAACGTTGGATGCTGACGAGCCCACCACCACGGAAAAACTATGAAGCCATCGATTAAATCCCGCCTTGAACAGTTGGTAGAGCGGTTCGAGGAGGTGAGTGCGCTGTTAAGCGATGCCTCAGTGATTGCCGATCAGAACAAATTTCGTGACCTGTCTAAAGAATACGCAGAGATTGAACCTGTGGTGAAATGCTTTCAGGCATGGCAGCAGTCGCTGGCGGATGTTGAGGAAGCGAAAGAGTTGGCCAAAGACGGCGACGCCGACATGCGCGCCATGGCCGAAGAAGAGCTGGCTGACGCCCAATCCCGCAGCGAAGAGCTGGATGCAGAGCTGCAACGGCTGATGTTGCCGAAAGATCCGAACGATACCAAGAACGTGTTTCTGGAAGTCCGTGCCGGTACCGGGGGTGATGAAGCCGCTATTTTTGCCGGTGACTTGTTCCGCATGTATTCCCGTTACGCCGAAAAACGCCGCTGGCAGGTTGAAATTCTGAACGAGAACGAAGGCGAGCACGGCGGGTATAAAGAAGTGATCGCCCGCCTGTCAGGTGAGGGTGTTTACGGAGCCCTTAAATTCGAATCCGGCGCTCACCGGGTTCAGCGGGTGCCGGAAACCGAATCGCAAGGCCGTATTCATACCTCGGCGTGCACGGTGGCCGTCATTCCGGAGGCGGACGAAGCAGAAGCCATTGATATCAACAAAGGCGATTTGCGTGTGGACACCTTTCGGGCCTCCGGTGCCGGTGGTCAGCACGTAAACAAAACCGACTCCGCGATCCGCATTACCCACTTGCCGACAGGGCTGGTGGTGGAGTGTCAGGAAGAGCGCTCACAGCACAAAAACCGCGCCAAAGCCATGAGTCTGCTGGCCTCACGCCTGCAGAATGCCGAGCTGGAAAAACAGCAGCAAAGCATGGCCGAAACCCGGAAGAGTCTGGTAGGCAGTGGTGACCGCTCCGAACGCATCCGCACCTACAATTTCCCGCAGGGCCGGGTGACCGATCACCGCATCAACCTCACGTTGTATAAGCTGGATGAAGTGGTTGGTGGCGATCTGGATGCGGTGGTGGTGCCGCTGCAGCAGGAACATCAGGCGGAATTGCTGGCCGAACTGTCACAGGATCAGTAAACCCTTGTTGACCTGTGAAGCCCTTATCAACGAAGCGGTAGCCAGAATCGGTGGTGATTCGCCCAAACTGGACGCCGAATTGCTGCTGAGTCACGTCAGCGGCCATAGCCGCACCAGCTTTCGGGCCTGGCCCGAGCGGGAAGTCACGGCCGAACAGGCTGAACAGTTCTTCGTGCTTGTTGCCGAACGGGTTGAGGGCAAGCCCATTGCTTATCTGCTTGGCCAGCAGGAATTCTGGTCGCTGCCTTTGAAGGTGTCTGCGTCTACCTTGATACCTCGCCCCGATACCGAATGCCTGGTGGAAACCGCCTTATCGCTTGAATTGCCCGAAGCCGCCAAGGTTCTGGATTTGGGCACCGGCACCGGCGCCATTGCCTTGGCACTCGCCAGCGAAAAGCCCGAGTGGCAGATCACCGCTACTGATCGTATTGCCGAAGCGGTGGAATTGGCCCGCGAGAACAGCCAGAACCTGAACCTCCCCATTGCGGTGATTCAAAGCCATTGGTTTGACGACCTGCCGGCGGGCACCTTTGATTTGCTCATCTCCAACCCGCCCTATATTCCCGCCAGCGACCGCCATCTTAGCGAGGGCGATGTACGCTTCGAACCCTCATCGGCTTTAGTTGCAGGCGACGACGGCCTTGATGACATTCGTTTGCTGGTCACCCAAGGCTTGGATTGGTTAAATGCAGGCGGCTGGATGATGTTGGAACACGGCTACGATCAAGGCGACGCGGTGAGAGAGTTGTTTGCTTGTGCCGGATGGCGCAACATAGAAACCCGCAAAGATTACGGCGGTAACGACCGAATGACCCTGGCTCGCAAGCCAGCCAGCGATTAACTGCGAGACCTTCTATGCTCAGCGATGACGAACTGCTCCGCTACAGCCGCCAAATTCTGATCCCCCAATTCGATATAGCCGGTCAGCAAAAGCTGAAAGAAGCCCGGGTGATGATTCTGGGCTCCGGCGGCCTGGGTTGCCCGGTGGCGCTGTATCTGGGATCGGCGGGAGTCGGGCAGTTAACACTGGTGGATGACGATCAGATCGAATTGGCGAACCTGCAGCGCCAAATCGGTTTCCAGCAAAGCTGGCTTGGTGACTCCAAAGCAGAGCGTCTTGCAGAACGTGTTCGCGCGATTAACCCTGAAATCACGGTGAATGCGGTTAATCGCCGCGTGGATGGTGATGACCTTGCGCAGTTGGTGGCGGATGCAACTTTGGTGCTGGACTGCACCGACAACTTCAACACCCGCTTCGCCCTTAACCGTGCATCCGTTGCTGCCGGGGTTCCATTGGTTTCCGGCGCGGCTATACGGGGTGAAGGGCAGTTATCTGTCTACGATCCCCGCAACCCTGAAAGCCCTTGCTACCACTGTCTGTACGAAGAACAGGGCAACGAAGATCTGACCTGTTCCGAAGCCGGTGTGATTGCGCCTTTGGTGGGCATGATCGGTTCAGCTCAAGCGATGGAAGCGATAAAACTTATCGCGGAAATTGGCAGTCCCCTTGTAGGCCGATTGCTCATTCTGGACGCATGGCAAATGCAATGGCGAGAAATGAAGCTATTAAAAGATCCAGACTGCCCGGTGTGCTCGGTCTAACTTAAAAGTAGGGCAGGGTTGGGGCGGCTCTCCAAAAATGTGCGTAGCCATGGATGGCGGAGCAGAAGCGTCACATGGACGTGCCGAAGGAGCGGTTTTTGGAGAGCCGCCCCAACCCTGACCGATAACCCGACTCAGTCCTTCAAAGCCTGAAACCGGGCAATCGCCTCCTTCCGGCTTTCTTTCAAGTCCACGATGGGTCGTGGATAGCCCTTGGGAATAAACCCACCTTTCGACGGATCGTGAATGCGCTTGTTATCCAGCTTCGCCAGCTCTGGCACCCAGTTGCGAATAAACTCGCCCTTCGGGTCAAAACGTTCGCTCTGGGTGACCGGGTTGAACACTCGAAAGTAGGGTGCCGAGTCTGTGCCTGTGGACGCATTCCATTGCCAGCCGCCGTTGTTTGAAGCCAGAAATCCGTCCACCAGATTCTGCATGAACCAGGCTTCGCCCAGCCGCCAGTCAATGAACAGGTTCTTGGACAGAAACATCGCCGTGATCATCCGTAGGCGATTGTGCATCCAGCCGGTGGTTTTTAGCTGGCGCATGGCGGCATCCACAATCGGAATGCCGGTGCGGCCTTCTTTCCACGCTTCAAAATGCTCGCCCGGCTCGTTCCACTTCAGTGCTTCTGTTTCCGGCTTGAAGGCTCTGTGCATGCTGAGCCTTGGGTAGTGGTAAAGGATATTGATGTAGAAATCGCGCCAGGCGATTTCGTTAATCCAGGTTTCGATGCCCTCGCCGGAACTGCCGGTTTGCTGGGCGGCGATCAAGCACTGGCGGCCCGATAAAACACCGTTGGCCAAGTAAGGTGACAACAAGCTGGTGCCGTCCAGCGCGGGGAAGTCCCGGGTGTCTTTGTAGCTGGCGGCGCGCTCTGCGAGAAATTCCTCCAGTGCATCGTGGGCGGCGTCTTCACCGGTTTCCACCAAAGGCTCCGGAGCGTTTTCGAATGGCGCGGGGCGGGTATCGGTTTGTTCCGGTTTGATTTCTGCCCCCACCGCAGAAGGCACCGGGTAAAGTGTGGGGCGGGTTTCTTCGATCCACACCCGCCACCGGCGGGCAAAGGGAGTGAACACGGAATAGGGCTCGTCTTTCTGAGTGAGAATCTGCCCGACCGGCGCCACGGTTTGATCGCGGTATTTTTTTACCGATACATCCAGCTCCGTCAGCTTGTCCCGAACCTGCTTATCCCGTTTGCGCTCGTTGGCTCCGTATTCTTCGTTGAAGTGTAAATGGCTAATGTTGTGCCGGCGACAGTGTTGTTCCAATGCGTCCACACTGGATTCAAAGGTCTCGGCATGAAGAAAGGTAAAAGCAATGCCGAGTTTGGCCAGCTGTTTCGACAGTGCGTTGGCGTGTTCCAGCACAAATTGAACCCGAGCGGCCGACCAGTCGTGTTCCTGCCATTGGTCCAGGGTCACGATAAAGCACGCGCGCACGGGACGGCCGCTTTTGCAGGCGGCGGTCAGCGCCGCGTTGTCGGCAATTCGGAGGTCGTTTCGGAACCAGACCAGTTCAGCCATGAGCAGGTTTACCTCGTGCTGTGGAATAGGGGTAATTACAGGCGAGAAATCATTAACTTATATATTCGCTGACCTTGCCTGATTGGATTATAGTTAAACAATAATCCCCGCCAGGAAAAAGGAGTTTTTTCCACGGTATGACAGAGCAATCCGAAAGCCAGCGCGACGGTGCCTGGGCGCATTCCTATCAACTGGTTTCCGGCCAGACGCAGCAGCATCAACTCGGTCATACCCGGTTGTGGATCACGCTGCTGGATCTGGAGTGGCAGATCCGGGAGCAGTCCTCAAAGCAAGGCACAGACCCTGAAAACTGGTACGAATCGACAGGCCATACCCTGCCATCGGCCGACGTGAAGGTTCAGCGCTTCGTGCGCACTCACGATGACGGGGTGCTTTGCTTTGTACCCGCTGTGGCCAACTTGCCGACGGTTATTCGGCCGTTTCAGCCCCTAACCATTCCCGCGGGAGCCCGCTGTGTGTTGTACGTGGGTACTACACTGTGGATGAAAGTCTGTGTTGGTGAAGCGCGTACCGAACTGGCCGAGTTTCCGCTGGCGCCGCCGTCGATGACCTGGCTCGGTCGAAACACCCGCGAAGGTGAGCTGTGCTATGCCTCGTCAACCTATGGCCGTCTGGCGCTGGAAGCTGTGCCTAAACGCCCTTGGCGTGCGGTAACACCGGTAACCATCATCAATGAGCGGGAGAAGCCCTTGTTGCTTGAGCGATTCAGCTTACCGACACCGTTGCTGGCGATTTACCGGAACGAGCGGGGGCAACTCTGGACCTCGGGTGTTACGGTAAAGTGCGAAACCGATATGAGTTCGGCCAGTTTGCACATTGATCACGCGGTGATCCCGGAAGCGGGCAAGTGTGAAGCCATAGCCCCGGCGCGGGAAAAACTCGCTCGGGGCCGACGATTAGTGCGTGCCGTTGACAATATCTTTGGCTGACCGCCAAAACAGGAGTAGTGCTTTGTTTGATTCGATACAGCAAACAATCGCCGAAATCGGCAACGGCATCGCATGGGGGCAGTGGTTTTCCGCGGCGTTTCTGATGCTTCTGGGGGCTGTGCTCGGCACATTGTTCGCCCGAAGTGTCGGCCGGTTGGTGGGGGATCGGGTTTCCCGCCATCATCAGGTGATGATTCGCCGCTTGTGCTTCTATCTGGTGTTCATGCTGTTTGCGGTCGCGGCGCTCCGTGAAGCGGGTTTCTCGTTGGAGGTGGTGCTGGGCGCTGCCGGCATCCTGACCGTCGCTATTGGCTTTGCCTCGCAAACATCCGCATCGAATATTATCAGTGGCTTGTTTTTGGTGATGGAGCGTCCGTTTGAGATTGGCGATGTGATCGAAGTGGATGGCACCACCGGAGAAGTGGTGGCCATCGACTTGCTAAGCGTGAAGCTGCGTACACCCGACAACCTGTATGTGCGCATTCCGAACGAAACCCTGATTAAAACGCGGGTGGTGAACCGGTCGCGGTTTCCCATCCGGCGCATCGATCTGACGTTGGGCATTGCCTACGCCGAAGATGTGGAGCGAGTCAGCGAACTGCTGCTCGAGCTGGCGGAAGAAAATGCCGCCTGTCTGGAAGAGCCGAAAGCGTTCGTGCAGGTGACCGGTTTTGGTGCATCCTCCGTGGATCTACAGTTTTCCTTTTGGGTGCCAAAAGACCGGTTTCTTGAAGGCCGAAGCTGCATGATGATTGCGGTCAAGAAAATGCTCGACGGCCAAGGTATCGAAATACCGTTTCCTCATACCAGCATTTATGCCGGTAGTCATTCTGAGCCATTCCGGGTGCAGCTGTTGGCACCGGAGCAACATAAAGAGAAGGGTGTCCCGGATGTCGATAAGCACGACTGAAGCAATGAAGAACACGCCACCTGCCGCCGCGGAAAACAGAGTCGGGCTGGGTTGGCGTGAATGGGTAGGGTTGCCGGAACTGGGCATCGACCGGATGAAAGCCAAGGTGGATACAGGCGCGCGTACCTCCTGCCTGCACACCTTCCGAACAGAGCCCTATACTGAAAACGGAGAGCGCCGGGTGAAATTCTGGGTGCATCCGGTCCAGAACGAAATGAAGGAAGTCGTCGAGTGCGATGCCAAAGTGCTGGATGAGCGCACCGTGACGGATTCCGGCGGCCACAAAGAACTGCGGCTGGTGATTGAAACCACGGTTGCCGTGGGCGATGAAAGCTGGCCTATTGAAATGACATTGACCAACCGGGATACCATGCGATTCCGGATGTTGTTGGGGCGCACCGCCATGTCGGGCCGCGCCGTTGTGTACCCTGAAGCTTCTTATCTTGCCGGCGAACCGGCACCAAGGACCTGATCATGAAAATTGCGATTATGTCGCGCAATCGTCACCTGTATTCCACTCGGCGTTTGATGGAAGAGGGCATCAATCGCGGGCATGAAGTGAAAGTGATCGATTGCTTGCATTGCTCGATGAACATCACCTCGGCAGATCCGAAGATTCATTATCACGAGGAAGTATTAGAGGATTTCGACGTGGTGATTCCTCGAATCGGTGCCTCGGTTACCTTTTACGGCACCGCCGTGCTGCGGCAGTTCGAAATGATGGGTGTATTCCCACTGAACGAATCGGTGGCGATAACCCGGTCCCGGGATAAATTGCGCTCGTTGCAATTGCTGGCCCGTAAAGGCGTGGGCATGCCGGTGACCGGTTTCGCCAACAAACCGGATAACGTGCCGGAACTGCTGAAAATGGTGGGCGGCGCACCGGTGGTGATCAAACTGCTGCAAGGTACCCAAGGTATCGGTGTGGTGCTGGCGGAAACCCGAAAAGCGGCCGAGAGTGTGATCGAGGCCTTTATGGGGCTGAAGGCTGACATACTGGTGCAGGAATTCATCAAGGAAGCCGGTGGTGCCGATATCCGCTGTTTCGTGATTGGCGACAAGGTGATTGCGGCCATGAAACGCCAAGGTGCCGAGGGCGAGTTCCGTTCAAACCTGCACCGTGGTGGTACGGCCTCGTTGGTGCGCATTACCCCGGAAGAGCGGCGCACAGCCGTTACTGCGGCAAAAGCCATGGGCCTGAACGTGGCCGGTGTGGATCTGCTGCGCTCCAGCCGCGGGCCGTTGGTGATGGAAGTGAACTCGTCGCCCGGGCTGGAAGGCATCGAAAATGCCACCGGTAAAAATGTGGCGGGCATGATCATTAACTGGACTGAGAAAAACTATAAGCCCTGGAAAACCAAAACCAAGGGCAGAGGCTAATCGTTTATGGCAAGAGCACCGTTTGAGATTGCCGGCGTTCAGATAAAGGCCGGCACCCGCGAGACTGTGGAAGTGCCGGTGGCAAAACTCTACACCCACACCCCGCTGCACATTCCGGTGGAAGTGGTACACGGCCGGCGTGACGGACCGGTTTTGATGGTGTGTGGTGCGATTCACGGTGATGAAATCAACGGTGTTGAAATTATTCGCCGGGTATTGAGAAACTCGGCGCTACGTCACCTTCGGGGCACCCTGGTGGCGGTGCCCATAGTGAACATATTCGGTTTTGTTCAGCGCACCCGTTACCTGCCCGATCGCCGTGATTTGAACCGGTGTTTCCCCGGCTCGGAAACGGGTTCATTAGGGGGGCGCATTGCCTATTTGTTGCGCACCCTGATCATGGAGAAGGTGACCCACATCATCGACTTGCACACGGGGGCCGTTCACCGCTTCAACCTGCCGCAGATCCGGGCCGAACTGAAAAACCCGGAAACAACCCGCATGGCCGAAGCGTTTGGTGCACCTATCATAATTAATGCCGGGCTGCGGGACGGCAGCCTCCGTGCCTACGCAGATTCCCTCGACATACCCGTCGTTACCTTCGAAGGCGGTGAAGCCTTGCGGTTTGATGATGTGGTGATTGCCAGCGGCGTGAAAGGCATCATCCGGGTGATGCGCGAGCTGGAAATGGTACCCGCCAAGAAAGGCCCGAAAGCGCCGAAAAAACGCTCGGAAACCGCCGCAAACTCGCAGTGGGTGAGGGCCGATATCGACGGCATCATGCGGCAAGTGGCTCGTTTAGGTCAGCGTGTACGCAAAGGGCAAAAACTGGCCATGGTGGCAGACCCGTTTGGTGAAACAGAAGTGGCGATTACATCACCCTGCTCGGGCATTGTGATCTGTGTGAACAATTTGCCGCTGGTGAACGAAGGCGAGGCGATCTACCACATTGCCCGTTTTGACGAGCTGGGTGAAGCCGAGAAAGCCATGGATCACTTCCGCAGCTCCTACGAAAGCGAGGTGCCGGAAGACGTGGCGGTACCGGTTCACCCTTGGGATGATCTGCAAAAATAAACGGTGGAGCGACTATGATCTGGCATCAAAACACCATTGAATTGCCGCCGTACCCCCGCGGCTTCAATCTGGTGACCGACGACATCCTGGCCCGGGCTCCGGAACTGACCAACTGCGAAGTGGGTTTGTTGAATCTCTTTATTCAGCATACCTCCGCGTCGTTGGCGATCAACGAAAACGCCGACCCCGACGTGCGCGGTGATCTGGAACGCCACTTTAATGTAATGGTGCCGGAAGACGCGGATTATTACGAACACACGCTGGAAGGCCCGGACGACACCACCTCTCATATCAAAAACGTGATCATCGGGCCGTCACTGACCATACCCATCACCCACGGTCAGCTGGCGCTGGGTATTTGGCAGGGTATCTATCTGTGTGAACACCGGAATCATGCGGGCGGTAGAAAAATTGTGGCGACTCTGCAGGGGCGTTGGTGATTCAAAGAGAAGCGGAAGTCTGGGCGCTTGGCACCGGCGAAAGTTCCGGGCCAAGCGCAGACAGACTAACGACTAGTCGTCCAGATGCTTACCCAGCATGGCGTGGTAAAGCTCCCGGTCGCCGATGGCGCCGGTGATTTGTCCGCCTTCTTCAACCAACAGGCTGTGGCCGGTGAAGTAGCGAATTTCGACAGCATCGCGTAGCGGTGTGTTTGGTGCGATGCGGGTTGGCTGCTTGGCCAAACTCTCGATGGCTTGTCCCTCTTGCCAGGATTGGGTCTGGAAGGTTTGGCCGTTGCTGGTAACAACCGCTTTTTCCGCCAATTCCGGTGTGTGCAGCCAGATGTCATAGCGCTTGTTCAGGCAACGATTGCCTTGGGCGTCTTCCTGAATTTCCCCGATGGGCAAGGCCAGTGAACGGGCCGCCAAAACATTGAGCGGGTTGGTGCTGGCCACAAAGCTCTTCACGTAATCGTTTTCAGGGTGCAGCACGATGGATTCCGGCTTGCCGTGCTGCACAATCTGGCCATCTTTCATGATGGCGATGTGAGAGCCCAGTTTCAGGGCTTCGTCCAAATCGTGGCTCACGAACACGATGGTTTTCTGCAGTTCTTCCTGCAGGCTCAACAGCTCATCCTGCAGCTGATGGCGAATCAGTGGGTCGAGTGCAGAGAAGGGCTCGTCCATCAGCAGGATTTCGGATTCTGTGGCCAAAGCCCGGGCCAAACCTACGCGCTGGCGCATGCCGCCAGACAATTCATCCGGGCGACACTTGGCCCAGGCTGTAAGACCAACCAACTCCAGTTGACGCGCCACTTTCTTCCGGCGTTTGGCTTTGCTCATGCCTTGCAGCTCCAGGCCCAAGGCCACGTTGTCTTCAACGCTCAGCCACGGCATCAGTGCAAAGCTCTGGAACACCATGGAAATGCGGCGGGTGCGGATGTCGCGCTGCACTTTTTCGCTGGCCTGGGTGAAATCTACCATCTCGCCGTCGTGTTCAATACGGATGGCGCCGCTGGTGACTTCGTTCAAGCCATTGATGCAGCGCAACAGGCTGGATTTTCCGGAGCCGGAAAGCCCCATCAATACGCAGATTTCGCCCTTCTTCACGCTCAGGTTGGCGTTCTGTACGCCCACCACCAAGCCGGTTTTCTCGCGGATTTCAGCACGGTCGAGGCCCTGTTCAATCAGCGGTAGCGCTTGCTTGGGCTGCTTGCCGAAGACAACGTTAACGTTTTCGAATTCGATCATTGTGAGGGCTCTCCAGCATTGCGTTGGCGGAAGAAACGGTCCATCCAGATGGCCAGCAGTACAATGGCCAGGCCTGCTTCGAAACCTTTACCGATATCCACAGTGTTCAGCGCTCGGACTACCGGAACGCCCAAGCCATCAGCGCCGACCAGCGCGGCGATTACTACCATCGACAACGACAGCATGATGCACTGGGTAACACCGGCGCCGATGGAACTCATGGCGGCGGGCAGTTCCACTTTGAACAGCAGCTGTCGTTTGGTGCAGCCAAAGGCTTTACCGGCTTCAAGCAGTTCCGTCGGCACCTGGGAAATGCCCAGGTAGGTCAGCCTGACCGGAGCCGCAATGGCGAAGATAACGGTGGAGATCACGCCGGGCACCACGCCCAGACCAAACAGAGTGAGGGTAGGGATCAGGTACACAAACGGTGGAATGGTTTGCATCAGATCCAGTACGGGTTGCAGGAATTTGTACAGCCATTGGCTGTGTGCGGCATAAATGCCCAGTGGAATGCCGATTACGATGCACAGCAGGGTGGCATAGAGCACCAATGACAAGGTGGCCATGGTGTCTTCCCAGTAGCCGATGTTCCAGATCAGCAGGAAGCTGGCGGCGGTAAAAAGCGTGAGGCCCCAGCGGCGATGGCGCAGGTGGGCGGCCACAGTAAATAGCAATACGAGGGCGGCGGGCGGTATCCACAGAAGGGCGTCGGTCAGCCCGTGAATCATGCTTTGTAAGCCTTCGGATACAGCGTCGAAAAAGCCGCTGAAATTGATGACTAGAAAATCAACAACGTCTTCCATGAAGTCGCCGAAAGGCAGTTGATGCTCAGTTATCCAGTTCATGGTTTTCTGTCTTTTTGGGTGCGGGCATTGCTCGCACGGAAAGTGAAAGGTGTCGGTACTTCGGATCAAGCGCCCCGGGCATCAGCCCGGGGCGTGCTTGTATAAGCCGCGGTGGTGTTGGTTTAACACCCCGGGAGCTTTACTGCTTGAGGTAGGCTTTTACCGCAGGCAGTGCGTCTTCACCGTTCAGGGTGGTGACGCCGTCCAGCCAGCTGGTCAGTACGTCCGGGTTGTTGGACAACCAGGCGTTGGCGGCATCACGCGGGTCTTCGCCGTCGTTCAGGATGGCGCCCATTACTTCGTTCTCCATGTTCAGCGAGAACTTCAGGTTGTTGAGCAGAGTGCCGACGTTCGGGCATTCGTTCAGGTAGTTTTTACGAACGTTTGTGCGAACCGTCGCGCCACCGTAGTTCGGCCCGAAGAAGTCGTCACCGCCGTCGAGATACGCCAGATCGTGGTTGGCGTTCATCGGGTGCGGCTCCCACGCGAGGAAAACGACCCACTGATTGCGGCGAACCGAGCGGCTGACTTGCGACAGCATGCCGGCTTCGCTGGATTCAACCACACGGAAATCGCCCAGCCCGAAGGCATCCTGATCCACCATTTCCTGAATCAGACGGTTGCCGTCGTTGCCGGGCTCGATGCCGTAGATGCGTTCGTTGAACTCGTCCGCGTGCTTGGCAATGTCAGCAAAGCTGGTTACACCTGCGTCGTACACAAACTGCGGTACGGCCAGGGTGTACTTCGCGCCTTCCAGGTTGGTGATGACGTTTTCAACGTCGCCGCTTTCCAGATACGGGCGCACATCGCCTTCCATAGTAGGCATCCAGTTGCCCAGGAATACGTCGATGTCTTTGTTCTTCAGAGAGCGGTAGGTCACCGGCACAGACAGAACTTTTGCGCTGGGCTCGTAACCCATGCCTTCCAGCACTTCGGAGGCGAGTGCGGTGGTGGCGGTGATGTCTGTCCAGCCAACGTCGGCGAAACGAACGGCTTTGCATTCGGCGTTCGGAGCTGCCGCAGCAGCTCCACTCATAGCGAGGCCAGCACAGGCCAACATAATCTTCTTCATAGTCGTTCTCCTTTCTTGGTTTCTTGTCACGTCGTTATCGTTGTGCGTTTTTCCAGTCCGGGTGCTCCCACACGGGGGCTGACGAGGGTGGCAGTAGTTCGCGACCGAGAATGTGGTCGGCGCATTTCTCGGCCAGCATGATGGTGGGCGCATTCAGGTTGCCGCTGACCACGCTCGGCATGATGGAGGCATCCACCACGCGCAGGTTACTCACGCCGTATACCCGGGCTTCTTCGTCAACAACCGCCATGGGGTCGTCGGCCGCGCCCATTTTGCAGGTGCAGGACGGGTGGTACGCACTGTCTGCGTATTCCCGGACAAAGGCATCGATGTCTTCGTCTGTCGTGGCGCTGGCACCGGGCCGGAGTTCTTCGCCACGGAACGGATCGAAGGCGCTCTGGGCGAAAATCTCACGGGTCAGCTTGATGCTCTGCCGCATTTCCCAGCGGTCCCGCTCGGTGCTGAGCAACTTTGGATCGATGATCGGGTGATCGGTCGGGTTGGCGGATCTCAGCTTCAGGAAGCCGCGACTGGTCGGGCGCATGGGGCCAACGTGGGCTTGATAGCCGTGGCATTCCGCGTCTTTTCGGCCGTGGTCGATCACCTGAGACGGCAAGAAGTGGTACTGAATGTCCGGGTGCTGTACGCCCGCTTCTGAGCGAATAAAACCACCGGCTTCCAGATGTGCTGTGCGGCAAGCGCCCCAATCGTGGTTCAGGAACCACTTCACGCCAGCGATGGTTTTGCCCGGCTGGGTGGTGTACTTGTACAGCGTGACCGGTTGGGTGGATTTGTGCTGCACGTAGATTTCCAGGTGATCCTGAAGATTTTTGCCAACGCCCGGGCGATCGGCCACAACCGGTATGTTGTGCTCTTTCAGTTCGTCTGCCGCTCCGATGCCTGAAAGCATCAGCAGCTGCGGTGAGTTGATGGCTCCGCCGCTGACAATGACTTCTTTGCGGGCGGCTACGCGAAGGGTTTTGCCATTTTGAATGTATTCCACGCCCACGGCTTTTTCGCCTTCAAACAGGATGCGGGTGGTCATGGCACCGGTTTCGGCCGTCAAATTCGGACGGTTCAGCGCGGGTCGCAAGTAGGCCTGGGCTGCGCTCCAGCGCTTGCCTTTGCGAATGGTCATGTCCATTTCGCCGAAGCCTTCCTGCTGGTAGCCGTTCATGTCTTCAGTATAGGGGTAGCCGGCTTGTTTGGTGGCTTCCAAAAACGCCCCGAACAGCGGGTTGGGCTCGTCGCCGGTATGCACGTTCAACGGGCCGTTGCCGCCGCGGTAGTCGTCGGCACCTTTTTCCCGGCTTTCGGCTTTGCGGAAGTAGGGCAGTACGTCCTGGTAGCGCCAGCCTTTTGCACCTTCGTCGTGCCAGCGGTCGTAGTCGTACGCGTGGCCGCGGATGTACACCATGGCGTTCAGGGTGGAACCGCCGCCCCAGACTTTACCGCGAGGCCAGTACAGTTTGCGGTTGTTGAGGTATTTCTGCGGCTCGGTGTGGTAGTACCAGTTGTACTTGTCGTCCATGAGGTTGTACATGAGCGCCGCAGGCATGTGGATCTTCCAAGTGTCGTCGCGGCGGCCCGCTTCCAGCACCAATACCTGGTGCTCACCGCTTTCGCTCAACCGGTTGGCCAGCACGCAGCCGGCGGAACCGGTGCCTACAACCACGTAGTCAAATTCGTTATCAAACTTCAAAGCTGTCTCCTTCATACGGATGCGGGCTAGTCGCCCGCAGCGATACTCGTGGGAATGGCGATGTCAGAACGGGGCCTCAAGCGGGGCCATGCCGACGTATACGGATTTGGTCTGGGTGTAATGCGCGAGGGTTTCGCGACCGTTCTCGCGGCCCAGACCTGAAAGCTTGTAGCCACCCACCGGCATTTCGGCGGGTGAGGCACCAAAGCTGTTGATCCAGCAGATGCCGGCCTCCAGCTGATGAATCACGCGGTGGGCGCGGGTGGTGTCGGTGGTGAAGACCGCTGCGGCCAAACCGTAGTCGGTGTCGTTGGCACGCTTGATCACCTCTTCTTCGGTATCGAACGGCAGTACCGACATCACCGGGCCAAAGATTTCTTCCCGCACAATGGTCATGTCGTCGGTGCAGTCGGCAAACACGGTGGGGGCCACGAAATACCCGCCTTCGCAGCCGGCGGGTTGCAGTGCTGTGCCACCGGTGAGCAATCGCGCCCCTTGCGCTTTGCCGCTGTCGATGTACTTCATCACCAAGTCGCGATGCTTGGCGCTGATCAGGGCACCGAAGTTGGTGTCTGGATGTTCTGGATCACCGGCGATGATGTTGTTCTCGGTGCGCTTTACCAGTTCATCGAGGAAGGCGTTGTAAATCGAACGCTGTACGAACACCCGGGTGCCGTTGGTGCACACTTCGCCCTGAGTGTAGAAGTTGCCGAGCATGGCGGCAGACACGGCCTGTTCCAGGTTAGTGTCTTCGAAAACCACCAACGGGGATTTGCCGCCCAGTTCCATGGTGACGGATTTCAGTGACGAGGCGGAATCGGCCATCACGGTGCGACCGGTTTTTGCTTCGCCAGTAAAGGACACTTTTGCGATGGCGGGCTCGGCGGTCAGCATTTGTCCCACTCGGTGGTCGCCTTGAGCCACGTTAAACACGCCAGCCGGTACGCCGGCTTCGATGTAGATCTCGGCCAGCTTGATTGCGCCCAGTGGGGTTTCTTCTGACGGCTTGAAGATCATGCTGTTGCCGCAGGCCAGCGCCGGCGCGGATTTCCAGCAGGCGATCTGCAGCGGGTAGTTCCAGGCACCGATGCCTGCACAGATGCCCAGTGGCTCGCGGCGGGTGTAGAAAAAGTCTGGCCCTAGGTGCTGGCTTTCGCCGGTGATGCTGGAGGCTTGGCCGGCGAAGTACTCCACCGAATCGGCACCGGTTACTACGTCTACTACGCTGGCTTCCTGCCAGGGTTTGCCGGTATCCAACACTTCGATTTTCGCCAGCGCGTCATTGCGTTCGCGCAGGATGTTGGCAGCGCGGTTGAGAATGCGCCCGCGCTCCAGACCGCTCATCGCGGACCAAGCGTTAAAACCTTCCCGGGCGCTCTCAACGGCGGCTTTCATCACGGATTCGTCGGCTTGTTCAACCTGATAGATCACCTGGCCGGTTGCCGGGTTCACGACATCAAACCGTTCACCGCTTTGATTGGCCATGGGTTGGCCGTTAATAAACGATTGATAAATGGGCAGCGTCATCAGGAAGCTCCGTTATTTGCTTGAATGGCTTGGTCTATATAGGTTTTGCACAGGGTGACGGCTTGTGAGGGTTCAATACGGCCTTCACTCATGGCCGCTCGAAGCCAGAAGCCGTCGATCAAGGCCGCAATGGTCTGAGCGGTGCTGCGCACTTGCGGCTCTGGCATCAGATCGCGCAAATAGAACATCAGGTTGGACAGCAGGCGGCGCTCGTTCACGCGTTGCAATCGCATCAGATCCGGGCTGTGCATGGCTTGGGTCCAGAACGCCAGCCAGGTTTTTGATGACTGAGCGTGGGTCTGAACGCCGGAGAAATTGGCATCGACAATGGCCATCAGCCGTTCCCGCGGGGTGTTGGGCCGGTCTGCCATCAGTTTGGATACATCTTGCTGAAGCGAAGACAGCAAATGCCGCATGGTGGCTTCGAGCAGACCCTGCTTGCCCCCGAAATAATGACTGACAATGCCCACAGACAAACCGGAAACCGCAGCGATTTTCCCGATGGTTGCGCCTTGGAAACCATACTCTTCAATGACCTGAAGCGTTGCATCGATGAGTTGCTGACGCCGAATTGTTTCTACTCCGATTCTTGCCATGGTGTCCCGGCTCCCCTCGCTCTGAATATATGTTCAATTTTTTGAATGAGCGTTCAATTTTGACAAGCGTAATGGTTTGAAGACTAAATATCAAACCGTCGAAGTAGTACGGTTTTAGCCTTGTTTGGCGCTGGCTGTGGGCTGGAAGGTGATTTTTGGGGCTTTTAATTGTTTAGAAGGCGAATGAATGTGGTCGAAAAGCGCGATGGCAGTGCCGTTGGCGGGTTTCGACCCAAATTTCTTTGGGCGTGTGTGGGTTTCTACCCATTTTCGGGGTTTGGTTGTCGTGCGGTTTATTTAATTTATTGTTTTATATCGGTTTTTGTTTTGTGGCCCGAGGTTTGCTGATAGTTGTTTCAGGAGGTCGAGGTCGGCCTTACCTGCACCGAACAAACAAAACGCATCGGGAGCCTTTTTATGAAACTTCAGACCATCGTGGCGGCAGCGTTCGCCTCATCTGTATTTGCTGCAACACCGGCTGTTGCACAAGACCGCGCCGGATGGCCGGACAGCTTTACCGTCGGTACGGCCAGCCAGGGTGGCACCTACTTCGCCTACGGTTCTGGCTGGGCAAACTTTGTTGCTGAAAACCTGGGTGTATCTGGTGGTGCTGAAATCACTGGCGGCCCGGTTCAGAACATGGCGCTGGTGCACACCGGCGACCTGAAGTTCGGTTTGACCACCATGGGCCCCGCCCGTGAATCCCGCGACGGCGAAAGCCCTCTGGCCCCGGGCATGAAGATGGACAATGTCTGCGCCATGTTCCCGATGTACGAGACACCGTTCTCTATTACGGCGCTGAGCAGCACCGGTATCAAATCTATTTCTGACATTCCTGACGGTGCGACCATCGGTTTCGGCCCGGCAGGATCTACGTCTGACACTTACTTCCCGCGCATGATGGAAGCCCTGGGGGTTAACTTTAAGCGCCGTAACGGGAGCTGGTCGGATCTGGGTGGCCAGTTGCAGGATGGCCTGATTGATGTGGTTGCGTTTGCGGCGGGTATTCCGATTCCGGCGGTTAGCCAGCTGGAAGTTCAGACCGATGTAAACATCATTGGTATGAACGATGAAGAAGCCAAGAAAATCGTTGATCAGTTCCCGGTGTCCGAGTTTGTGATTCCGGCCAGTACTTACCAGTCTCTGGACGAGCCTTCGCGTGTGGTTTCTATGTGGAACTTCGCCATGGTGAACTGCGATATGCCGGAAAGCTTTGTCTATGAAATCACCAAGCTGACCATGGAGAACAACGAGAAGATGGTGTCGATCCACAAAGCGGCGCGTTTCTCCGTTCCGGAAAACTACAGCAAGAACACGGTGCTGCCATGGCACCCGGGCGCTGCCCGTTGGTTTAACGAAAACGGTTACACCATCGAAGCCGACGCCATCAAGTAATGCGGCTTGAGCCCCGGAGCGCTGTGCCGCTTCCGGGGCTTGGTTGTTTCTGAAAACACGCCTTGTTCATAGGCAGGACCAATCATGACCAAAGAACATTTTCCCGCTGATGGTGAGAAGCCATTGGCCGAGAACCTGACGATTAACGACGATCACTTGCTCGCGCACGATGTTGACGAAGAGCCTGTAGAGGCTAACCGCCGCTTGTTTACCGGGCTGTTGCTCAAGTTCGTGATCATGCTGGCCATTGCCTATTCCGTGTTCCATTTGTACACGTTGAACGTGGCGCCCATGGAAACCTGGTCGTTCCGGATTGTGCACGTTGCCGGCGCCTTGGTGTTGGGTTTTATTTTGTTTGCCGGTGCCCGTTTTGTTTCCTCCGAAGAAGGCGCTGCACGGCATAAATGGACATCCTGGATCAGCGCGGTTGCTTTGATTCCCGCTTTTTACGCGCTGTACCAAACCTATTCTTTCGATTTGCAGTTGAAGGCTGGCGCGTTCCGGGTGCCTGCCGAACTGGAAACCTGGCACTTTGGCTGGCCTTTGTTGGCCGCCACTGGCATCGGTATTGTGATGAGCTGGTTCCATCAGCGTGATCGTGCACGTTTCAGTGTGCCCGACCTGGTGCTGGTGGTGTGCTCGATTGCCGTTGCGGCTTACTTGCTGGTGGTGTTCAACACCTCGATGCGCATGACCACGGGCACCGCTTTTGCGCCGGTGGGTATTTCTTTCGCGGCCGTTGCCGGTACTGCTTTGATCATGGAGCTGACTCGTCGAGTGGCGGGCATGGCGCTGGTCGTGATCGGGCTGGTGTTTCTTGCCTACGTGTTTGTGGGCCCTTATCTGCCGGGGTTCCTGGGTTACCCGGGGTTGTCGGTTCAGCGTTTCTTCAGTCAGGTGTACACCGATGCCGGTATCTTGGGGCCGACCACTGCGGTGTCGTCTACCTACATTATCCTGTTCATCATTTTCGCCGCGTTTCTGCAGGCTTCCAAAGTGGGTGACTACTTTGTGAACTTTGCCTTTGCCGCGGCGGGCCGTTCCCGTGGTGGCCCTGCCAAGGTGGCGATTTTTGCCTCTGGCCTGATGGGTATGATCAACGGCACCAGTGCCGGTAACGTTGTATCAACCGGTTCGTTGACTATTCCGTTGATGAAGCGGGTCGGTTACAGCAAAGAATCTGCGGGAGCGGTTGAAGCGGCTGCGTCTACCGGTGGGCAGATCATGCCGCCGATTATGGGGGCCGGCGCCTTTATCATGGCGGAAATTACCGGTATTCCTTACACCGACATTGCCATTGCGGCGATTATTCCTGCGATTCTGTATTTCGCCTCTGTGTTCTTCATGGTGGATTTTGAAGCCAAGAAGCTGGGCATGCGCGGGATGCGCAGCGACGAGTTGCCGAACCTGAAGGTTCTGGCGCGTCAGGTTTACTTGTTCGCACCGATCATCATTTTGATTGTGGCGTTGTTCCAGGGTTATTCGGTGATTCGTGCCGGTACTTTGGCGACGGTTTCGGCCGCGGTTGTGAGCTGGATTTCACCTAATAAAATGGGCATCCGTTCGATTTTGCGGGCCTTTGAAATCGCGGCTTACATGTCTATCCAGATCATCGTGGTGTGTGCGGCCGCCGGTATTATTGTGGGTGTTATCTCACTGACCGGTGTGGGTGCGCGCTTCTCGGTGTTGCTGCTGGATGTGGCGGCTCACAGCAATTTGCTGGCGCTGGTGTTTGCAATGTTCATCTCCATCTTGCTGGGCATGGGCATGCCAACCACCGCCGCTTATGCGGTAGCAGCTTCTGTGGTGGCTCCGGGCTTGGTGCAGCTGGGTATTGAGCCGCTGACGGCACACTTCTTCGTGTTCTACTTTGCTGTGGTATCAGCCATTACACCGCCGGTTGCCTTGGCTTCCTACGCGGCTGCGGGTATTTCCGGTGCCAATGCCATGTCTACTTCGGTGGCATCGTTCCGTATCGGTATCGCCGCGTTCATCGTGCCGTTCATGTTCTTCTACAACGGTGCGCTGTTGATGGAAGCTGAGTGGGTAGAGATCGCCCGGGCATTGATTACAGCGGTCTTTGGTGTGTACCTGTTGTCGGCCGGTGTGCTGGGCTGGTTCGCCAAATCTGCGGCCCCGGTTTTGGTGCGCTTGCTGCTGATTGCGGCCGCTTTGCTGACCATCGAAGGCGGTATGTGGACCGACTTGGCGGGTATCGGGTTGGCAGTGATTGCCTACCTGATTCAGCGCAAGCGTGCGCCAGGACTGGCCGCGGCCTGACGTGATTAAGTCAGAGCAGGACAACGGGCAGGGCAGCCGGTTGTCCTGCCGGGTTCCGGACGTTAGTCTAGAGGCTTTTCCGGAACCCGACCCCATGCTTTATCGGATCAGTGTTGTTGTCGTTCTGACTGCCACCCTGTTGTTGTCTTGGGTGCTCGGCGGTTGGTTTGGATACCGTCAGCTTGAGAGCGACAGTGTTCAGGAAGCCTTCCGCTACCGGCAGTTGGTTGCCAACGAACTGAACCGTTATATCCCCGTTCCCGAGTTGATTGCGGAACATCCTTTATTGGCAGAAGCCCTCAAGCGCCCTGATGATCCTGTCACCTTGCTCAAAGCCAATGAGCAAATGCAGCGCATGGCGACAATCGTGGGCGGTTCCGACATCTACCTGATGGATTTGACCGGTCTTGCGATTGCCGCCAACAACTTTGGCCAGCCCGACAGCTTTGTGGGGAGCAACTATTCTTACCGGCCTTACTTTTACGATGCTCTGAACACCGGCGGGTCGGTGGTGTACTTTGCGTTGGGGACTATGTCGCTGGAGCGCGGCCTGTACTTTTCCCACCCGGTGCGGAGTCAACGGGGTGAGGTGTTAGGTGTGGTTGCCGTCAAGGTGTTGGTGCATGAGCTGGAATCCCACTGGCAACGCCCGGACATTAAACACCAAGCCGAAATGGTGGTGTTGGATGGCGACGGTATCAGCTTTCTGGCCAGTAACCGGAAGTGGTTGTACCGGGATTTTTCACCGACAGGCGATGCTGCCACAAACCCCAAGGTGCGTCAGCGCTATCCGCAGCGCGAGCTGAAGCCGATCGACTTCACGGTGCAGGATGGCCCGTGGGTGTTGTCGGAACATGCCACCCGTATTCGGATAAACGAAGGGCATTCGGAGCAAAGCTATCTGGCGTTAGACGCCGGATTGCCCCGGCTGGATTGGCGGCTGGTGGTGATTGCCGACACCCGTTCAGTGTTCTGGACCCGCGTCGGGTTCCTGGTGGGCGGTGGCGCGATTTTCCTGGCCGGTTTTCTGACCTGGTTGTATTTGCGTGAACGGCATAGGCGAGAGCGGGAGCTGGCGGCCCGGGGCGAGCAGTTGGAGCGCAGGGTGGCCCAACGCACCGTGGATCTAAAGCGTTCGAACGATCAATTGCTGGCGGAGATTCAGGAACGGGAGCGGGCGCAAACCGAGCTGCGGGAAACCCAACAGGAGCTGATTCAGGCCGCCAAGCTGGCGGTGCTTGGGCAAATGTCGGCGGGCCTGAACCATGAGATCAATCAGCCGCTAACGGCGATTCAGGCCTATGCCCGCAACAGTCGAAAGTTCCTGGAGCGCGGCGCGGGTGACATGGTTGATGCCAACCTGCAGGAAATCGTGACCCTGTGCGACAAAATGGCGGAGTTGATTAGCCAATTCAAAGTGTTTGCGCGTAAATCCGAGGGGCCGCCCTCGTTAGTGGACCTGCGGCTATCGGTAGACGCCGCCTTGAAAATCATCACCGCACAGAGCAGCAGTGACGGCATTAATATTCGCTGGTTGCGGCCGGATGCCCCCACCATGTGCCATGGTGATCTGATACGGGTTGAGCAGGTGATGGTGAACCTGATGGCCAACGCCGTTCAGGCCGTTGAAGAGCAGGCCGAGCCAGAAATTCAGGTGGAGATCGCAGAAGAGGGCGACTACTGGCTGTGCGTGGTACGGGACAACGGCCACGGCTTGCCCCGCAACACGGAACAGGTGTTCGAGCCGTTCTTCACCACCCGCTCAGTCAAGCAAGGTTTGGGTTTAGGGTTATCGATTTCCAAGCAGATTGTAGAGTCTCTCGGTGGCAGCTTGTCTGGCCATAACCGGCCAGACGGCCCGGGTGCCGAGTTTGTTCTGAAACTGAAACAGCGTAGGGCAGAAGAATGACCGCACCGGTAGTGATCTTTGTGGATGATGATCCCGATATTCGGATGGTGATGGAGCAGACGCTGGCGCTGGAAGATCTGCCGGTGGCTTGTTTTTCGGATGGTGAGTCAGCGCTCAAAAGCGTGGGGCCGGAATACCAAGGCATCGTGTTGAGTGACTACAACATGCCGGGCATGAACGGTCTGGAGTTGTTACAGGCGGTGCGAACCATCGATGAGGACATCCCCGTTATCCTGCTGACGGGGCAGGGCGATATCAGTACGGCGGTGTCGGCCATGCAGCAGGGTGCCTATGATTTCATCGAGAAACCGTTTGATCACGAGGAACTGATCGAGCTTCTCAAGCACGCGCTGGAAAAACGCCATCTGGCGCTGGAAAACCGCCGCTTGAAGGCGCAGTTGCGGCAACTGGCCAAGCCAGGGCCCAGAATTTTGGGTGACTCCCCAACCATGCAGCGGGTGATGGCAACGGTTGAGCCGATTCTTGATATTTCCGCGAACATTTTGCTGCACGGTGAGACTGGCTCGGGGAAAGATGCACTGGCGCGCTACATTCACGAGAGTAGCCCCCGCAGCGCCCACAACTTTGTTGCGATCAATTGCGGTGCGGTGCCCGAAAACCTGATCGAGAGTGAATTGTTTGGTCATGAGGTGGGGGCTTTTACCGGAGCGGATAAGCGCCGTATCGGCAAGGTGGAGTACGCGCACCAAGGCACGCTGTTTCTGGATGAAGTGGAAAGCATGCCCATGCCGCTGCAGGTCAAGCTGCTGCGCGTGCTGGAAGAGCAGAAGGTGGAGCGTTTGGGGAGTAACCAGGTGCTGGATGTGGATGTACGCATCATTGCCGCCACCAAGGCCGATCTGAAAAAGCTGAGCGATGACGGTGAGTTCCGGCCGGACCTGTATTACCGCCTGAACGTGGTAAAAGTGGATATTCCACCGCTTCGGGAGCGTAAAGACGACATCCCCACACTGTTCCATCACTTCGCGCTGATTGCGGCCGCCCGTTACGACCGTGAAAGTGTGCCGTTGGATGCCCGGCAAGCTGCCCGGCTGATGCAACATTCCTGGCCCGGCAACGTTCGAGAGCTTCGAAATCTGGCGGAGCGTTACGTGCTGTTAGGGCCTGCTGCGTTAGAGGATAGTGACAGTGCTGACACCCGGCATTTAGCGGGTCGGCAAACGCTGTCCGAAATGATGGATGGGTTCGAGCGGGCGGCGATTGTGAGTGCGCTCAATGCGTGTCAGGGCAGTATTAAAGACACCATGGTCGCGCTCGGCATTGCCCGAAAAACGCTGTACGACAAGATGAAAAAGCACGGCTTGGACAAGGCTCAGTTCAAAGACTGAGCCCATGGAAAAACCGTAAAAATCGCTGCTCTTCCAGCTGAGCCTCATGCAGGGTGGTTGCCCGAAACCGGAGCTTGGTTCCGGGGGGGCGCTGGGCCAGAGCATCCAGGCTTCTTGGCGTGACTGCACCGAGTTTCGGGTAGCCGCCGATGGTCTGCCGGTCGTTAAGCAGGATGATCGGTTGGCCATCGGCGGGCACCTGAATGGCGCCCAGGCTGGTGCCTTCCGAAATCAGCGATGTACCGCGTACTTCCAGCTCCGGGCCTTTGATGCGGGCGCCCATTCGGTCGGTTTGCGGAGACAGTGTGTAGGTGTTGGTGAAAAAAGTATGCAGCACCCGCGCCGGGAAACGGTCTATCTGGGCGCAGGGAATCACAGCCAGGTTGAGTTCTTCTTTGTAGTCCGGTTGCCAGGCTTCGGGTACTTTTCGGCTCTTAATGGACGGCTGTCCGACCAGGCAGGGCAGGCGGTCGCCTTCTTTCAGTGGGCGACCATCGCCTCTTACGCCACCGATCCCTTCGCGCACAAAGTTGGCGCAGCTACCGCCCAGTCCGGTTTCGATCTGGAACCCACCTGCCACGGCGAGGTAAGAGCGAATGCCTGTTTTGGGGGCGCCGATGGTAACGGTGTCGCCAGCCCTTACCGGAAGCGCCGTCCACAGCGGTTGCTGTATCCCGTTGATGGAGCAGGGTGCGCTGGCACCGGTTACTGCAATCCAGGTGTCGAGTTCGGAGGTGAACTCGACGCTGCCGAAGGTGATTTCCAGGGCCGCTGAGTCGTAGCTATTCCCCATCAGGCGGTTTGCCCAGGCCCAGGCGTGGCGATCCATGGCGCCACCACTGGTCAGCCCCATGTGCATAACGCCTTTGCGCCCTGCGTCCTGAAGAAGGCTTAGGAATCCCGGTTTGATGAAAACAAGGCCTGCTTGATTGCTCATTGTCCGCCTCCGGTTTTTTCTGGTGCCGGGCTGTCATTTTCCCAGGGCAGATCGTCAAGTCGGCCACCCAGCTTTACATACTCTTCGAGGTCTATCGGGCGGAACCGGACCCGTTGGCCGGCTTCCAACAAGGATGGCTTGTCACGGTTCGGGTCAAACAGGGTTAGCGGCGTTCGGCCAATCAGGTTCCAGCCACCGGGCGATTGCAGCGGATACATGGCAGTCTGGGTGTCGGCAATGCCCAAGGTCCCTGCAGGCACTTTCGCTCGCGGAGTTTCTTGCCGGGGGGTGTTCAGTTGTTCGGGTACCTGACCAAGGTAGGCGAATCCGGGAGCGAACCCGATGGCAAACACGTTGTAGGTTTGCTGGCTGTGCAACTCAATCACCTGTTCTGCCGAAAGGCCTGCGCGGGCGGCGATAGCGCCCAGGTCCGGGCCGACTCTGGGGTGGTAAAGCACCGGAATGTCGATAACCTCACTGTCAGCACTTTCGGGGCCCGCCTCTGGCAGATCTGCCAGGATGCTCGCCACTGAGGCCATCAGGCTGGAGAAATCATCGTGCGCCAGGTCATAGCGGAGAAGCAGTGTGGTGTAGGACGGAACGGTGTCGATCAACCGGCCAGCGAGCTTGATTCTGAGCGCTTCGGCGGCCCGGTGAATCCGCTCAACCAGCTGAATGTCGATGCGCTCGCCAAAGTGCAGGGTAACGGTGTCTACGCCGGTAATTTCATAACGCCAGAACATCAGCCCTTTGCTCCCAGTGCTGCGCGAATGGCTTTGACGGCGGCAACCGAGTCTGCGTTATCGCCGTGCACGCAGAGGGTGTCTGCTTCCAGGTGAAGCGTCGCGCCATCGATGGTCCGAATGGGTTTGCCTGCTGACAAGTTTCTGGCTTGCTCAATAATGGTCTGCTGATCTTTATGTACGGCGCCGGGTAGGCTGCGGGCAACAATATAACCGTTCTGATCGTAGGCCCGGTCGGCAAAGGCTTCCAGCAGCAGCACCACGCCTTGTTTTTGGCAGGCAGCTTTTAAAGGCTGATTATCTGCCGTGGTCATGGCCATCAGCGCCAGTGGTTGAGGCGAGCTCTGAATCGCCACCAGCACCGCCTCGAGAATGGCCTCGTTGCGCATCATGTCGTTGTACAGAGCCCCGTGAGGTTTCACGTAGTGGAGGGTGCCACCTTCTGAGGCGGCAATTTGGCTCAAGGCTCCGACCTGGTACCGGATAAGTGCGCTGATTTCTTCGGCACCGAACGCGATGGAGCGCCGGCCGAAGCCCTGAAGGTCCGGGTAGGCCGGATGGGCACCCAGAGTGACGCCGTTGGCCAGCGCAAGGCGCACCGTCTTGTGCATGGTCATCGGGTCGCCGGCGTGAAAGCCGCAAGCGATGTTGGCCTGGTCTATATAGGGCATGACCTGTTCGTCCATACCCATGGTCCAGGCGCCAAAGCTTTCTCCCAGATCGCAATTCAATAACATAACCGCCTCCGATTGTTCTTGTGAAGCAGGTGCTCGCTGCCTGAAAAACACTCAATACAAACAAATTATAGATAAGATGTCGCTAAATCAAGGTAAAAATACGGATATAATTAACATGAATTGTTTGACATGGAATCTTTCCGGCGCTAATTTGATTGAATAAAGCACACTTTTCCGGTGTGTGCGTGTCATTCGATCAATGTTTGATCGTGGTTTTGAGTTTACAAAAACAATCATGAGTGATTCGCCCGGAGTTACGGTTCTGCGGCACGGGAGGAAAATATGAAAGTATCAATGAAGCACTTGGCAGCGGTTGCGTTGTCTGTAGTGGTCGCCAATGTTCAGGCGGAAACCAAGTGGGATATGCCGACACCGTATGGCGACTCCAATTTCCACACTGTGAACATCCGAGAGTTTGCCGAGGACGTCAGCAACGCAACTGACGGAGAGATGAACATCGTTGTTCACAGCGGTGGCTCACTGATTAAACACCCCGAAATCAAAAACTCGGTTCGTCGTGGCCTGGTGCCCATCGGCGAGCTGATCATGTCGCGTCTCGCCAACGAAGACCCGCTGTTTGAAGTGGACTCAGTGCCGTATCTGGCCAGTAACTACGATGAAGCCTGGGCGCTTTGGCTTGCCTCCCGCGATGTGCTGGCACAGCGCCTTGAGCGCCAGCGGCTGAAGCTCCTGTTTGCGGTGCCCTGGCCGCCGCAGGGCATTTACACCAGCTTTCCGGTAGAAACCGGCAAGGAACTCCAGGGTGTAAAAATGCGCGCCTATAACAAGTCCAGTGAGCAGCTTGCAGAACTGTTTGGTGCCGTGCCAACTCAGGTTGAGGTGCCGGATATTCCCACCGCGTTCGGGACCGGTCGTGTGGATGCCATGATCACCTCTCCGTCTACCGGAGCGAACACCAGGGCCTGGGATTACCTGACCCATTTCAACCATGCGCAGCTGTGGCTGCCCAAAAACATGGTGGTGGTGAACGCCAAGGCGTTCCGCCGTCTTCCGGAGTCGGTTCAGAGTGCCATTGAAGCGGCAGGGGTTGAGGCTGAAAAGCGTGGCTGGGCGGCCAGCAAAGCTGAAACCGAAGCCAAAATCGCCATCATGGAAGAGAACGGCATTGTGGTGTCTGAGCCCAGTGAGACATTGGTACCGAGGCTGCAAGAAGTGGGCGCAACTATGGAAAAAGAATGGTTGGAGCGTGCTGGCAGCGACGGCAAAGCGATTGTTGAAGCCTATCGCGCGCGCTGATTGTTGATGGCGTTACACGAATAATAACCGGGAGTACTCCCATGAACAGGTTTCTGGACAATTTGTACCGCCTTGGCGGCTATCTTTCGGCGATACAGCTGACGGTCATCATGGTCATGGTGGTGCTCCAGGTGTTGGGGCGGATTCTAGATAAGGCTCTGTTGGCGCTGGGCATGAACTCAATAGGCCTGCAGGTGCCCGGGCTGGCGGAGCTGGCAGGCTTTCTGTTGCTGGGGGCTACGTTCACCGGCCTGGCTTACACACTGACGGTGGGCGGGCATATCCGGGTTGATCTGTTGCACAGAACCTTGCCAGCGGCAGTTCGGCGCGGGCTGGACATTCTGGTGGCGCTGGTGGCTCTGGCCATCACAGGCTTTGCGATATGGTTCAGTATTTCATTGGCCTATGACAGTTACGATTTTGGCGATGTCTCGATTGGTATGGTGCCGGTGCCGCTGTGGATTCCCCAGGCGGTCATGGTGGCGGGCTTGGTGCTGCTTGCGGTTGCCCTGCTGGATGTGATGATTGGGCTGATGACTGGTCGCCTCACCCAAATCAAAGACGAAGCCCCTCAGGAGTAAACCATGGATATGATCTGGATGAGCCTGCTGCTCCTGGCCGGGCTTCTGATTCTTCTTGGCGCGGGGCTCTGGGTTGCCTTTGCCCTGACCGCTACGGGCCTTGCAGCCCTGCATTTTCTGAGCAGTATTCCGGTGGGTGATAGCCTGTCGACCTCGTTTTTCAGTGCCAGTGCTTCCTGGGAGCTGGCAGCCCTGCCGATGTTTATCTGGATGGGGGAAGTGTTGTTCCGGTCTCGCCTGTCTGAACAGATGTTCAGTGGTATCGCACCCTGGGTTGGCCGTATACCGGGCAGACTGCTGCATACCAATATCATCGGCTGCGGTATTTTTGCCGCGATTTCCGGGTCATCGGCGGCCACTGCGGCCACCATCGGGAAGATGTCAGTACCTGAGCTGACCCAGCGCGGTTATGACCGTAAACAGATTCTGGGCACGCTGGCGGGTTCTGCCACACTGGGGCTGTTGATTCCTCCCTCCATTATTCTAATTGTGTACGGCGTCGCCACCGAGCAGTCCATCGCCCGGCTGTTCGTGGCGGGCATTCTGCCCGGCCTGTTGCTGATGGTGTTGTTTGCGGTTTATGTGGGCATCTGGTCGAAAATGAATCCGGCTGGCGTGCCGGCCGATGAGGAAGAAGCGCTGCCGTTGGCCGAGAAAATCCGCCGCAGCAAGCCGCTGATTCCGGTGGTGTTGCTGATTGTCGGTGTCATCGGCTCCATCTATGCGGGGTTGGCGTCCCCCACCGAGTCTGCCGCTATCGGCGTGGCTCTGGCGCATTTGTTGTCTTGGCGTGGTGGCTCGCTCAACCGAGAGACTTTTGGCCAGGCTCTGATGGGCACGGTCAAAACCTCGACTATGATCGCGTTCATTCTTGCCGGCGCGCATTTCCTGACGGTGTCGATGGGCTTTACCGGGATCCCGCGGGATCTGGCTGCATGGATCAATACCCTGTCGCTGTCGCCCTATGTTCTGTTGTTGGCATTGACGGTATTTTTTATTCTCCTGGGCTGCTTCCTCGACGGTATTTCTGTGGTGGTACTGACCACTTCTGTGGTCCTGCCGATGGTGCAGGCGGCCGGTATCGATCCGCTCTGGTTTGGTATCTACCTCGTGATTGTGGTGGAAATGAGTCAGATAACGCCGCCGGTGGGTTTCAACCTGTTTGTGATTCAGGGGCTGACCGGGGATAACATCATCCGGGTGGCACTGGCGGCGCTGCCATACTTCCTGTTGCTGCTTGCCGGCGTGGTGCTGATCACTCTGTTCCCGGATATTGTCACCTACCTCCCCAATCAGATGGGTAATTGATAGACTCAGCGCCCGCAGGACCAACCCTGCGGGCTGGCCGTTTTTCAGCAATAAGGTTGTGGAGAGACTATGAACAATAAACCAGAGGATATCCGAACCCTGCACAATGAGGATGAGCCACAAGCCAGAAAAGCAGTGGGGCCCATTGTGTCTTCTGCTCACCTTTCCGGCCGGGCAGCGGAGCTCTCGGAGCTGGAATTCGGTTTGATTGTGGCGGGTAATGCCTTCAATCGCTGGATGGTGCGGTGCATGAATGCCACCGGGCTGCCAGAGTTGAGTCCCTTGGATATTCTGGTGCTGCACAGCGTGAATCACCGGGGGCGCTCGAAAAAAGCCGGCGACATTTGCCTGGTGCTGAACGTCGAAGACACCCACACGGTCACCTATGCACTCAAAAAGCTGCTGAAGCACGAGGTTGTGGCGTCGGAACGCAGGGGGAAGGAAACCTTTTATTCGATCACAGAGCAGGGCGAAACGGTCTGTAAAGCCTATGCCGAAATCCGGGAGAACTGCTTGGTCGATTCGCTGCGCACGCTCGGCTTCTCGAATACGGATCTTGGTTCTATTGCCAGTTTTTTACGGGGTATTTCAGGGTTGTATGACCAGGCTGCCCGTTCGGCAGCCTCGTTGTGATGTTTTGCATGCCCGTAAGATTGCGGGTGCGCAAGTTCTTGGCTCCTCAGGGCGCAATCTTCTGCTTCAATGCCTTGGTTAACGGCCTCGGCAAACTGGGCAACGAGCGCAGCAGCCACGGTAATACCTTTCGTTTAACGCCGTTCAGAGACTCCGGCACCACTGCTTCGATCAGATGCGGTCCGGGGTTGTTCTGGGCGTACTCCATGGCTTTTAACAACTCTTCGGTGGTGTGTACCCGAATACCGTGCACGCCCATACTTTGGGCCAGCTGGGCAAAGTGAGTGACAGGGCCGCTGATGTCCAGCTGAGACTTGGCCTTGTCGCCCGCCTCTTCGGCACCCACCCGTTCCAATTCGACATTCAGAATCGAATAGGAGGCGTTGTTGAAGATAATCGATGTGACGTTCAGCTGCTCGCGCGCCATGGTCCACAAAGCTTGAATGGTATACATAGCGGTGCCGTCGCCGATCAGCGCGTACACCGGACGGTCCGGGCACGCAATGGCAGCACCGGTTGCACTGGGCAAGCCCTGACCGATAGCCCCACCGGTAAGGGTGATGATGTCGTGCCGGGGCGCGCCTGCGGTCATGGCGTTTAGCATTAAACCGGAGGTGATTGCCTCATCCACGATGATGCTGTTTTCGGGCATCATGTGGCCTAGTGCCTTACAGACTTTCTCTGCAGTCAGTTTGCCACGAGGGCGTGATGGTCGGGCAGGCTGCTGAAGTTCTGGCTCTGCCTTGCTGGCTCCCAGCGTATCCGCCAGTTTGTTCAAACTGGTGAGTGCATCTTGCTCGGGCGTGGATAGGGTATAAAGCGTGCAGTGCTCAGGTACCAGATCACTGGCTTTGCCGGGATAGGCGAAGAACGAGACCGGCGGCTTAGCATCCACCACAATCAAATTGTCGTATTCGGATAATTGCAGCGTGGCTAATTCTGCCAAATAAGCGATCCGTTCAACCGGCGGTAGGCCCACGCCCCGTTCAATACGAGTCGGGAAGGTTTCCGCGAACAGCTTTACACCACTGTGAGCTGCAATCCGAGCCGCGGCTATCAAGCTGGGTTCACGGAGTGCCTGGCCGCCAAGTAGTAGCGCGGTTTTCTTGTCGCTGCGTATCGCTTCCGCAACGGCTTGGACCGTGGCATCGTCAGCACCGATGAGTTCCGGCTCCGGCAGCGGCGCGCAGGGTATACCCCCTTCGCCCCAGGAAACATCGGCAGGCAAAATCAATGTGGCCACTTGGCCGGGAAGGCCTTTGGCAGCTGCAATAGCTTCAGCGGCATCCTGGCACAGTTGCTCAGTGGTTTGAGAGGTGCGAACGAAACCGGGTGAGACGTTACGAGCGACGGTTTCGATGTCTGATTGCAGTTGGGCGTTGTACTTAACGTGATAAGTGGCGTGGTCACCGACAATGTTCACGACCGGCACCTTGCCCTTGCGCGCGTTGTGGAGGTTGGCCAAACCGTTCCCCAAACCGCAGCCTAGGTGCAGTAGGGTGGCTGCGGGCTTGTCGGCCATACGGGCGTAGCCATCGGCGGCGCCGGTGGCGACCCCTTCAAACAGAGCTAATACCGCACGCATTTTGGGCTCATTATCCAAAGCGGCGACAAAATGCATTTCGCTGGTGCCCGGG
Source organism: Marinobacter sp. MDS2 (assembly GCF_030718085.1). Taxonomy (NCBI): domain Bacteria; kingdom Pseudomonadati; phylum Pseudomonadota; class Gammaproteobacteria; order Pseudomonadales; family Marinobacteraceae; genus Marinobacter; species Marinobacter sp. MDS2. The sequence goes on from NZ_JAVAJF010000002.1 coordinate 140,379, forward strand.
TTGCTAAAGCAAACCTCAATTCCGGCATCTACCAGTGTTTTCATCAAAGCCTGAGCGCCGTTAGGCATGGATCTTCTCCTGATCAGTATTCTTATTGGTGTTGCTAAAAGCTTGAATCAATCTGCCGCCAAAATGGAGCGAGCCGCCGCCCGGGCTGTCATGATACAACCGGGTAAAAAGGTTCCTTCGAGTGACCGTTTGCCGTTGGCGCCTCCGCCGCCAAAGCCCGCGGCCTCCCCTACGCAGTAAAGGCCGGGAATCGGTTGATTATCGCTATCCAGAACCCGACTTTGTAAATCAGTGCGCAGGCCACCGAGACTTTTACGCGTGGTCAATTGCATGTGAATGGCGATAAACGGCCCTGCGCCGGGTTTCTGCAAGGGGGCGGGTTTGCAGGTTCGAAGCCGGTCTGGGCCCCATTGCCTTGCGTGTTGGATCAGCCGGATTTGCGGGTCGTTGTTGAGCTGGTTGCCCTTATGAAAATTGGCGTCGAAGGCATCGGCAGTGGCTTTGAGCGTGGCGGGGTTGATATCCATCGAGCAGGTCAGCCGGTTCATTTTGTCGGCCAGCTCTTCCAGGGTGTCGGCTACCAAAAAATGCGGGCTTTCGTGTTCCATTTGCTTCACCAGTGGCTTATTGCCTAGCAGCAGTTCTTTCAGGAACAGAGGAAATTGTTTATCGCGGATACGGGCGTTGTGCTCGGCGCCGGAGATGGCAAATTCTTTCAGGGCAATGCGCCGGTTCAGCAGGTGCCAGGTCCAGGGTTTTTCCTGAGCCGCCACTTGCTGGCACAGCCAATGAGTGTCGAAACCGGTAACCAGGGGTTCAGGGCCGATGCGTTCTCCGCGATGATTCAGCCACAGGGCCGACTTGCTGGGAATGGTGGAAAGCCCGTGGCCTTTAAAGTGCGGGTAGGGGTGGGGAAAACCCGCTGCATAGTTCCACATTTCGCCAGCGTGGGTGATCTTTGCCCCCAGGTTGTCTTCGGTCCAGTGATGCAGTTTGCCGTCCGCATACGGGTGCGCGCCATTGAGCATGGTGGCTGGCTGCGGCCGTTCTGCCGGCCAGTTGGCCCTGCATTCTTTGTGACTGCCGTTAATGCCGCCCATAGCCAGAACGACAGCGGGCGCGCTGAAGCGCACCTCTTCTCCGGTTTGTTCGTTGACGGCAACGGCACCGGAGACTTTTCCGCCCTCGTGTTCCAGGCCGGTAATCCGGTGCTGATGCAGCAGGGTCAGGCGACCGCCGGAATTGGCCTGATGCATGGCCTCAATCATTTTTCGTGTGAGCTCGCGCGAGGTGCCCCAAACAATGTGGTAGCGGGGCACGGTGTTGCCATCGGCCAGTCGGCCACGCTCCACCCAATTCACGGCAGGCATGAATTTCAGCCCTTCGCTTAGCAGCCAGTCGTAGACCTCGGTGCGGGAGTTTTCCACATAATATCGGGCCCATCTCATGGGCCATTGGTCTTCCGGATCCAGTTCACCAAACCTAAGCCAGTCGTTCAGGGCGGTTTCGGGGGAGTCGGGGATTTTCAGCCGTCGTTGCAGCGGTGTATCCACCAAGGCCATGCCTCCAAAGGCCCAAAGGGCAAGCCCGCCGAGGCGTTCGGGTGTATCGCGATCAACGAGCGTGACGGTTTTTCCGGCCCGAAGGGCTTCAAGGGCTGTAATGATACCCGCCAGGCCGCCACCGGCGACCAGCACGTCTGATGAATGAGTTTTGGCCATGGAGTGTCCTGTTGGCTCTGGTTGTAATAGTTGTTAAGGGATGCTGCCCCGTGGCTGAGGCTAGGTCAAGACATGGCATGCGGGCAGGAGGGGCCAGAACACAGGGCAGGATGAGCCGCCCTGTGTTCGACGTGCAGATCAGAGGTTGGCTTCAGCGAATTCCGCCAGTACCGATCGGGGTACGCCTTGAAGGTGAATGTGTCCACCGTGTTGAAAGCCTTTAAAGCGTTCGGTCATGTACGTCAGACCGGAGCTTAACGGGCTCAAATAGGGCGTATCGATCTGTGCCAGGTTACCCAGGCAAATCACTTTCGAGCCGTTACCGGCCCGGGTAATGATGGTTTTGATTTGGTGAGGTGTCAGGTTTTGGGATTCATCGATGATGATCAGGCTGTGCTGGAAACTGCGCCCACGGATGTAGTTCATGGATTTGAAGTGCAGCGGCACCTTGCTAAGGATGTAATCCACGCTGGCCGACATGTTTTCGTCGTCTTCGTGCAGTGCTTCCAGGTTATCGACGATGGCACCCAGCCAGGGCTCCATTTTCTCGGCTTCGGTGCCGGGCAGGAAGCCGATGTCCTCATCCAGACCTTGGGTGGATCGGGTGGCGATGATGCGTTTGTAAAGCTTGCTGGCCACGGTCATCTCGATACAAGCCGCCAGTGCCAGGATGGTTTTACCAGAGCCGGCTGAGCCGGTCAGGTTAACCAGATGGATTTCCGGGTCCAGCAGCAGGTGCAGGGCCATGGCCTGATAGATGTCTCTGGGTACCAGTCCCCAGACTTCTTCGTTCATCAGGTCGTCGTGCAGAAGATCTTTGATCACCAGTTGATCGTCGGAGACATCCACCACCTGGCCGATGAAACCTCGCTCATCGATAACAAACTCGTTGATGTTGAGCTTGGCCAGCACTCCTTCGCGCTTGAGCAGGTGTTCGGTCACGCCGGCGCGCTGAACGGTTTCCACTTTGGCAATGTTGTCCCAGAAGGAGTTCGGGAATTCGGTGTAGCCTTTGGGCAGCAGATCGATGTCGTCCAGCAACTGGTCGTTGTGGTAGTCCTGAGCCTCGACACCAAAGCCCCGCGCTTTCAGACGCATGTTGATGTCTTTACTGACCAGAATGATGTCGTGCGACGTGTGCCGTTCCTGCAGCGCCGCCAGGGTGTTGATGATCTTGTTATCGTTCAGGTGCTCGGGCAGAGAATGGTTGCCGTTGCGTTCGGTGCTCATGATGATCGCGAGCGTGCCCAGTGGGTCTGCTTTTTTGCCTCGCAGAATAGGCACGCCTTTCTCGATGTCTTTCGGATTGGCATCACCGAGCAGCTTGTCGATGTTACGGATCGCCTGGCGGCAGTCGGCCGCAACCGTTTGTTTGCCGGATTTCAGACTGTCGAGTTCCTCAAGGACGGTCATCGGGATGATGACGGCGTGTTCTTCAAAGTTCAGGAGGGCGTTGGGATCGTGGATAAGAACGTTGGTATCGAGGACGTACATTTTTTTGCGAGCTTGCGGTGCTCTTGGCATAGATGCGTTACCTCTGTGTTGTGTCAGTCGCACTCGGCGCAGCGCTGGGACAGCTCTTTGTCTGAAATTAATTTGAGCATGTCGTAAGTCGTAATGATGCCAGTGATTTTTGAATCTCTGGTGACAAAAATACGGTGCAGGTGTTCGCCCATCATGACATTGGCAATATCCCGGACCGGGGTGTTTTCATCGACCGAGAATACCAGGGGGGTCATGATGTCTCTGACTTCTACCGGTACTTTGCCCATTTCCTCGAAGATCACCATGCGCAGGCGCCGCGCTTCGTCTTGTTCCTCTTCGGTCAGCTTGGGCTGATCTTCCGAACGAGACGCGTTCCAGCGAAACTCGGTGATGTCTTTGAGGGTGGCGATTCCAATAATTTCGCCGTTGTCGTCGGTGACAGGGCTGCCGGTGATTTCATTGTCGGTAAGAAACCGCGCCAGGCGATCCATCGTCCAGTTCTGAGGGACCGCTTTGATGGTGGGGGTCATGATCTCGTGGGCGAGAATAGGCATCAGATCTTAGCTCTTCCAATCGCAGTGTTTCAGATGCAGCTTAGCCGTTCCTTGGTCTGTCGTCACCCCCGTTTGATCAAGTGCTTAGGGAGTGTCAGGAACCACGGCCTCGATGTTGCCATCGTTGGCCCACTGGATTCGGTAGCCCTGATACCGCTCTTTGCGGGCTACGGCTTCAAGCGCCTTCAGTGATTTTACGGGAATATCAATAACCAACTGATTGACCAGCCATTCCGGCAGGGCGCCGTTAGGCTCGGTGTGCTGCACCCACACCATGTTCGTGCCCTGATCGGTGGGTTTGAACCGGTAGAGTGTGTTGGAGACATCCACACGCACGCGGCTGTTTGTTTCGGCCCGCATGCCCGGCGTGGCATTCAGGTCCATGATGATTTCGCCTGTCTCGGCGTTGCCCCGGGTTCGAATGCGCAGCACGTAGTCCCGGTCGGATACCGGCCAGGGCATGTCGTTGACGGAGTAGGCGTAGCGATCATGGAAATTGCCGTTACCGAAGGCAAAAGACTCGATGCAGTTGTGCACCCATTCTTTGCAGGATTCGGGGTTGATCATGACGGCCATCAGGTTGTTGATGGGTACGTCGAGGTGGGCAACCGCTTTGAACGCGCGAAACCCCGAACCGGGCTGGTCCATGGTGTAGATGCGAATGTTGTCTGCTTGCTTTTGCAGCGCCCATTGTTCCGCGTTTTCTGCGGGCAACACAGGATGGTCGTCAGCAGAGACTGCACCGGTAAGCATCAGGGCAAAGAAACCGAAGAGGATGCCCATAATGCCACGGACATGGGTGTTGGTCATAAGCTACACTTTGCGGTTAATGGTTAGGAAAAGTCTACCACGCTGTTTTACCGCCGTTTGCTGCCGTAATGGGAGTTTGTGAACCAGGTAGCCTCCTGATGCCGCCCAACCTCGAATTGGCCTGATTTGACGGAAACTATGACCCAGAAAAAACTGATTGACCCGAAAGGGCGGATTGCCCCGGGACTGATGTCCGAACCTGTGGATGTCATAAATTACAAGGACTACGATTTGCGCACGGTGATGGACAAGCCGCGCTCCCGCCTGGCGCGGCAGTGGCGCTTTAATCAGTTTCAGTTTGTCAGTGCGATGGCGCCGGGCTGGGTATTCGGAATGGCCATCGTCGATTTGAAGTTGGTCGGATCCGGTTTTTTCTATCTGTTCGATTTTGAATCCGGTCAGATGTATGAGCAATCGTTCCTCCAGCCTTTCGCCCGGCATACCGAGATTGAACCTTATCCGGAGCGGGGCAGTGCCCGTTTCAGAAAGGGCGACGTGTCTTTGTCGATCAAGCCGACGGTAGGCGGCCGGAATGTGCGGGTGAGCGCACCGGGCAACATCGAGGTTGATCTGGAATTGACGGACGACAACGACCCTCATCGGTTGGTGTGCCCGGCGGGATATACCGGGTGGGTGTTTACACGGAAGTCCGCTGGCTTGCCGGTAGAGGGTGAGGTGCGATGGGGGCAGAACATCTGGCGAACGGATGAGCAAAGCCGGGGCTCTATCGACTGGAGCTGTGGTTTCATGCGCCGGGAAACCGCCTGGAATTGGGCCTGCCTGGCGGGCCAGACGAGTGAGGGCGTGGCTGTCGGTCTGAATCTGGCGGCGGGTGTGAACGAAACGGGTATGACAGAGAATGCGCTTTGGTTGAACGGCCAGCGTTTCGTGCTGGGAGCAGCACAATTCGAGTTTGACCGTTATCAACAGGATGCCAGTTGGCGTGTATCCACCGAAGACGGCAAAGTAGATTTATCGTTTGTGCCCTCTGGTGTGCGTAAAGAAAAGCTGAACGCCGGCATATTGGCGTCGAACTTTCGCCAGTTTGTCGGGACGTTCGAGGGCACAGTGGAAGATGCGTCGGGCAAAAAAATCCCCGTAGCGGGACTACGGGGATTGATGGAGGACCACTTCGCCCGCTGGTAAGGCGGGCGCAGGTGTTATTGCTCCGGCAGGGTGACGTTCAGTTCCAGGACCGAGCAGCTGTCGTTTCGGTCTACTTCGACCTGCACCATGTCATCACTGATTTGCACGTATTTACGAATAACCGCGAGCAGCTCTTGCTGCATCTGGGGCAGGTAGTCTGGCTGCCCCCGTTGGCCGCGTTCGTGGGCTACGATGATCTGCAAACGCTCTTTGGCCACGTTGGCCGAGTTTTTACTTTTACTGTTTCTGAAATAATCCAGGAAACTCATCCCTTAGCCCCCCTTGAACATCCGTGAGAAGAAACCTTTCTTCTGTGCGGTCATGAAGCGGTGTTCGCGCTCCTCGCCCAGAAGTCGTGCTACGGCATCGTCGTAGGCTTGCCCGGCATCACTGTCTTCTTCGAGAATGACCGGCAGGCCCTGGTTAGAGGCGTTCAAAACGATCTGGCTTTCCGGGATGACGCCGAGCAGCGGGATGGCCAGAATTTCTTCAACGTCTTGCACAGACAGCATTTCGCCGCGCTCGACGCGGTCAGGGTTGTACCGGGTCAGCAGCAGGTGCTCTTTGAGTGGGTCTTGACCCATTTCGGCTCGGCGGGACTTGCTCTGCATGATGCCCAGAATGCGGTCGGAGTCCCGTACCGAAGACACTTCCGGGTTGGTGACCACAACGGCTTCATCGGCGTAGTACAGCGCCATGAGTGCGCCGTGCTCGATACCGGCCGGGGAGTCGCAAATGATGTAATCGAAGGTTTCGGAAAGTTCGTTGATAACTTTTTCAACGCCTTCTTTCGTGAGCGCTTCTTTTTCCCGGGTTTGAGAAGCCGGAAGGATGTACAGCGTCTCGACCCGCTTGTCTTTAATCAGGGCCTGATTCAGTGTGGCTTCGCCCTGGATGACATTGACAAAATCGTACACAACCCGGCGTTCGCAGTTCATGATCAGGTCCAGGTTACGCAGACCTACGTCGAAGTCGATCACGACTGTTTTAAAGCCCCGTTTGGCAAGCCCGGTGCTGATTGAAGCGCTGGTGGTGGTTTTGCCAACGCCGCCTTTTCCTGAGGTAACGACAATGATTCTAGCCAAGATTCAATTCCTGTTTCGCGGTGGATTCGTCATGTCTTCAACGTTTGTTATTGCACTACTAGCCTTTCTCCAGTGGCGATACCACCAGCACGTCATCCTTGAGCTGGATTTGCACAGCGCTTTTCCAGCCATTATTTTGAAGATCTTCCGGAATTTTATAGTGTCCGGCAACAGACACAAGCTCTGCTTCTAAAGACTGGCAAAAAATTCGCGCAGACTCTGCCCCGTGAATGCCGGCCAGGGCCCGGCCCCGCAATGCCCCGTAAACGTGGATATTACCTGCCGCCAGAACTTCCGCACCGGCCTGGACCGGGGCAAGGATAATCAAATCACCTTCCGGAGCATGTATCTGCTGTCCGGAGCGGACGGTTTGGGTCACAATTTTCGTGGGGGCTGGCTCGGGTGCAAGCGTTGCTGCCGGGGCTTCAGCAACCGGTTCAGCTGCTGCAGGGACGGGCTCGGGTGCGGCTGCCTTTTCACGAACCGAACCGCCTGGCATCACAGCCAGCGAGGCGCCCTTGGCGAGCCGCCGCTGGTTCTCGTTGGCGGCGCGCACTCCAATCACCTGAATGTTGTGACGGCGACAGGTGCCGATGATCTTGAAGAAATCGATCTCGCCGTCCAGACCTTCGTACTTGTCGAGGCTGATCACCAGAGGGATGTCTTTGAAAAAGCCGGGAGCTTGGCTGATTTTGTCCCGCAGGTTCGCTTCGAATTCATGTTCGTCGAAGTAATAAAGTTCCAGCGCGGTCAGCGAAATGTTCGCGCTTTTAAGTTGGAAGCTCTGTTTTACTTCGGGGTTAGCAGTATCGCTCATGAATGCTCGTTTCCCTGGTGGGTTACTGGGTGGATTCGGCTCGGGCCCGCAGCGGTTGGCTGTCAAAACGAATGCCGGACCATCCGGTGCTGATGAATTGCCGGATATTACCATGGCTTGAGCCTGTCGGGTCGCCCAGAACCTGTTGGTAATGCTGCGCGAACAGGGCGAGCGTGTCGTTCTCGTTCAGATTGCAGTACTGGCCAAGAGCGAATACCCGGCAAGAACCGTTGTTCTCGCCCGCTTCGTTGCGGAGCGGGCCGTTATCAAAACCGCTGGGCTGGAACTCGAAGTGCTGGTCGATCAGAGCGAGGGTATCGTCGAAATCGGCGTGGCCGCCTTGGAGCGAGGCCAGATGAATGCGGACGGCTTCGGTGATGTTCATTATTTGTGATCCTGCTTGGGGCCGGTCTGGTATTTTTCTTTCCACTGCTCGTAGGGCATGCCGTAGATTTCTTCACGGGCTGCCGGGTCGGATAGCTCGAAGCCGCGTTCCTCGGCTTCGGCCCGATACCATTTCGACAGGCAATTGCGGCAGAAGCCGGCCAGATTCATCAGGTCGATGTTCTGGACATCGGTGTTTTGACGCAAGTGATCAACCAGCCGTCTGAAAGCGGCGGCTTCGATTTCAGTGCGCTCGGACTCGGGAATAGGATTGCTCATGGTGCCTCGTAGTAGCTTGCCGGAGTGGATTTGGGATTCCTGACATTCTCAGCATGTTACCGTAAGATACAAGGCTGTATAAACGTACAGATTTTTAACCTGAGCCCAGGAATATGCCCCAGCGCAAGATCATTCACGTAGATTGCGATTGTTTTTACGCCGCGGTTGAGATGCGGGACGATCCGACTTTGAGGGACGTCCCGTTGGCGGTTGGCGGTGATGGCGGTCGTGGCGTGGTGACCACCTGTAATTATAAAGCGCGGGCTTTTGGTGTGCGCTCGGCCATGCCCGGCAGTGAGGCTCGGCGCTTGTGCCCGGGCCTGGTGACGGTGCCGACGAATATGAGTAAGTATCGGGCGGTGTCCCAGCAGGTGATGGGCATATTGCGGGACATGACCGATCTGGTGGAGCCGCTGTCGTTGGATGAAGCTTTTCTGGATGTGTCTGAAATTACCGACCATAAAGGCAGTGCCACGCTGATGGCGAGGCACCTGCGAGAGCGTGTGCAGCGTGAGACGGGCATCACCATTTCCGCAGGCGTGGCGCCCAATAAGTTTCTTGCCAAAATTGCCAGTGATTGGCGCAAGCCCGATGGTTTGTTTGTGATCACACCGGATGAAGTGGCAGCCTTCGTTCACGGGTTGCCGGTCGAAAAGCTGTCCGGAGTTGGTCAGGTGACCGCTGGCAAGCTTCACGCTCTGGGGGTAACCACCTGTGGTGATATGCAAGCCCTCGGTGCCGAGGTCTTAATCGACAAGCTCGGTAAGCAAGGGTATCGCTTGTTTGAAATGGCCCATGGTCGGGATGAGCGGCCGGTGGTGGTATCCCGGGTTGCCAAGTCGGTCAGCGTGGAGCGCACCTTCTCGCAGGATCTGGCCGGTAAAGCGGCGTGTGAATCGGTGCTGCCGTCATTGGTGGCAGATCTGAATCTGCGCCTGGCCCGTAAGAGCCGCGACAAGCCCATTCATAAGTTGTTCGTCAAAATTCGTTACAGTGATTTTTCTACCCACACTCTGGAACGGGTGCGGGAGCAGATCACCGAACCCGAAGCAGCGGACTACCAGCCGTTGCTGGATGAGCTTGTCACGCGTGAAGATCGGCCGGTCCGCCTGATGGGGGTGGGCGTACGTTTTCGCAACGACGAAGCCCCGGTCACCCAGCTGCGGTTGTTTGATTGATCAGACGACCAGATCGACGAACAGTTGCACCGATGCCCACCCCATTAGCCCGCCAATCACTGCGCCTGCGGCCACATCGCTCGGGTAGTGCAAACCAAGAACCACTCTGGACGCGGCCACCGAAAGCGTAAACGGCAGTGTCGCCCAAGCCAGAGCCGGTAGCATGGCAAACAGCATCGCCTGAAAGCAGGCCGCGTGCATCGTGTGCCCGGAGGGAAAGCTGTAACGATCCAGTGGCGGCGTGGCACAGCTGATGGCCGGAAATGAAATGAAAGGTCGCTCCCGGATCAGCCAATGCTTCAGTGCCTTGTAGGTCAGGGTGCAGGTCAGGCCGGTCAGGGCCATTAAGATGGCCATGTGTTGGCCGTGAGCGGGCGCGATAAAGGGGATCGCAAGGATCAGAGCGTACCAAAGCCAGCCGTCACCCAGCCAGCTCACCAGGCGGAAGTAGCTTTTGATGGGCCGGAATCGTATGGCGCGGTTGATGGATTGGCACAGAGCGAACTCGAGTTGGTCCGCCCGCTCAAAGAACCGGGAAGCTTTGCTTGTTGTCGGCATGGCTTGAGACCTGTGTGTAAGAGTTAAACGCCAAGCGTTCGAATACATCTATTTGCTGGTTCCAGCTGAGATCGAGCGCATCGAGACGAGCCTTGCTGCGGACTCTCCGTAGTAGGGAGGGTTGATCGGCCAGCTTCAGAGCGTGCTGGACGAAATTGTCGTCGTTGTGCAACGGAGCCTTCATGCCGTTGTCGTTGTGGCGTATATGCTCCGATGCGGCTGCGTCGTTAAACGCGATAACACCCAGGCCGCTGGCCATTGCCTCCAGCACCACGTTGCCGAACGTGTCGGTTTTGCTCGGAAACAGGAACAGGTCACCGGAGGCGTAGTGTTCGGCCAGATCATCCCCCTGTTGCATACCGCAAAAGATGAACTCTGGATGCCGTTCTTCCAAATGAGCTTTCATAGGGCCATCGCCCACCAGAATGAATCGGGCCGTGGGGTACAGTTTTCGTATTCGCTCAAAACAAACCACCGCTAAGGGAAGGTTCTTTTCCGGAGCCAGGCGCCCGACATACAGGACCGCACGATCGTCTTCGTTCAGGCCCCATTGCTGGCGCAAGGATTTGCTGCGTTTTTTGGGTGAGAAACGCTCGCAATCGACCCCTCGGCTCCAGAGCGCGGTATTGCCGATCCCCATGCCTTGAGCGGTTGCTATGGTTCTGCGGGTGGGAACGAGGGTCCGTTGGGTTCGGTTATGAAACCATCGGCCGTAGGCGCTCAGCAAGCGTTCGAGTGCGCCTAACCGATAATATCGGGAGTAGCTGTGGAAGTTGGTGTGGAAGCCGGAAAGTACCGGAATATCGAGCTGTTTCGCCGCTGCGACTGCGGCCAAACCAAGCGGGCCTTGAGTGGCAACATAGACGCAGCTGGGGCGATGGTTTTGCCACAGAGTTGCAAGCGTCTTGGGGCGAGTGATGCCGAAGCGAAACTCGGTGTAATTGGGGATCGGCAGACCGCCCACCACCAGTTCGTGTTCAAACAGCGGACTGCGGGTGTTAGGGTCAGGTCTCCGCGACTCTCGGGATTGTCGTGGCCGAACCACAGTGACGTGGTGCCCACGGTTCATCAGCCCCTGACAAAGGTAGCGAAGCGTGTTGGCCACGCCATTTATTTCCGGCGGAAAGGTTTCGGAAACAATGGTAATGTGTCGCCTGTGCCGGTCTGGTCGCTTGGTGTCGGTCACGGTGCATCCCGCAAGTGTGTTTATCATGTGGTCACTATGCAAGCAGGCCATGACAACTCTGCGACAACCTCGTGACATTCCTTTTACGCTTGTTTCACCCTTTTTTTGAAAGCCGCTAAGGAGCCTTTTATGCGAATGCGAAAACTTGGGAATACTGACATTGATGTCAGTCTGATTTGCCTGGGCACCATGACGTGGGGCGAGCAGAATACGGAGCAGGAAGCATTTGAACAGCTTGATTATGCGGTAAGCGCCGGCATCAACTTTATCGATACGGCTGAAATGTATCCGGTGCCTCCGAAGGCCGAGACGCAAGGGCTGACTGAGCAGTATCTGGGTAACTGGCTTGCCCGAAGAGGACGTCGTGATGACCTGGTGATCGCCTCCAAGGTGGTCGGCCCGGGCCCCAGTCTTGGTTACATGCGCGGTGGCCCACGCATGACCCGGGGGCAAATCCGCGAGGCCTGTGAGGGCAGCCTGCAAAGGTTGCAGACCGATTACATAGACCTGTACCAGGTGCATTGGCCCGACCGTAACGCCAATTTTTTTGGCAAGCTCGGGTACCAGCACGACCCGAATGAAGTGATGACACCCATTGAAGAAACGCTCGGGGCGCTGAATGAGTTGGTGCAAGAGGGAAAGGTTCGTCATGTGGGGCTGTCGAATGAGACCCCTTGGGGGGTGATGGAGTACCTGCGCTACGCTCGCGAGAACGATTGGCCGCGTGCGGTGTCGATTCAGAACCCATACAGCTTGTTGAACCGGTCGTTCGAAGCGGGGCTTGCCGAATTTGCGCATCGTGAAGCCACAGGGCTGTTGGCGTATTCACCTCTGGCATTTGGCATGCTTACCGGGAAATACCTCGGCGGCAAGTGGCCGGAGAAGGCGCGATTAACCCTGTATGACCGTTTTTCCCGGTATACCGGCGAGCACGCGGCTGATGCGACCCGCGCCTACGCAGAATTGGCGCAACAGCACGGGCTGACTCCCGCACAATTGGCGTTGGCCTGGGTGAACAGCCGTGATTTTGTCACCAGTAACATCATCGGCGCGACGACAATGGAACAACTGAAAGAAAATGTCGGGTCGGTCGAAATCAACCTGAGTGCCGACATTGTCTCGGCAATTGAAGAGATACATAGCGAATTTACTTATCCTTGCCCCTAAAAAACAATAACGTCAGTTGGTTAAGGTCATTTGGCTGCCCGGCTTCGATTTATGAGAGGCCGGGGAAGTTACAAACCGCAAAACAAATCGTCCATTTATTGACAAAAAAATGACCAAATCGGGGCGGAGCGTTGGCGCATTTGTGTGCAATTTCACACTATTATCAAGTAGAATAGTTAGACTTTAGTGCATAGACAGTTGCACGTATTTTGAAGTTCTGAGGCACGCTTTTGTCATGATCATCCGCATCTTCCTTGTACTGTTGGCTTTGAATTGCGCAGCCTTCGTGGCGCGCGCTGAAGCCGCAGAGCCGCCCCGGTCTGAGCCGCTGCTCTTTGACCGTATGCTGGCGGAACGGGAAGAATCCATGTCTGTAGAAGACATTTATGAGCTCCAGGAGTGGATGTCCGGTGATGAGCAGGACGATCACGACGATGCCTTGGCTGCCATTGGTTCAAGGCTGTTGAGCTGGAGCTTCAACCGTGACAATTCCTCCCGTAAAACCTACGCCTCTGACCCTGCCCGGCCGGATCACGGCATTGCTCTGCTGAATGAAGGCGCGTGCCTTAACCTGCGCTGGATGTTCTGAATCACTCTCCTGTCTCATTGTCAGACGCATGCTAGCGTGTGATGATCAAAGCCAAGACTCATTCCTGAATGATGAGGGTTGCGATGACAGGGCAGAATACAGTCTATCTGAATGATGCAGATGCCTGCGTTGATCAGGTTATAGCGCGGGTTGGAAAAGACATCACGCTGGGTTTGCCATTGGGGCTGGGCAAGCCGATACGCTTTGCCAATGCCTTGTACCAAAGAGCGAAAGAAGACCCCGAAATTCGCCTGCACATCGTAACCGCGCTCTCGTTGCTGGCTCCCAAGGGTAGCTCGTCTCTGGAGCGGCGATTTATGGAGCCGTTCGTCAAGCGTCTTTACGGTTCAGTTCCGGAGCTGGTTTACGCGCGGGATGTGGTAAATAACCAGCTTCCCGATAACGTAAAGGTTTCGGAATTCTTCTTTAAAGCGGGCAGTTACCTCAAGATTCCCGGCCAGCAACGAAATTATATCTGCACCAATTACACGCATGCCGTTCGGGATCTGATGGCTCAGGGCGTCAATGTGGTCGGGCAGTTGATGGCGCCGGGAGCGCTGCATGGGCAGCCCGGCAAGATGAGTTTCAGCTGCAATCCGGATCTTTCCCTCGATATTTTGCCTTTGTTACGACAGCGTGAGGCTGACGGCACCCCGGTTGCAATGGTGGCCGAGCAAAACCCGCAATTGCCTTGGTTCGGCCGCCACTCGGTGGTGGAGGACAACGAGTTCGATGTCATTCTTTCTGCCCCGGCAACCGACTATCCCTTGTTTTCCGCGCCGCAGATGGCGGTTAGCCCCGCCGATCACATGATCGGGTTTTACGCCAGCAGCCTGCTCAAGGACGGCGGCACCCTGCAGGTGGGGATTGGTTCGTTGGGTGTGGCATTGGTTCACAGTGCCATCGTCCGCCACAAGCATAATGAGGTTTGGCAGTCTGTTTATCAGCAGGCCCGTGTGGATGAGCGATTCCCGGTTGTACGTGACTACGGCGGTACTGAGCCCTTTGATATCGGGCTGTACGGTTGCAGTGAGATGATGGTGGATGGTTTTCTGTATCTGCTTCAGGAAGGCATTTTAAAGCGTGAAGTCTTCGAGCATGAAGGCCTTCAGCGTTTGATCAATGAAGGTAAGGTGTCGGAGCAACCTTCTCTTGAAACACTGGATGTGCTGCGCACCGAAGGGCTGATTGATTCGCCCTTACGGAACCGGGATCTGCAGTGGTTGATCGACCACGGTATTTTCAGGAACTCGGTTGAGCTCAAGGGCGGTCGCCTGCGACTGGATGCCGGCGTGTCGGTTGATGCAAATCTGGACGACCCGGAAACCCGAGACCGGTTGCAGGCGACCGGGCTGGGCGAGAAACTTACCGGTGGTGTGGTGATGCACGGTGGGTTCTATGTGGGGCCGGAAAAGTTCTATCAAGAGCTGAGAAACTTGCCGGAACAACAGCGTGAAAAAATCTGCATGACCAGCGTGAATTTCATCAACCATTTGTACGATCACGCGTACGGCGATCAGAAAACGAAAATGGCTCAACGTCTGCACGGCCGGTTCATCAATACCACGATGATGTACACCTTGAATGGCGCGGCGGTGTCGGATGGGCTGGCCGATGGCCGCGTCGTCAGTGGCGTCGGAGGTCAGTATAATTTTGTTGCCATGGCTCACGAGTTGCCCGGTGCCCGTTCGATTATCGCATTGCGGGCTTCTCGCACATCGGGCGGGGAGGCGGTGTCCAATATTGTGTTCAGTTATCCCCATTGCACCATTCCCCGCCATCTTCGGGACATCGTGATCACGGAATACGGGATAGCGGATCTCCGGGGCAAGTCGGATGAAGATGTGTTTCTGGGCTTGATTCGCATCGCCGATTCCCGTTTTCAGGATTCGTTGCTCAAAAAGGCAAAAAAAGCCGGAAAAGTACGGTCGGATTTCGAGCTGCCAAAGGATTGGACAAACAACACCCCGCAGCAGGTTCGCGAGACTCTGGCCGCGGCGGGAGACGAGGACTGGTTCCCGGCCTTCCCGTTTGGCCGGGACTTTACCGATGAGGAGCTTAGGTTGGGGAAAGCCCTTAAGTCGCTTAAGGCCTCAACAGCAACGCCCCGTGGTAAACTCTCGACCCTTTGGCAGGCCCTGCGCGTGAACGACGATGGTCGTTATCGAGCGATGATCGAACGTATGGGATTATCGAACCCAGGTAGTTTTCGGGAAAAGCTTGACCGGAAACTGGTCATACATGGCCTCCAGCAACTTGAATCTCCGACCCAAAAAGGAAGCGTGAAAAGCTAATGCAAGCAGATTCGCAGCAAACCAGACCGGAAGTTTACACTGTTCATTACATCCTGAAGAATCGAATTGGCGAGCTGGTGGATACCTCTGAAGGCAGCGAGCCGCTGCACTTTTTAATGGGCAGCCCGGACGTGATCGAGGGAATACAGGCCGCGGTGAAAGACCGCTCGCCCGGCGATTGTCTGGAAGTCACCGTGCCGCCCGAAATGGCGTACGGAGAGCATCGCGAAGATCTGGTGCGTACCGTGCCGCGATCGTTGTTCGAGGGTGTCGAAAAGCTGGACGTCGGGATGAAGTTCCAGACCAATTCGGGCGATCAGGCGCAGATCGTTCAGGTGGTCAGTATTGATGGCAACCTGGTAAAAGTGGACGCCAACCACCCTTTGGCAGGATTTACGCTATATTTTGATTTAGAGATTGTCGGTCGCCGCGAAGCCACTGACGATGAGATCACACAAGGGCGCCCTTTGTTCTAGCGTTGGCTGTATGAACCTTGGCGCGCCTGTGATGTGTCAGAATTGGACCTTTGTCACAGAATGTAAGGTTTTGTTGTGGCGTGTGTGGTTGTGGCCGCGGTGTATAATTGCTGTAACCGGTGGTTGCCTGTATTGTTGTGTGTATAACCTTAAAATCAAAGATAATAATCAGAGATGGACGGCGTGGAACATACAAACGAGAGTTGGCGAATCCTGATTGTAGAAGATGATGAACGGCTGGCGGAACTTACCCGCGAGTATCTGGAGAGTAATGGCCTGGCCGTATCTTTGGAAAATCACGGTGGCGCTGCCGTTGAGCGGATTCGCAAAGAGCAACCCGATCTGGTGGTGCTCGATCTCATGTTGCCCGGTGAAGACGGCTTGTCGATTTGTCGGCGCGTTCGCCCCGACTACTCCGGACCGATCATAATGCTGACCGCAAGAACCGACGATCTGGATCAGGTCTTGGGTCTGGAAATGGGCGCGGATGACTACATAGGCAAGCCGGTTCAACCTCGTGTGCTACTGGCGAGGATTCGGGCCATGTTGCGCCGTGCCGAAAGCGCACCCGCAACGGGCTCTGAAACCAGTGAGGAAGAGCCGGTCAGGCTGCAGTTTAATGATCTGATTGTTGACCGTTCAATGCGCGAAGCCTGGTTGAACGAGGACAGTATTGATCTGACCAGTGCAGAGTTTGATCTGCTGTGGCTGCTTGCCAGCAATGCCGGCCGGGTTCTGAGCCGGGAAGAGATTTTTACGGCGCTCCGAGGTATTGAGTACGACGGCCAGGACCGCTCGATTGATGTGCGGGTTTCGCGCATCCGTCCCAAGATTGGTGATGATCCCATTCATCCGAGACGTATCAAAACGGTTCGGAGCAAAGGTTACCTCTTCGTGAAAGAAGCCTGACCGTCCTTTTGGCGTGGTGCTTGTTAAGCGTCGCGCCAATAACCGGGTTGCGCCCCATGTCGCTGAAATTCTTCCTCAAAGCATACGCCCAGGTTGTCGCTGTCGCCGCGGCTGTGGTGTTGGTGTGTGTCCTTCTGTTTAATGGCCTGAACGATGTGCGTGCCCAAGCCTGGCACGAGCGCTCAATGCAGCCGCTGATGGAATGGCTGGCCGAGATCCCGGATCCCTCCGAGCAATACCATTGGATGCCCGCCTTATTTGGCATGAAAGTGGGTGCTCCCCGTGAATTTAAAATATCGCCGGTTGTCCGTGAGCGGCTGAGCTACGGTCAGGTGGTGGCGGAGCCCTCCGGTGAAGGTTTCGTGTTTTACGTGGCTGCGGCGTCGGACCGGTTGCTCAGTTTGAATCTGGAGCAGCCCTATCGAGACCTTGCTCGTGCGACAGCGTTGATGGTGCGCTGGCACCTGGATGCGGTCGCTATAGAGGCTCGAGCAGAAACTTCCCGCCGTCTGGCGCAAACGTTAGGCGTACAGATCAGCCCGCTACAACATCAAGCTGATTTGCCCGCGCAGACCGTGCTTGATCGGTTGAGTTCCTCGGGGTTAGCTCTGTTGAGAACGGATGATGGTGGCCTTTCCGGTGTGGTGCGCTTGTCGGAAGGCGATCTGATTGCGGTCGAAATGCCTGAGGCTTTCAATCCATGGGGGTGGCCTATTGTTGCGCTGCTGGTGCTGGTCGTTGGCGGCGTGTTGGCGTTAGGGTTGTTCTTGGCGCTCCGCTTCGTGGACAGGCATCTACGGAAAGTTGAATCGGTGGCGCTCCGAATTGCCCGTGGCGAGATGGGCGCGCGGGTAGAATCACGGGATGGCACGGTGGTGTCGCGGTTGGGCTTGGCGTTTAACGGTATGGCAGAGCACATCCAGCGGCTGGTGCAAGTGCAGCGGGAGATGATCCATGCAGTCTCGCACGAACTTAGAACTCCGGTGGCCAGGATTCGGTTTGGTGTTCAGATGATTGAATCTGCCAGTTCACCGGAAGCACTGCAAAAGCAGATGACGGGGATTGACGGTGATATTCAAGAACTGGATGAGTTGATTGATGAAATACTCACCTACGCCCGGCTAGAACAGGGCGGGCCGGTGTTTACCTTGCGCGATGACTCCGTGACGGAGATCGTGGAGCAGGTGGTGGCTGAGCAGCGAATTATCCGGGAAGGCGTAGACATTGAATGTCGTATTGACGACGGTGAGGGTCGTTGGTCCCAGTCCGACGTTGAGCCGCGCTACATCCATCGCGCTGTTCAGAATCTGGTCGGTAATGCGGCGCGCTACGCCCAAGGGAAGGTCATGGTGGTGTGCCATCTGGACGAAGAGAACTGCCGTGTAGATGTTGAGGATGACGGCCAGGGTATACCGGAGTCCGACTGGGAAAAGGTGTTCACAGCCTTTGCCCGGTTGGATGACAGTCGCACCCGAACGTCCGGCGGATACGGATTGGGGTTATCGATTGTACGGCGTATTTTGTATTGGCACGGTGGGCAGGCTTTTGTTGGCCGAAGTGAGCAGCTTGGGGGCGCTAAATTCAGCCTAGTGTGGCCACGGCGGAAGTCTGAGTCATCGGTTTTGTGACGTGCGTCTCACGCCCTCACCGAATGTAACAAACCACTACAGAACCGCTACTGAACCTGCCCGCCAGTTGTTTGATACTTGATGGCGTAAGGGATGACTTTAGAGGTTGTAGTTCTTACGAACTTTCCTTGTTTCATTCGTCATTTTGGGGCCGGCTTTTGCCAGCCCTTTTTTTTGCCTGAATTTCGGATGGCCGGTAAATTCTATGCCGTTCGCTCAAAAGCGATCAGGTGATCAGCCTCGACACGAACAGGCACTTGCTCGCCCAGGTTGAAGTCGAGATGACTTCTGAATAAGGTCTCGAACTCGGTGTCTTCGGAGCAGCGAAAGCGATAAAGTGTCGAGGTACCGGCGAAGGTTTTCTCCACGACTTTGGGCTTTAGGTCGGAATGTTCATCGTACACGATGTCGTCTGGCCGAATCAGAATGTCCACCAACGTGCCGGCTTTCCAGTTATAAGCACGGTTACCGTGAATGACCCCTAATTCTGATTCGATCGCATCCGGCCCGAGCACCTTGCCGGGGATGAAGCCGCCCTGGCCCACAAAGCTGGCGACAAAGCGGTTTGCCGGTTCGTGGTACAGGTTAAAGGGCACATCCCACTGCTGAATGCGTCCGTCACGAAGAACGGCGACCTGGTCACACATGGCAAAAGCTTCTTGCTGGTCGTGGGTGACCAAGATGGCGCTGATACCAAGGGTCTTCAGAATCTCGCGTACGTCCAGGCTAAGCCGCCGACGCAGGTCGGTATCCAGATTGGAGAAGGGTTCGTCCAGCAAGATCAGTGTCGGTTCTGGGGCTAATGCCCGGGCCAGCGCCACTCGCTGTTGCTGCCCACCGGATAACTCGTGTGGGAAGTTGTTAGCGAGATCCTGCAGGTGCACCAGGTTGAGTAATTCAGTGACTTTTTGTTGGCGCTCGCTTTTGCTCAGAGACTTCAGTCCAAAACCAACGTTGTCTGCGATGCTCAGGTGAGGGAAGAGCGCGTAGTCCTGAAACACCATGCCGATTTTGCGTTTTTCCGGTGGCACCGAGCGACCGGGTTGGCTAATCACTTGGGATTGCAGGCAAATTTCACCCTGACTGATCGGCAGGAACCCGGCCAGTGCTCTCAGAATGGTACTCTTACCGCAGCCACTCGGGCCAAGAAGGCAGCCGATATCGCCGTGGCTAAGGGCGAAGTTGATGTTCTTAACCACGGCTTCTCCGCCATAACCGACAGACAGGTTGTTGACGTTTAGAAGCCAATCATTTGGCTGCACCTTGGGTTCTGGCATGGATCAGTCCAGGCGGTTGAGAATTAGGAATTCAAGCAGTGCTTTTTGCGCGTGCAGACGGTTTTCTGCTTCGTGCCAAACCACCGAACTTGCGTGTTCCATCATGTCGGCGGAAATTTCCTCGCCGCGATGCGCCGGCAAGCAGTGCATGAACAAAGCGTCTTTGTCGGCCAGAGCCATCAGTTCCGGATTGATCTGATAATTCCGGAATGCTTCCTCTCGGGCTTTTTGCTCGTCTTCCTGCCCCATGGAGGCCCAGACATCGGTCACTAGCAGATTGGAGTCGCGAGCGGCTTCTTGTGGCTCCCGGAAGATGGTGACCCGATCTTTATGTGCGTCGACAAGGGCTTGATCCGGCTCGTAACCATCCGGACACGCGACGTTCAGGTGAAAGTCGAACTTTTTCGCGGCATTGATGTACGAATGGCACATGTTGTTGCCGTCACCGATCCAGGTGACGGTCGCGCCCTGGATGCTGCCGCGGTGCTCTCGGTAGGTTTGCATGTCTGCAAGCAGTTGGCACGGATGGAAATCGTCGGTCAGCGCGTTGATGACGGGCTTGCTCGAAGCCGATGCAAAGGTTTGTACCGTGTCGTGCGCAAAGGTACGGATCATGACCGCATCAACCATGCTGGAAATCACGATGGCAGAATCTTCAATCGGTTCGCCACGCCCGAGTTGGGTGTCCCGGGGGGAAAGGAACATGGCCGTGCCGCCCAGTTGGGTCATGCCTGCTTCGAAGGAAACTCTGGTGCGAGTCGATGACTTTTCGAAAATCATGGCCAGCACGCGGTTCTTCAGGGAGTCCCTGACTTTGCCTTCACGCCATTCCTTGCGGAGCCGTGAAGCATGGTCCAGCAACTGTTCCAGTTCACTGGTTGTCATGTCGTTAAGTGTCAGAAAATGTCTTACTGCCATGAATGGCCCCTGTTTCAAGGAAACTGCGGTAAGGTTTGCGTTTTGAAAAGGGAATCAAGTCTAGCCCTTCATTCCCGTTAAAACAACGCTCGTGCACGAGCACTTGTTCGAGGTCAAAGCGGGTGGTTTGGTGCGGCCTTGGTCAGCCGTGTACAATGACGGAATATGCCGGCAGCCGGTACCCCAGTTTTCAACCAGAGGTATGTGTTCATGGATATTAATGAAACCATCAAAAGCCAGTTAGAAGAGAATCCGGTTATTTTGTACATGAAGGGCACGCCGCAAGCCCCTCAGTGTGGTTTTTCTGCCCGCACGGTCCAGGCGCTGATGTCGTGTGGTGAGCGTTTCGCTTTTGTGAACATCCTCGATAACCAGGAACTTCGTGAAGCGTTGAAGGTGTACTCCAGCTGGCCGACCTATCCGCAGCTGTACATCGGCGGCGAACTGGTAGGCGGTTGCGACATCGTTCTCGAAATGTCTGAAAACGGCGAGCTCGAGAAGATGGTTAAAGATGCGGTTAAGCCGGCCGAAGCCTGATTTACCTTTCCGGTTGCTTTGGCGTGAACACCAGTTTCACGTCAAAGCGGTCGGATGACTCCCCCACCGGTTTCGGGTACGGGCTGGCCGACAAGGCCGCCCGGTACGCTGCTTGGTCAATTTTGTCGATACCTGTTGTTTCTTTCACGCGCGCCCGGGTCAGGGCTCCGTTGGCCAATATCCTCAGTTCGAGTGTCATCTCCCTGGCCGCATTCAGCTGCGACATCGCCGGTATGCTCAGCTTCTCCAGTTCCTCCGCCAGATGCACGGCAAGTTCGACCAAATAAGGATCTTGCTCCGCGGCTGATTGGCTGATTCTCTGAATCGTCTCCTTGCTCTCGGATTTGACCGTGCGCCTCTGCGCAGATTGTGCGGAAGCGCTCGCCGCAGGGTTTGCTTGCGCGTCGGAGGGTTGTTGGCGGGGGGCTTGGCGCTGGGGCGTGCCGGGCATCTTGGTGGATTCAGCGGTAACTGGGGGCTGAGGTTTCAGCGCGTGGCGTGGTTCAACACTGAACTCCGAGTGCCGGGGCGATTTGTGCGAGACAGGGTCAGGCGCGGACGGAATGCTGGGCCGAGAGTTTGGGGAGCTCAGGGTGAAAATCAGCCGGTGGCTGAAATCTTGTACTTCCAGCCGCGGAAACGATAGTCCGGCAAGTAAAAGAATGTGGGCCAAAAGGGCACAGGAGACTGCCAAGGCGATCCGGTACGATGCCGGAACGGACTTGGCTGGGCCAGAATCAGACTGCAGCATAGGGCATCAGGCGGTTTTTGCGCGCAAGCTACCCACAACGGCGTTCAGAGCCCGGTCGATTAGGGCGCCTTGCTCCAGCATGGTCAGGCGTCCCCGGCGTAATTCGTGCGCAAGTTGAACCCGGGTTTTCTCAATGACTTTGAGGCCCATGCGGTTCACAAACACAAAGCAATCGGCTTCTTCGATAATTGCGGAGAGTTTGCAGCGGAAGCTTGCACCATTGACCAGGCGGAATTCGACCCAATTTCCGATTTCCAGTTGGTCGATCTTGGTAACGAACTCGGATACCGCGGCATCTTCCAGTTCCTGCTGTCTCTGGATGGCGGTTTGAGTCTCGGGCGCCGGTGCGCCCTCGTCTGGGGCGGATTCATCTTTGCGCGCTTCGATCGTCGCATTGGTACGAAACGCTTCTGCCAACTGGTGTTTCAGTTGCGCCATCATGTCGTCCAGCTTGGAGGCATTGTAAGAGACTTCTTCCAGGCCGCTTCGCAGGGTTCTCAGAAGTCTGGGTACCAGGCGTACCCACTGGTCCCGCTCTTCGTCTTCCTCATGCGGGTGCAGGCACCAGATCAGGTCGTCGACGACTTTGACGGTTTCCTGCCATCGGTGTTCAGAGTCGTCCCGGAGATAGGCAAGGAACATCACCCGGCTCCAGCCATTGGTGAGTATTTCGTGAATGGTTTCTGGCAGTTTATAGCAGGACAGTTTTTCCTTGAGGAGTTTATCGACGGCTTCCTGCGCTTTCTGTGATTTGATACGGCCGCGCTCAGATTCGCGGGTTCTTTGTTCGACCAGGTTAGACTTGCGGTTCTCCCGTTCGAGAAACTGTTCAAACTCGACGTTCAGGGCTTCAAACAGTGCCACGTCACCGTCAAATTCATTCAGGATTCGCTGGACTACGCTATGAATTTGCCCGTACAGCTTGTCTCGCGCCTTTTCGTCACTACTGCTCCAGCCGATGCCAGCCTTGGCCAGAGAGTTCAGTAATTTGCGCGCAGGATGATTGGACTTGCTGAAGAAACTCTTGTCTTTAATGACGACTTTCAGAATAGGGATCTGAAGCCGGCTGATCAGAACCTGGACCGGTGCCGACAGGTTGTAGTCGTCCAGAATGAACTCGAACAGCATAGACACCAGATTGATCAGGTCTTCGTCAACTTCGTTCAACGCGGGCTTGCGGCCGTCCGGCGTTTGGGTTTGAGCTAGCAGCTGTTGTACCAGCTCGCGCAAATCAACGATGACCGGCTCGCCGGAGCTTAAGTCACCAAAATCCTGCTCGGCAGCGTGGGTGGGGATAGAGCTGAGGATGCTGGCGAGTTCGCGGCCTCCGATGACGTGCAGTGACGGGTCAGAGCTGCGGGGCATGGTGCCCGCGTTCTGCCGTTGCTGGCTGAGCATCTCGCGGATTTGCTCGAACATCGCGCTGTCTTCGCGATCTACCTCGGGCCCGTCGGCGCTGTCGTTTGTCTCGGCTTGCGGGGCATCACCACTGGCCGGTTTTGCTTTGGATCCGTGGCTTTTGCCCTGGTAGCGGAAATTGGGAATGATGCCGGCCTGGATCAATATCCGGTTGGCTTCATCAAGCAGCATGCCCAGATTCGAAACCACGTATCTGTCGAACTGTTTCAGAAGGATCAGGCGCTCACGGATCTGGATGTCCAGTGCCTGTATTGCTTCGGTAAAGGCGCTGCACAGGTGCTCCGGGGCCATCGGGTTGACTGGTTGGTCGTCATTGGCCGAAGGGTAAACCTGAGTGAAACGCGCCTGCAGTTGAAGCAGTGCCCCTTGGAAATGGGTTTTGGCCTTGCTGATCATGGCGTTCAAGGCGACCTGTTCTTCCAGATCGTCATTGCCGAGCAGAGTAAGGCTAGAGGCATCAGTCTGCGAATCTTGGTCTGGTTGCGCGCCCGCATGGGGAGGTGCGGTGAAAAACTGAGAGACAGCGCCTTGAAAGTGGCGTTCTACACCTTTGCGCTTGATGCGTATTTCCCGCATCGCTTCAAAGTAACGATTCTGTTCGTTATTGCTTCGGGCGTTGTTGGCGAGCTCAAACAGTGAGTCGTCCACGGCATCAAAAGCCCCTTGCAGCAGATCACCCAATCCGGCCACAACGGTATTGCGTATGCGAGTCACCTCGGACGGCACGGAGTCACTGCTGGCAGCCTCTCTGTGCTCGCGAAGGTAATGTATACCGGACTGCTTGTTCATGGCCAACTCCTGTCTACGCCTTAACCGGATACACGACCGAGCTATTTCCACATTATCGTTTTTTGTAAATTTAGCGCATTTTTTGCACAAAGAACACAAATAAACCGAAAGCTGGGATCTGGGTCAAGGTTCTGGGTGAGGCCCTTGCGGTTTCGTGGTTATTCGACTTGTTGTGCTGGCCGCACCCGGAGCCGCTTCGACGCCTGTCTCGGGTGCACGATTGCGGCTTTGACGACGTTGTCTTTGATCTGGAGTACTTCAACCCGGTGGCCTTCGACTTTCAGGCATACGTTGGTGTCCGGGATGTTTTCCAGGCGCTCGGTGATAAGCCCGTTGAGTGTCTTGGGGCCATCTGTTGAGAGTTTCCAGTCCAGTGTTTTGTTTATGGTCCGTACCGAGGTGCTGCCATCAATAATGTAGGTGCCGTTATTCTGCGGAATAATGTCCGGCGAGGTCGAGGCGTAGTCTGTGGTGAATTCGCCGACGATTTCTTCCAGTATGTCTTCGAGAGTCGCAAGCCCGAGCACTTCGCCGTATTCGTCAACCACCATACCGAACCGGCGTTTAACGCTCTGGAAGTTAAGCAGTTGCGTGTTGAGCGGGGTGCTCTCCGGGATAAAGTAAGGCTCCTGGCAAAGCTGTTGGATCATGTCTTTGGTGATGTCGTCTTCGTGCAGCAGTTTGGCCACGCTGCGCAGGTGTAATATGCCCTGAATGTTGTTGATGTCACCTTCAAACACCGGCAGGCGTGTATGTTGGCTGTTGCGCAGGTGCCGGATGATATCGTCTGTATCATCTTCCAGGTCGATGCCAACGACATCGTTGCGGGGCACCATGATGTCGGTGACGGTCACTTTTTCCAGGTCGAGAATGCCCACCAGCATGTCTTTGTGCTTTGCGGGAATCAGGGCTCCGGCTTCATTAACAACCGTTCGTAACTCTTCTCGGCTGAGGTGATCTTCGTTGGCTTGTGCGGACGAAATGCCGATAAGTCGCAAAATGCCGGTGGTGAAAAGATTGACCGTCCATACCAGGGGGTAGAGAAGCTTGAGAAGCGGAGCCAGGACATGGCTGGCCGGAAACGCAATTTTTTCAGGAAACAGGGCGGCCAGAGTTTTTGGTGTGACTTCTGCGAAAATCAGAATGACAATGGTCAGCAAAATGGTGGCAATGGCAATGCCGGCATCGCCCCATATGCGGATGGCAATCACAGTAGCGATTGACGACGCGAGGATATTGACGAAGTTGTTGCCGATCAGGATCACGCCAATTAACTGGTCGGTCCTGTTCAATAGCCTCTGGGCGCGTTTGGCGCCTTTGTGGCCGGTATTCGCCATGTGTTTGAGGCGATACCGATTGAGTGACATCATCCCGGTTTCAGAGCTTGAGAAAAAGGCGGAGAGGATGATTAAGCCGGCAAGCAGAATGAACAGCGCGGTTAGCGATGTCTCGTTCAAGAGGGGAGCCCTTCTATGGATGACAAGTTGCGAAAATAAGGTGTGGAAGCCTGCGCTGTCAAGCGTTGCCGCGGGTGGCGACTAGGCCTTACCGGAACAAGAGTTCGAGTACAAATTTACTGCCGTAAAAGGCGATCATAAGGAGCGCGCAGCCGGCCAGTGTCCACCGGCTTGCAGTAAGCCCTCGCCAGCCTTTGGTGTAACGGCCAACAAGCAGGCTGGCAAACACCAATAGCGACAGCAGGGAGAAGATGGTTTTGTGGGCCAAATCCTGCGCGAACAGATCTTCAATGAAAACCGCGCCAGTGATAATGGCCAGAACCAGCAAGACAACGCCCGCCCACACCATTTCAAAGAGCAGTGACTCCATGGTTTGTAAGGGGGGCAGGTTGCGAATCAGGCGACTGTTATAGTTGTGTTTGAGTTGCCTGTTCTGAACATAAAGCAAAATGGCCTGAATGGCTGCGAGTGTGAACAGGCTGTAGGCCGTGACGGACAGGGCTACGTGCGAAAGCATTCCGTAGCTTTGTTCGGAAATCAGTCGGGATTCGGTGTGGACAACCAGGGCCATCACAATGGTGATGGCGGCGATCGGGTAGGCGCCCAAAAAAAGGCTGCCCACGGGTTTGGTCAGGTTAAGCCCCAGCAGGAGGAAGACGATCAGCCAGGAAATCAGCACCGAGCTCTTGAAAAAACTGAAATCGAAGCCGCCGTCCAGATAAACGGTCTGTGCGATGAGAAGGCCGTGCCCGGTCAAGGCGAGGATGCCGATGAGCGTGGTAATGGCAAGGCTGGTTTCGACTTTGCCCCTGAAGTGGAGTGCTTGCAGGGCAGTTCCGACGCTGTACAAGAAAAGTGCGGTAACCGCGATAATCAGCGTTCCCATGACGTCCTTTATATGCTGGTCTAAGGGTTAAAGCGGCCTCGGAGTTGTTCTGAGGCTCCCAAGTCTGGGTATAATGTCGCGATTATGCAACAGGAATCAAGCGGCCCGGGCTGGCTTCTTGATTTGTGTGAACAATTTCTCCGGGGTACGGAAGAGCAACATGTTTGAGAATCTCCAGGACCGTCTATCCGGTAGCTTGCGCAAGATCTCTGGTCAGGCGCGCCTCACCGACGACAACATCAAAGATACGCTGCGCGAAGTGCGCATGGCGCTGCTCGAGGCCGATGTGGCGTTGCCGGTAGTCAAAGACTTTGTCGAGGGTGTGCGCAAGCGTGCCATCGGCCAGGAAGTGCAGCGAAGCCTGACGCCGGGCCAGGTGTTCGTCAAAGTTGTTCAGCAAGAGCTTGAGCGGGTGATGGGTGAGGGTAACGAATCCCTCAATCTTTCCACGCGTCCGCCTGCGGTCATTATGATGGCCGGTCTGCAGGGTGCGGGTAAAACCACGACCGTGGCCAAATTGTCGCGCTTCCTTAAAGAGCGTCAGAAAAAGTCTGTCATGGTCGTGAGTGCCGACGTATATCGTCCTGCGGCGATCCAGCAGCTCGAAACCCTTGCCTCTGAAGTTGGGGTCGAATTCTTCCCGAGTAGTGCGGATCAGGATCCGGTCGATATTGCGAACGGTGCAATTGATGCGGCCCGCCGTAAACACGTGGATGTGGTTATTCTTGATACCGCCGGTCGTCTGCATATCGATGAGCAGATGATGGGCGAGATTGGTCGCTTGCACGCGGCCGTAGAGCCGATCGAAACGCTGTTCGTGGTTGACTCGATGACCGGTCAGGATGCGGCCAATACTGCTAAAGCGTTTAACGATGCCTTGCCGCTGACGGGTGTTGTGCTGACCAAGACCGACGGTGATGCTCGCGGCGGTGCGGCTCTGTCGGTTCGGCATATTACCGGCAAGCCTATCAAGTTCCTGGGTGTTGGTGAGAAAACCGATGCCCTCGAGCCGTTCCATCCAGAGCGGGTGGCTTCGCGAATTCTTGGTATGGGCGATGTGTTGTCGCTTATCGAAGAAGCTGAGCGCAAGCTGGACAAGAAAAAAGCTGAAAAACTGACCAAGAAGATCAAAAAGGGTAAAGGGTTTGATCTGGAAGATTTCCGGGATCAGCTTCAGCAGATGAAAAATATGGGCGGCATTGGTGGGCTGCTCGATAAGTTGCCGGGCATGGGGCAAATGGCTCAGATGGCTCAGCAGCAGGTCAATGACAAGTCGGTGGGGCAGATGGAGGCCATTATTTGCTCCATGACGCCGAAGGAGCGCCGCTACCCGGATGTTATCAATAATTCGCGGAAGCGCCGCATCGCTGCAGGCTCCGGTACCCAGATACAAGACGTGAACCGTCTGCTCAAGCAGCATAAGCAGATGGCGAAGATGATGAAAAAGTTTGGCAAGAAAGGCGGAATGGCCAACATGATGCGCGGTCTAGGTGGTATGATGCCACCTGGCGGCGGCGGTGGCGGAATGCCTCCGTTTGGCCGTATGTAAAAAGCCTTACACATAAAATGGGGAAACCGAGCGTTTCCCTATTTTCATTGGCGCTTTTTTCGCATAGAATAGCGCCCCTTTCGAGTATGGGTCTTCTCGTCGGCTGCGTTCAGTCAGGCGAGAAACGTACAAAGTTCGTACAACAGAACAGGATATTGGTCGAAATGGTAACAATCCGTTTGGCTCGTGGCGGCTCTAAGAAGCGCCCGTTCTACCATCTGACAGTCACTGACAGCCGTAAATCTCGTGACGGCCGTTTCATTGAACGTGTTGGTTTCTTCAACCCGGTTGCCCGCGGCCAGGAAGAGCGTCTGCGTGTAAACCGTGAGCGCGTTGATTACTGGGTGGGCCAAGGCGCTCAGACCAGCGATCGCGTTGCGCAGCTGCTTAAGACTGCAGAGTAATTGCAGTTTAATATCGAGGTTTGACAGGCATGACACAGACTTCGCAGGAAACTGTGATCGGCCGGGTAACCTCGGTGTTTGGGGTCAAGGGTTGGCTTAAGGTCTTCTCTGATACCGATCCCAAAGAGGGAATACTGAACTACCGTGACTGGACTTTGGTTCTGGACGGCAAGCGTATCCCAGCAAAGCTTGAAGATGGTCGCCGCCAAGGGCAGGGGATCGTCGTCAAGCTGAAAGGGCTTGATGATCGTGAAGTGGCGCGCACCTATGCGGGCGCCGAGATCAGGGTTCCGACTGAGCAATTGCCAGCGCTTCCTGATGGGGAGTACTACTGGTTTCAGTTGGAAGGTCTTGAGGTCTTCACGGTTGAGGATGAGTGCCTGGGTAAGGTGCATCATCTGCTGGAAACAGGCGCCAACGATGTGTTGGTTGTGCGTGCGACAGCCGGTTCTATTGACCAGCGCGAACGACTGATTCCCTATCTGCCGGATCAGGTGGTTATGAGTGTGGATCTGAGTGGTTCGCGTATGGTGGTCGATTGGGATCCGGAGTTCTGACGAGTGTGGATTGGCGCAGTCAGTCTGTTTCCGGACATGTTTTCTTCGGTGACGGAGTACGGAATCACCGGTAGGGCCGTTCGGGAAGGTCTTTTGACGTTCAAGAGCTGGAACCCTCGGGATTTTACGCATGATCGTCACCGTACTGTTGATGACCGGCCCTATGGCGGTGGTCCGGGTATGCTGATGAAAATTCAGCCGCTCAGGGACGCTATACATGAGGCGAGGGCATCGGCACCCGGCAAGGCCTGTGTGGTCTATCTTTCTCCGCAGGGTGAAAGGCTGGATCAGTCGGTAGTGGAGTCTCTTGCTGCCGAAAAACAGCTGATTCTCGTTGCCGGTCGTTACGAGGGCGTTGATGAACGTCTGATATCGGCGGAAGTCGACCGGGAAGTGTCACTGGGTGACTTTGTGCTCTCAGGTGGCGAACTGGCGGCGATGGCTGTGATTGATGCGGTAACACGCCTCATCCCCGGAGCGCTGGGTCATGCGCAGTCGGCAGAGCAGGATTCCTTTGCTGATGGTTTGCTGGATTGTCCGCACTACACCCGGCCCGAGGTTTACGAAGGTCAGGCGGTGCCGGAAGTTCTTTTGGGCGGTCACCATGAACAGATCCGGCGTTGGCGGTTGAAAGAATCGTTGAGGCGAACACAGGAGCGACGCCCCGACCTGCTTGAAGAGCGGGTGTTTACGGAAGAAGAGCGTCAGCTACTGGGTGAAATTTTGAACGAACCGGGTGCCTCTGAATCATCAGGGCATTGAAAGATTGGGTATCAGGAGCATTACGATGAGCGGCAAGAACAACATCATCAGTCAACTTGAAGCAGAACAGATGACCAAGGAACTCCCAGCGTTTGCGCCGGGTGACACCGTGGTTGTTCAGGTTCGCGTTAAAGAAGGTAGCCGTGAGCGTCTGCAGGCGTTCGAAGGTGTGGTTATCGGTAAGCGCAACCGTGGCATGAACTCTTCCTTCACTGTGCGTAAGATCTCTTACGGCGTGGGTGTTGAGCGTACTTTCCAGACTTATTCTTCTCTGGTAGACAGCGTAAGCGTGAAGCGTCGTGGTGACGTTCGTCAGGCTAAGCTTTACTACCTGCGCGACCTGTCTGGTAAGGCAGCTCGTATCAAGGAAAAGCTGGGCTGATATCGGCTCGACCGATCAGTACCGAAAAAAGCAGCCCCAGCGGCTGCTTTTTTTGTGCTTAAATTTCGGTTTTGCGTGAGCTGTGGGGTGGCTTTTGATCAGAGCTGAAGATGAATCGCTGATTGCCAGGTTTGCCGATGCCGTTTGGCTTGAGGACGGTTTGGGTGAAAAGACCCGATCGGCCTATGCCAGTGATTTGTCGGGGCTGTCGCTGTGGTTGCAGGAGCAGCCCGGAGCGCCCACTTTGCGATCAGCGGCACGTACCGACCTGTTGGCGTGGATGTCGAGAGGAATGGCGGATGGTCTGAAGGCGAGCACTGCGGCGCGCCGACTCTCGGGAATTCGGCGTTTTTATCGCTTTTTGTTGCGGGAAGGGCTGATCGAGATAGATCCAACCTTGCGGATCGACAGTCCGCGTTTGCCTCGGCGATTACCTGACACGCTGACAGAAACCGATGTTGAGCGGTTGTTGGCGGAGCCGGACCCAGAATTGCCGCTGGAATTGCGTGACCGGGCTATGCTCGAGATTTTGTATGGTTGTGGTTTGCGTGTCACCGAACTTACCGGTCTGAGCGTTGATCAGGTCAATCTTCGCCAAGGCGTGGTTCGTGTCAGTGGTAAAGGTGGCAAGGAGCGTTTGGTACCGCTGGGTGAGGAGGCGGTGGATTGGCTGGTACGCTACATGAGGGAGGCGCGCGGTGAACTCTTGAAAGGAAAGAGCAGCGATGCCCTGTTTCCCGGAAACCGCGCCAGCGCGATGACGCGGCAGACATTTTGGTACCGTATAAAGCTGTACGCATCGCGATCCGGCATCCATAAGCATTTGTCCCCTCACACCCTGCGGCACGCGTTCGCGACGCACTTGCTCAACCATGGCGCCGATTTGCGGGTGGTTCAGATGCTGCTTGGTCATTCGGATCTTTCAACCACGCAGATTTATACTCACGTCGCCCGTCAGCGATTACAGGATCTTCACCAGACACACCATCCCAGAGGCTGATCTGGTATGGTGTGGGATTGAACTTTTGCGTTTGCTCTGTGTCGCACTCAGGCAAGAAGGTGGTCTATTGTGTGTCCGCCGGCGAGTGGGGCTGGAGTCCCGAAATCCTTAAACAACAAGGTAAGTGCTAACTCATGAAGCTGAAAACTTTGGCCGCGGTTGCTGGTCTGATGGTGTCTCTGCTTGCTGCGCCCGTGGTGAGTGCCGGTGAAATCGAAGAAACCATTACTG
The DNA here is from genome assembly GCF_030718085.1 of Marinobacter sp. MDS2. Taxonomy (NCBI): domain Bacteria; kingdom Pseudomonadati; phylum Pseudomonadota; class Gammaproteobacteria; order Pseudomonadales; family Marinobacteraceae; genus Marinobacter; species Marinobacter sp. MDS2. The sequence continues at coordinate 171,573 of NZ_JAVAJF010000002.1, forward strand.
AACGTTTGACACAGGCGGTACCGGGCTTGCGGATTATGTCGGTGCGTGCATCCGAAGCTCCGGGCCTTTATGAAGTGCAGAGCAGTAACGGTGACACCATCTACACCACGGAAGACGGGATCTATCTGTTAACCGGTGATCTGTTGAAAATTACCGATAACGGTATAGCCAACGTAACCGAAGAGGCTCGCGCCCAGGTTCGTCAGCAGCAAATGGCAGATTTTGGTGACGACGGGGTTATTTCTTACCCGGCGAAAGGCAAGCAGAAAGCCGTTATCGATGTGTTTACCGATATCGATTGTCCCTACTGCCGAAAGCTGCACGATGAAGTGCCGCAACTCAATGATTACGGTATTACCGTTAACTATTATGCTTTCCCGCGTTCGGGCCCCAATACGCCGTCGTTCCGGAAATACGAGTCGGTGTGGTGTGCGGATGATCAGCAGGGTGCGATGGATGCGGCCAAAGGTGGCAAGTCGGTGCCAGGCAAGACCTGTGAGAATCCGGTCGCGGATCAGTATCGTCTGGGCGGCAAGGTCGGTGTGACCGGAACTCCTGCCATTGTTCTGGAAGACGGCAACATGATTCGGGGGTATGTGCCGGCCCGGAATCTGGCAGAAGGTCTTGGCCTGCTATAACTGTTACCGGCCGTTCGTTTGAGCGGCCGCTTCCCACTGTTTGAAACGTAACCGATTCAGGGCTTATTCACGCGCGTCCGAATCGGTATACTATGCCCCCTATTGCAATCCATCAGCACCCCGAGCGGGATCAGAGGTGAGAGCTTGAAAGACGTTAATGTCGGAATTTGCGGATTAGGAACCGTAGGCGGCGGAACATTCAATGTCCTGACTCGCAACGCGGCGATTATTTCGGGCCGTATCGGCTGTAATATTCGAATTGCCCGGGTGGCTAGCCGAAAGCGCCGGGACGATCTTGAACTGGGTGATATTCCGTTCAGTACCGACATTTTTGATGTGGTGAATGATACCAACGTTGACGTTGTCGTTGAGTTGATCGGGGGCTATGACGTTGCCCGTGAGCTGGTGTTGACTGCCATCGCCAACGGTAAACATGTGGTTACGGCTAACAAGGCCCTGATTGCCGTTCACGGTAATGAAATCTTCGAAGCCGCTGAAAAGGCAGGCGTTGTTGTAGCCTACGAAGCCGGCGTAGCTGGCGGTATTCCAGTGATCAAAGCGGTTCGTGAAGGGTTGGCTGCCAACCGCATCGACACCATAGCCGGAATCATCAACGGTACCGGTAACTTTATTTTGACTGAAATGCGCGCTGGCCGCCCGTTTGATGAAGTGCTGAAAGAAGCACAGGCGCTGGGTTACGCAGAAGCCGACCCCACCTTCGACGTTGAAGGTATCGATGCAGCCCACAAGCTCACAATTTTGGCTTCTGCCGGTATCGGGGTTCCGCTGCAATTCGAAAAAGCCTACACCGAAGGGATTTCATCGTTGACGCCGAGTGATATCGCTCACGCAGAGCTGCTGGGCTACCGGGTTAAACATCTGGGGATTGCCCGTCGCCGTGACGAGGGTATCGAATTGCGAGTTCACCCCACACTGGTTCCGAAAACCCATCTGATTGCTCAGGTAGATGGTGTGCTGAACGCTGTCATGGTAGACGGTGATGCCGTCGGTCAAACCATGTATTACGGCCCGGGTGCAGGTGACGAAGCCACTGCTTCTGCAGTGATTGCTGATATTGTTGACGTAGCCCGAGTGGTCGCGAGTGCAAGCTCGCAGAAAGTACCGTATCTGGGCTTCACACCGGATGCGCTGGAAGATCTGCCGGTGCTGCCGATGGAAGAGATCCAGTCCGCCTACTACTTGCGGATTCAGGCGTTTGACCGCCCGGGTGTGCTGGCCAAGATTGCATCGATTCTGAGTGAGCATGGCATCAATATTGAATCGATCATGCAGAAAGAATCCGAGTTTGCGGACGGCCGAATTCCGGTCATCATCCTGACCCATACGGTGCAGGAGCGTCAGATGAATCTGGCCATTGAAGAAATGGAATCGCTGGTCGACGTAGACGGCTCCGTTGTCCGCATCCGCGCAGAAAATTTTAACTAACAGGTACGCACGTGAGATACATCAGCACACGGGGCGAAGCTCCCGCTTTAGGCTTCGAAGACGTTCTTCTGACTGGACTGGCAACCGACGGTGGCCTATACGTACCGGAGTCGCTGCCGCACTTCAGTCTGGAAGAGATTCGCAGCTGGCGGGGTCTCCCTTATGCCGAGCTGGCCTTTAAGGTCATGTACCCGTTTGTCGAAGATGCCATTCCGGCTGACGATTTCCGCACAATGCTGGACGAAACCTACAGCGGTTTTGCCCACCAGTCCGTAGCGCCGCTGGTGCAGCTCGACAGCAATGAATGGGTGATGGAACTGTTCCGTGGTCCCACGCTGGCCTTCAAAGACTTCGCGCTGCAATTGCTCGGACGCTTGCTCGACTATGTGCTTGAAAAGCGCAAGCAGCACGTGGTTATCATGGGGGCGACTTCGGGGGATACCGGTTCTGCGGCCATCGAAGGTTGCCGACGTTGCGAACACGTCGATATCTTCATCTTGCATCCGTATCAGCGTGTGTCGGAAGTCCAGCGCCGCCAGATGACGACGGTACAGGGCGATAACATCCACAACATTGCCGTAAAAGGTAACTTTGACGACTGCCAGCGCATGGTCAAGGAAAGCTTCGGTGATCAGTCGTTCCTGGGCGGTAAAACCCAGTTGGCCGCTGTTAACTCCATCAACTGGGCGCGGATCATGGCCCAGATTGTCTACTACTTCCAGGCATCCCTAGCGCTGGGCGGGCCTGACCGCAGCATGGCGTTCTCCGTGCCCACCGGTAACTTCGGCGATATCTTCGCCGGTTATTTGGCGAAGAAAATGGGCTTGCCGATCAGCCAGCTGGTGATCGCCACCAACCGTAACGATATTCTGCATCGCTTCATGAGCGGTAATCGTTATGAGAAGCAGCAATTGGAGCACACGCTGTCGCCGAGTATGGACATCATGGTGTCCAGCAACTTCGAGCGTCTGCTGTTTGACCTGCACGGTCGTGATGGCGCTGCGGTGAAGGAGCTGTTGGAAAACGCAAGCAAAGGCCCGGTCAGCATCGAGGATTATCGTTGGAAGTCGGCCCGCAAGCTGTTCGACAGCGACGCGGTAGACGACAAAACCACCTGCGATACCATCCGTGAGATCTACGAGCAGAACGAATACCTGCTTGATCCGCATACCGCGATTGGTGTGCGCGCTGCCCGCAATTGCCGCCGTGACGCGACGGTTCCGATGATTACCTTGGGCACCGCACACCCGGCCAAGTTCCCGGATGCCATTGTGGAGTCCGGCTTGTCTGTGAAGCCGCAGTTGCCGCCCCACATGGCGGATCTGTTTGAGCGGGAAGAGCGTTATACCGTTCTGGAGAACGATCTGGCCGAGGTGCAGGGCTTTTTGGCCAAGCACTGGAAAAATGCCTGATCCGGCATGACTCCTAAAAAGATCCTGCGTCGCCCCCAGCCGGCTGGTAGTTCGGAGTGGGGGCATAGCCTGCCTCCCATCCTTCGTCGGCTATACGCCGCCCGAGGGGTGCATTCCGACGATCAGCTCCAGTACACTTTGAAACACTTGGCGTCGCCGATGCAATTGCGAGGCATAGACCGAGCGGTGGAGTTGCTGGCCGATGCCGTTGTTGAAAAGCAGCGTGTCATGATTCTGGGTGATTTCGACGCAGACGGAGCCACCAGTACCGCGGTTGCGATGCTTGGTTTGTCTATGTTGGGCGTGTCATCGGTCGATTTCCGGGTGCCGAGTCGCTTCTCTGATGGTTACGGGCTAACGCCAGGAATTATCCATCGATTGCAGGAAGAAGGAGAGTTGCCCGACCTCTTGGTGACGGTCGATAACGGAATCTCCGCCATCGAAGGTGTGCGGGCCGCCCGTGATCTCGGGATCAAAGTTGTCGTTACCGATCATCACCTGGCTGGAGAAGAGCTGCCAGACGCAGATGCGATCGTGAACCCCAATCAGCCCGGTTGCCCGTTCTTGAGCAAGAACGCGGCGGGCGTGGGTGTTATGTTCTACGTGCTGACCGCGCTGAGAAAGCACCTGCGCGACCGCAGCCTACTACCGAATCCTGAGCCTAATCTGGGCGCTCTGCTGGATCTGGTTGCCTTGGGGACGGTGGCCGACGTTGTACCGCTCGATCATAACAACCGAATCTTCGTAGAGCAGGGTATACGCCGCATCCGTAAAGGCGAGGCGCGCCCCGGTATATTGGCGCTGTTAAAAGTAGCGGGCCGGGATCACACGGAAATCAGTTCTACCGATCTGGGCTTTGTTGTTGGCCCCCGCCTAAATGCTGCCGGCCGCTTGGATGACATGAGCATCGGCATTGCCTGCCTGCTCGCCGATAATCCGGATGAAGCCTTGCGCCTTGCGCAGGAACTGGACACCTTCAATCGCGAACGTCGCACCATTGAAAAAGACATGAAGCAGCAAGCGCAAGAATTGCTGGCCTCTATGTCACTCGACATTGCCGGTTTGCCTTGGGGCTTGGCATTGTTTGATCCGGATTGGCATCAGGGAGTAATCGGCATTCTTGCCGCCAGAATTCGAGAGCAGACCCATCGCCCGACGATTGCGTTTGCACCGGATGACGATGGTGTTAGCTTGAAAGGCTCCGCCCGCTCCATTCCCGGCCTGCACATCCGCGATGCCCTCGCTGTGGTGGATGCCAAATCACCGGGCTTGATGAAAAAATTCGGCGGCCACGCCATGGCCGCCGGCATGACCATTGCCCGAGATGATCTCGAAGCATTCAGCAAAGCCTTCGACGAGGCGGTGCGAGATACCCTGAAGCCAGAAGACCTTGAGGCGGCCATTATCACCGACGGTCCGTTGGCCCCTGCAGAACTGAACCTCGATACCGCTTACTTGCTCAAACGCAGCGGCCCTTGGGGGCAACACTTCCCGGAGCCGCTGTTTGATGGTGAATTCAAAGTCGTCAGCCAGCGCATTGTCGGTGAAAATCACCTGAAACTGGTGCTGCAGCCTGCAGAAGGCGGCGGTATTATTGATGCCATCGCCTTTAACACCGGCCCCGAAGTGCCGGATTACACCCGCTCGGGCGCCCGGGTGGTCTACAAGCCGGATGCCAATACCTTCCGTGGGCGGACTAACCTGCAGTTGATGGTGGATTACCTTGAGCCGCTGAATCTGGATGGGGTCTGACCCCGAGGGGGCAGGCCTCTTTCTATTTGCCGCGTCTCTCGGAAAGCCCTACCTCGTAGGGTGCTTGCACCCACCTACGAATAGCTGATTTAACGCACGAATTCCGGTAGAATTCGCCCTCAGTTTTTATCGCACCATTTTCCAAAGCGAGACAAGGTTTCATGGAAATTAATCCCATAGTGACGAAGATCAAAGAGCTTCGCGAGCGCACCGAAGCGCTTAGGGGGTATCTTTGACTACGATCAGCGAAGCGAACGTCTGGTCGAAGTAGAACGCGAACTTGAACTCCCAACCGTATGGGACGATCCGGAGCGTGCCCAGTCACTGGGTAAAGAGCGTTCTGACCTTGAGCTGATCGTCAGAACCATTGATAACCTCACCTCCGGCCTGGCCGATGCAGAAAGCCTGCTCGAAATGGCCGTAGAAGAGGACGACGAAGGCACCGTGCAGGAAATCGAGGCCGATCTTGAAGGTCTTGATAAAGAACTCGAGAAACTCGAATTCCGCCGTATGTTCTCCGGTGAAATGGACGCCAATAACGCCTACCTGGAAATTCAGGCCGGCTCTGGCGGCACCGAAGCGCAAGACTGGGGCAATATGCTGCTGCGTATGTACCTGCGCTGGGCCGAGCGCCGGGGCTTCAAAGCTGAAATCGTCGAACTTCAGGAAGGTGAAGTCGCGGGCATCAAAAGCGCGACCATTCATATTCAGGGTGACTATGCCTACGGTTGGCTTCGGACCGAGACCGGCGTTCATCGCCTGGTACGTAAGTCGCCGTTCGATTCAGGTAATCGCCGGCATACTTCGTTCTCTTCCGTGTTCATCTCTCCGGAAGTGGATGACAGCTTTGAGATCGACATCAACCCGGCGGACTTGCGCGTTGACGTATACCGCGCCTCGGGCGCTGGTGGTCAGCACGTAAACCGGACCGAATCAGCGGTACGACTGACCCACAACCCCACCGGAATTGTGGTGGCGTGTCAGGCTGGCCGAAGCCAGCACCAGAACAAAGATCAGGCGATGAAACAGCTGAAAGCCAAGCTGTTCGAGCGTGAGATGCAATTGCGCAACGCCGAAAAACAGAAGCAGGAAGACTCTAAGTCTGACATCGGCTGGGGTAGCCAGATCCGCTCATACGTGCTGGACGACAGCCGTATCAAAGATCTTCGCACCAAGGTGGAAACCAGCAACACCCAGTCCGTGCTCGATGGTGACATCGACAAGTTTATCGAAGCCAGTCTGAAGATGGCGCTGTAATCAGCGCCATTCAACCCGAACCGGACCCCCCGACTTCTTAGTGAGCTAACATGACCGAACATACCCCGAACGCGACCCAGCCCGAGGACAACAAGCTGATTGCGGAGCGCCGCGCCAAACTGGCTAACCTGCGAGAGCAGGGCAATGCGTTTCCGAACGATTTCCGCCGCGATGCCACCGCCGCCGAGCTGCAGGAAAAATACGGCGACAAGTCCAAAGAAGAACTGGAAGCCATGGGCATTGAAGTGGCGATTGCTGGCCGCATGATGCTCGACCGCAAGGCGTTCAAAGTGGTTCAGGATATGACTGGCCGCATTCAGATCTACGCCACTAAAGATGTCCAGAAAGACACCAAGCACTGGGATCTTGGCGACATCGTGGGGGTGCGCGGCGTGCTGTGCAAGTCCGGAAAGGGCGACCTTTACGTGTCGATGGACGAGTACACACTGCTTACCAAGTCGCTGCGTCCGTTGCCCGAGAAGCATAAAGGCCTGACCGACACCGAAGCGCGTTATCGCCATCGTTACGTTGATTTGATGATGAACGAAGACAGCCGCCGGGTTTTCTTCGCGCGCTCTAAGATCATCAACGTAATGCGCCAGTACTTCACCGAGCGTGATTTCATGGAAGTCGAAACACCGATGCTGCAGGTGATTCCCGGTGGTGCGACTGCTCGTCCGTTCGTGACCCATCACAACGCTCTGGGTATTGATATGTACCTGCGGATTGCGCCGGAGCTTTACCTGAAGCGCCTGGTTGTGGGTGGTTTTGAGCGGGTGTTCGAAATCAACCGTAACTTCCGTAACGAAGGTCTGTCGACCCGTCACAACCCGGAATTCACCATGGTTGAGTTTTATCAGGCTTACGCCGATTACAACGACCTGATGGATCTGACCGAAGACATGCTGCGTACCATCGCTGAAAAAGTGCTGGGTACGACCACGGTTACCAATACGCGCGTACTGAAAGACGGTACTGAAGAAACGGTTGAGTACGACTTCGGCAAGCCGTTTGAGCGATTGACCGTTGTGGACGCAATATTGCGCTATAACCCGGAATTCACCCGCGAGCAGCTGGCTGACGAAGCGCAGGCACGTGAGCTGGCGAAAGGACTTGGTATCAAGGTCAAGGACATCTGGGGCTTGGGTAAGGTGCAAATCGAGATCTTCGAAGAGACCGCCGAGCATCGCTTGATGCAGCCGACGTTCATAACCGAGTACCCGAAAGAAGTGTCGCCGCTGGCTCGTTGCAAAGACAGCGATCCGTTTGTCACTGAGCGATTCGAGTTCTTTGTGGGTGGCCGTGAAATCGCCAATGGTTTCTCGGAGCTGAACGATGCGGAAGATCAGGCGGAGCGCTTCAAGGCTCAGGTTGCCGAGAAAGATGCCGGCGACGACGAAGCCATGTTCTACGATGACGACTACGTGATGGCTCTGGAATACGGCTTGCCGCCGACCGCAGGTGAAGGTATCGGCATCGACCGCTTGGCCATGATGCTGACCGATTCGCCGTCGATCCGTGACGTGATTCTGTTCCCGGCCATGCGCCCAGAGCACAAAGCCGAACAGAGCGCCGGAGACGAATAAGGCATGCACCCGGTCGAGGCGCTGGCTCAGGAGCTGAAGCCCGGGCGCGGCTGGGATCAGTGGCTGGCGGACGAGTTCCGTCAGCCCTATATGCATCGTCTGGCGGAATTTCTGGCGGACGAAGAGCGCGCCGGAAAGACGCTATTCCCGCCGAAGCCACAGCTGTTCAATGCCCTGAACAGCACACCGCTGCAGCAGGTCAAAGTGGTTATTCTGGGGCAAGACCCGTATCACGGTCCGGGTCAGGCTCACGGCTTGTGTTTCTCTGTCTCTCCCGGCGTACCAACGCCACCTTCCCTGACGAATATCTTCAAAGAAATCCAGCAAGATCTGGGCCTTGCGCCACCGGGGCACGGCTGCTTGCAGTCGTGGGCGGAGCAGGGCGTTTTGTTGCTGAATGCTGTCTTGACGGTTGAGCAGGGTAAGGCGGGCGCTCATCAAGGCAAAGGTTGGGAAACCTTTACGGATCGGGTGATCGAGCTGGTTAATCAACAGCGAGAGGGGGTGGTGTTCCTGCTCTGGGGTAGTTACGCCAGGAAGAAAGGGCAGATCATTGATCGGGATCGCCATTTGGTGCTGGAAGGGCCTCACCCATCACCGCTCAGTGCCTACCGCGGCTTCTTCGGGTGTCAGCATTTTTCACGTGCCAACCATTGGTTGCTTGAGAACCACCAGAGCCCGATAGATTGGGCTCTGGCTTCTTCGTCGCAGCAGGAGCTGCTTGATTTCTAGTTGAGCCTCGTTTAACCGAGCAGTGCCATGGCTGCTTCCATCTGGGCGCTCAGATCTTCTTCCTCTGCCATGTTCATTTCGGGGTCCAATCCCAGCCGGCTGAACGCTGAAATAGAGGCAAAATCCATCTCATTCCAACGGTGACTGGTACCAGCAACCCGTTGCAGGTTAGCGATCATCACGAGGTCTGCGTGGTCGGCTTTAGGTACGTCGCGCTGGAAGTTTGCATACTCCAACGGCACATTTTGCAGCGCTTCCGGAAATTGCCACTTTTTCAGGATCATGCTGCCAATGCGAGGGTGCAGCTCTTCGATCACTGCGTCCAGTACGATGCCGCTCAGCTCCAGGCTCTTATCTTCAACATAGCGAAGAATCGGAAGCACGCCGATCAGGTGCACCAGCCCGGCCAGTGTGGCTTGGTCCGGTCTTAACTTGGTGTAGTGCTGAGCCAGGACATGACAGATGCCGGCAACTTCCGTGCTGGCCTGCCATGTTGCCCGAAGCCGCTTGTCCACCATGTCAGAGGTAGCCTGAAACATTTGCTCCATGGCCAGCCCCATGGCCAGGTTGCTGGTATAGGCCATGCCGAGGCGACTTACCGCCATGTTCAGGTTTTCAATGGCGCGGGTGCCACGGAACAACGGGCTGTTGCAAACGCGAATGATGCGGGCAGACAGTGCCGTGTCGTTACTGATTACCGTCACCAAATCCGCAATCGAGGTATCTTCCGATTCTGCGATCTCCCGGACTTGCAGGGCCGCTTCGGGCAGCGTCGGCAAGATTAACTTGTCGTTCTCGATGGCGCTGGTCAGGTCCGCTTTAATGGTCTCGATAATGTCTGCCATGGTCCGTCTGTTTCCGCTTGAATGGGGCCCTCAAACCGGGCTCAGTGTATGGCTGCATTTATACCAAATAACGGCGCTCATTCCTGTCAACTTATGTATCAGAAGGTTGCTGTTCGGGCACCGCATAAGGTAATTGCTCGAGTTTGATACGTGCCTCAGCCAGCCCGTCCAAAGACAGACGTTTTGTACTGGCGTCATGACGAATGACGGCCAGCATTTCGCCTTCCTGTTCACCGGTCATCAAGGCGTTGACCACTTCACCGACAGCTTTATCGCCAGCCAGCAGCTTGGTGCCGACGGCAGGAGCCTGTTGAGTGTTGTTGAAAGATAGTCGGTAAAGGCTTTTTTTCAACTGGCCAAGAAAGTGCATGCGAGCAATGACTTCCTGTCCGGTATAACAGCCTTTCTTGAAGTGTACGCCCTGCAAGTGCTGGAGATTCAGCATTTGCGGTACGTAGGCTTCCCGGGAGGCCTCCGTCAGCCAGGGGACACCGGCGGAAATGCTCGATGCCAACCACTGCTCCAGTGGAAGTTCTGCGATATCGTCGGGAACCGGTAGCTCGCCTGTCGATTGCCACCATTCGTAGCGCGCGATGTTGTCGGCGGTGTTTTCGATGCGGATCAGATGGCTGTCACCGGCTTTCAGTGCTTGGCCCGGTTCGGTCAAAGAGCGTGCGCCTTCGCCGGCCACCGAGATGGCCGAGGCTTCGCCGAGCAAGCCGATGATCCGGTTGTCAGGCAGCGTTTCCATAGTGGTGCCACGAAACAGCATCAGATATTTTTTCAGATGAGCAATGCTGGCTTCGGCCTGCGCGGCATCGAAGTCCATTAACAGGTCGTCGCCGTCCCGCACCAGACGGGTCAAGCAATAGGCGCGCCCCTTGTGAGTGCAGGCAGCGGCTCTGAGCGACTGGTTGTGAGTGACCTCGTCCACGTGCTGTGTGAACTGGCCTTGCACAAACTTGTCGGCTCCCGGTCCGCTGATGCGGGCCATGACCCGGTCGCTCAACAGAGCGTAACCGTTCGAAATTGCGAGTGGCTGTAAATCCTGTCTACTCACTATCGTCTCCAGAATTAATGCAAAGAAGTGTTGTGACCGCGTTCAGTCGAACCGGTGCGAAGTAACATCCGTAGGCGCCTGAAGGCTGAGTCGTTGGTGTTCGATTTAAGGGCGCCGAGATTACCGGTAATGATCGTCATCATCCGCCCTGATTTTCGAGTGTTGGTTTTGAACTGAAGAATCGCTAATCCGGGGCTCATAAAACTGGCGTTGGTTACCTTTACCGGTAGCTCGTGGCCGTTGGCTAACCGGCATGTTAGCCCTGTGGTGTCGTTGGATACAGCGACAATGGAGTTTGGCTTATTCAGTAAACCGAAGCGCTGAAAGGCTGCGCGCCCCAGCGCGAGCGCCGGGATCACGAAGAGCGTTAACAGGAGTGACGTCTCCTGCGCTGCTATAACGGTGCAAACCGCCAGCACAACCCAGGGAAGCGATGCGATAAGGCCGGCAGTCGAGGAGGGGCTCAGTGTTAGCTCAATCCGGTTGGACACGGTTCAGAATCATCTCGACGATGCGGCGGAGATCCGGATCCTCGGGTTTGCTCCGTTGCATAAACCATTCAAACATATCGGCATCTTCGCAGCTCAACAGTTTACGGTAACGTGCCTGGTCTTCCGGTTCGAGGTCTCGGTAAACTTCTTCCAGGAAAGGCAGAAGCAGAACGTCCAGTTCCAGCATGCCGCGACGGCTGTGCCACCAAAGACGGTGGAACTCAGTGTGCGCATTGGTTTCTTGGGTGTCGGCCATAACGGGTTCCGTGTTTGAAAGTTTGTTGAAGGCTCCGGCTCAAGGAGCCAGAGTTCGATAAGTTGTCGGCACCAGAACAGTGTCACGGGCCTCGCCCTGAGCTTGCGGATAGTCCAGCGTATAATGCAGCCCTCGGCTCTCTTTGCGTTGCAGCGCAGAGCAAATGATCAGATCTGATATGGTGACCAAATTCCGTAATTCAATGAGGTCGTTGGTCACCCGGTAGTTACTGTAGAACTCGTTGATCTCACCCTGCAGCAGGTCAACCCGGTGTTTGGCACGGTGCAGGCGTTTGGTGGTTCTCACAATGCCGACGTAATCCCACATGAAATGGCGCAACTCGTCCCAGTTATGGGAAATGATCACGTCTTCATCAGAATCCCGAACCTGGCTTTCGTCCCATCCGGGCACCGAGGGCGCGGTGGGGATGTCTGCTTCACGGCGAGCAATGTCCTGAGCCGCAGCACGGCCATACACCAAACATTCCAGTAGCGAATTGCTGGCCATGCGGTTGGCGCCATGAAGGCCGGTAAAAGCTGCTTCGCCAACAACATAGAGCTGGTTAATGTCGGTTCGGGCGCGCTCGTCGCTGATGATGCCACCGCAGGTGTAGTGGGCTGCAGGTACAACGGGAATCGGATCTTTGGTGATGTCGATGCCGAATCCGAGGCATTTTTCGTAAATTGTCGGGAAGTGGTGCTTGATGAAATCGGCCGGTTTGTGGCTGATGTCCAGATACAGGTGATCTGCCCCCAGGCGCTTCATTTCGTGGTCGATGGCCCGGGCAACCACATCACGAGGGGCCAGCTCGGCACGGTCGTCGAATTTGTCCATAAATCGGCTGCCATCGGGCAGCTTCAGCACGCCGCCTTCACCGCGAACCGCTTCGGTGATCAGGAAGGATTTGGCGTGAGGGTGATATAAGCACGTTGGGTGGAACTGATTGAATTCCATGTTGGCGACTCTGCAGCCGGCCCGCCAGGCCATGGCGATTCCGTCACCGGAAGCCCCGTCAGGATTGGTGGTGTAGCGGTACGCCTTGGAAGCACCGCCGGTTGCGACAACCGTGAAACGGGCGCGGTAAAGCTCAACGTGGTTATCCTCGAGGTTTAACACATAGGCACCCACGCAACGGTTGCCCGGTAGCGAAAGGTTTCGGTTGGTGATCAGATCAACCGCGACCCGGCCAGATTTAAGCTCGATATTTCGCTTGGCTGCGGCCTGGCTGGCGAGCGTGGTGGATACGGCCTGACCGGTAGCGTCGGCTGCGTGAATGATACGCCGGTGGCTGTGGCCGCCTTCTCGGGTCAGGTGGTATTGATCGTCGTTTTCTTTGCGGGTGAAGGTCACGCCGGATTCAATCAGCCAGTCGATGCTTGCTTTGCCATGCTCGACGGTAAACCGCACCGCATCTTCATGGCACAGGCCACCACCGGCATTGAGGGTGTCCTGAATATGGTTTTCAACGGAGTCGGTGGCATCGAGAACCGCAGCAATACCGCCTTGCGCCCAAAGCGTGGCTCCGGAACTGATGTCGGCTTTGCTGATGACGCAAACGCTCAGATGCTCTGGCAAATTCAAGGCGACGGTCAGTCCGGCAGCGCCGCTGCCAATAATAAGTACATCGTATTCGTAGGATTGTGGCATTGGGTTGTTGTCGCAGGCCATAATGTGGAAGTGTATTGAACTAAACTTTGTGCTTGCTGTCTATTTGGCCCGATGCATATGCCTCGAGCCGGTTGCTGTCGGCAACCTGGGTTCATGTCTGAACACCGGAATTACACAATGACACAAGCGAGCCGATTAAAAGCCACTCCGCTGGCCAAACAAACGGGACAATCCGTTGCGTCGTCCATGATTTCCAACACAGATTCTACATCGAGTGAACAGACTGAAAGCCAGACGGATTTGCAGCTGGTGCGTAAGGTTCGTCATGGGGATCGGGCCGCGTTCGACTTGTTGGTTGTAAAATACCAGTCTCGGGTTGCCTCGATTATCAGTCGCTATGTTTACGACAGCCACGAAGTGATGGATTTGGCGCAAGAAACGTTCATCAAAGCGTTTCGTGCTATCGACCGGTTCCGGGGTGACAGCGCATTTTACACCTGGCTGTATCGTATTGCGGTCAATACCGCAAAAAATCATCTTGAGGCCCGTGGCCGCCGCCCGCAAGCGTCGGCGGATTCATCCGAGGCGGAAAACTACGACGATGGCCGGCGTTTGCGTGACGTGGCTTCGCCAGAAAAACTTCTGCAAAAAGACCAGCTGCAAAAAGCGTTGGCCGAAGCGATTGCTGCGCTGCCCGAGGAACTAAGATCCGCTTTCTTGCTCAGAGAATATGACGGTCTCAGTTATGAAGACATTGCCCGGATTCTGGAGTGCCCGATCGGAACCGTCCGTTCCCGGATCTTCAGGGCCCGGGATGCAGTGGATCGCCATATTGGTCCACTTCTTAACCATTCAGTGACGTAAGTGAGGTTGCACCCGATGGATGAGCGTCTCAGAGAAACTCTGTCAGCAATGATGGACGATGAAGCGGACGAGCTTTCAGTGCGCAGATTGCTTTCGCACGACGATCAGAACGAAGTCAGAGAACAATGGCAAAGATGGCAGCAGGTGCGCGACCTGATGCACGAAGCTCCGAGCGCTTCCTACAGTGTGGATGTCGCAGGTGCCGTTCGGGCCGCAATTGATGACCAGGAGACCTCGGTTGCAGACAGAGCCGAGCCTGCCCCTCGTGCTGGCGGTTACTGGCACTGGCCCGTAGCGGCGATGGTGACCCTGGCTCTGGTGGTCGGGTTTGGTGCCGGTGCTGGCTGGGGCACCTCGCCGGGCGACTCGAGCAATGCACTGGCGTTAACCGGGGTAGATGAGCGGGCGCCGCAACTGGTTCTAAGTACCGAAGAGGTTGCCCTTCAGCGTTTGGATGAGCAGCAGTTGCGCCAGGTGCGTCAGTACTTACTGGAGCATGCCCAGCATAACAGCGTTGGCGCCGGGCGTGGCTCTATGGGGTACGCGAGAATGGTAAGTGCCAACGGTGGGTATTGAGCGCGAGGCGTCTGGCTATGAGTAAAGGCAAATTCGCCACAGTTCGAACGCTGGTGGTTCTAGCGTGTGTCCTTTTTGTGCCGTTTATGGAGTCGCATGCCGACGGTGGCGAGGCTGAGGCTCCGCGTTCAATGACTGCAATGGACTGGTTAGAGCGCTTGGGCCCTGCCTTGAATATGACCTCGTATGAGGGCGTGTTTGTCTATGCCCGGGGTGATCAGGTGCATTCTATGCGCATCGCACACCGCTACCGGAACGGTCAGGTGGAAGAGCGATTGGTGATGCAGGATGGTGGCTCGGGAGAGATTGTCCGAAAAGGCATGGATGTGGTCTGTGTATTACCGGACCAGGGCCGTATTCGGCTGGATGAAGTCATTCCGTCGGGGCCATTTGCCGAGGCCTTTTCCAGTCAGTTAATGCCGGTCAGCCAATGGTATCAGCCGGCACTGATGGGGGAGGATCGTGTGGCTGGCTATGAGGTGATGACGGTGGATTTGACCGCCAAAGACAGCGATCGCTACAGCCACCGGCTTTGGGTTGAAAAAGAAACGGGGCTTTTGGTGAAGAGCCACGTACGTGATATTGACGAAACCGTGCTCGAACATTTCCAGTACACCAGTCTGGAGATCACCGATGACATTGCGGATGAAAAGTTTGAAATCCAAACCAAGGGCCGAGAAATAACCCGCCATCTTGGCGCTCCTGAGCCTAAGCAATCGTCGGTAGGACGAATGACGGGCTGGACATTGAATTGGCGCCCGGATGGTTACATGCCTGCCGCTACTCCCAGCTCCAGTAACGGCAAAGCGGTCGCTTTCTCGGATGGGTTGGCAACGTTTTCGGTGTTTGTCGAGCCGGTCAAAGGGCTGAAAATGCCGACAGGAGCCTCGAGAGTTGGGGCATCGACGGTCTATATTCATGAAGTACGAGTGGCAGAACGGCCGTTTCTGATTGTTGTGGTGGGGGAAATTCCGCCTGAAACGGCGCGAAAAGTCGCCCGTTCGGTATCGATCGATGACGCGCTGGCTCAAGGGTGGGTAGCAAGTGATCACTGAAACAGGAAAAGTGGTGGCGCTTCAGGGCGCGAAAGCCTGGGTGCAAACCATTCAAACCAGTGCGTGCGAAAGCTGTTCGGCCCGTGCTGGTTGTGGTCAGCGAGCGCTGGCGGCAGTTTCGGGCGGCAAGGCCAATCAGGTGTTGGTATTGAACACCGTCGATGCGCAAGTAGGCGATGAAGTGGTGATAGGTCTGGATGAACAGTCGCTGCTGACAGCTTCTTTGGCCGTGTACGGGCTGCCTTTGTTACTGATGGTGCTGGCGAGTATTGCTGCGTTCCGGCTGCTGGGTGAGACCGACCTGGTGGCCATTGTGGGTGCGCTTGTGGGTTTAGGGGCGGGATTTTGGTTGGTGCGGCGTTGGCAATCGCAGTCGGGTGACCGATTCCAGCCTCACATGGTTCGAGTGAACCGTATTGCGTCGGTGACCTGTCTCTGAAACCTACCGATTTTTAAGTTGAAAAGTGGTCATGCAGCCATAAATTGTAACCGCAGACCAACGGCCAAAATAAGGGGGTTTACATGCAAAAAATAACTACGCCGGTTGCTCGTTATCCTGATGGACTCCGATCAGGTTTTGTTCTGGGGGCATGGCTGATTTTCGCTGCTCTGCTTTCAACGCTGTGGAGCCAGCAGGTGACGGCACGGGGGTTGCCCGATTTCACCGAGCTCGTCGAAGAAAACTCCAGCGCCGTGGTGAACATCAGCACCACCAGCGAGCCTGCCGGACGCCGTTCCCGTTTTCAGGGGCTGCCATTTGACGAAGGGCAGCTGGATCAGTTGCCGCCATTTTTGCAGGATTTCTTTCGAGGCCCTAACTCCCCCTTTGGTGGCGCACCTGGCAGCAAACAGCCAACCCGCTCGATGGGATCCGGCTTCATTGTATCGAAAGACGGTTATGTGCTGACCAATAACCATGTGGTCGAAGGCGCGGATGAGGTGGTGGTCCGTTTGAACGATCGCCGCGAGTTTGCCGCAACCATCGTGGGCACGGACCCTCGTTCTGACATGGCGGTTCTGAAAATCGAGAACGCCGACGACCTGCCAGTAGTAAAGGTAGGAAGCTCGGAAGAACTCAAAGTGGGGGAGTGGGTGTTTGCGATCGGCTCTCCTTTCGGATTTGATTACACGGTAACGGCGGGCATCGTCAGTGCGCTTGGACGGTCGTTGCCCTCGGAGAACTACGTTCCTTTTATTCAGACCGACGTTGCGATTAACCCGGGGAATTCCGGCGGGCCGCTGTTTAATCTGGACGGCGAGGTGATTGGCATTAACTCCCAGATCTACACTCGTTCCGGCGGTTTCATGGGGGTGTCGTTTGCGATTCCGATTGATGATGCCATGAGTGTGTTCCGTCAACTGCGCGACGAAGGCTCGGTGGCTCGTGGTTGGCTGGGTGTGCTGATTCAAGAGGTCAACCGGGATCTTGCCGAGACCTTTGGGCTGAAGCGGCCGCGAGGTGCCTTGATTGCTGAAGTCATGGTCAATTCACCCGCGCAGGCTGGCGGCCTTCAATCCGGCGATATCGTCCTCGAGTACAACGGCGAGGAAATCGAGCTGTCCTCGGATTTGCCTCCGAAAGTGGGCCGCACACCGGTAGGCGAGTCGGCCCGGCTGACGGTGCTGAGAGGCGGTGACGAGATTGAGCTCGATGTGGAAATCGGTGAATTGCCGGAAGAGGGTCGCACGAGCCGTTCAATGCCCCACGACCATCGTGGCGGAACTGCCGGTGCGCTTGGCCTGACGGTTGAACCGCTAACTCCGGAAAACGCTCGCGCGGCCGGGGTGGAAAGCGGCGTGCTGGTGACTGGCGTGGAGCGGGGAGCTGCATTGCAAGCGGGCATCCGGAACCGTGACATCATCACCGAGATAAACCGTAAGCCGGTGGGGTCGCTGAAGGCTTTCCGTGAGGTTGTCAAAAATCTGCCGAAAGGTCAGGCCGTTTCGGTGCGTGTCGTGCGCCAGGGACGGCCAATCTATCTGGTGATGAGACCGTAGATAACGCTTCTTTTTGAAGCTGTGCGCTGGCTCTCGGGCGTGTCACGACATGCCCGGGAGCTTTTGCTATACTCGCCGGACTTTCTCGAACCCTTGGTCATGGGATGGACCCGGTGACAATATGAAAAACAAGGAATTATCCCTCCGCCAACTGCTCAAGCTGCGCAACTCCTGGTTGGCATTGCTCGTCTTTATCGTCTCGGTTTGCGTCACTCTCCTGTTATGGCAGGTTTCCATCCGCTTGGTGGAAGATCGTGCCGAAGCCAAATTCCGGGCTCAATCTTTACAGCTAAAAACGGCCATTGAAGAGCGGCTGCTTAACTATGAGCAGGTGTTGGCGGGCAGCGCGGGTCTGTTCGCCGTGAAAGGTGACGTCAGTCGGGATGAGTGGCGTGAGTACGTTGCGAAAGTCGATATCAATCGTTATTACCCCGGAATCGAGGGGATCGGTTACGTGCAGAGGATTGGTGTTCGTCAAATGGCGGATCATATTGCTTTTGTGCGGGCTGAAGGGGTGTATAAGTATCTGGTTAAGCCACTGGGCGCGGGGCCTTATTACTATCCCATGGTGTACCTCGAGCCGGGAACCGAACGCAATCTGAGCGCCCTCGGCTATAACGCCTTCAGCGACCCTATTCACCGGGTGACCATGGAACGGGCTCGCGATGATGCCAAGCCGATGGTAACCGGCAAAGTGGTGTTGGTTCAGGAGGCCTTGGCCGAGGATCAGGCGGGTTTCCTCATGTATTATCCTGTGTATCAAGGCGGGGCTATTCCGGAGGTCAGAACCGAGCGCCGGATGATGCTGGCGGGTTATGTGTTCAGTGCGTTTCGGATGAACAACCTGCTAGATGGCATTGTCGGGCTGATTTCCCCGTTCCTGGATGTGCGCATTTACGATGCTGCGGTGGTGTCCCGCAATACCCTCATGTACGGCTCCAATCTGGGGTCACTGGACAACGAATTCAGTTTCGAACTTAGCCAGACGATCTCTCACGGTGGTCGGGAGTGGCTACTGCAGACACGCTCCACGCCTGCTTTTGATTATCTTGCCTCGGATCCGCGTCCACCGATTGTATTGGGGTCGGGATTGGCGATCAGTGTTCTGATGTACCTGTTTGTTCTGTCTTTGGTGCGCTCACGCCTGGGGGCTCAGGTCAGCGCTGGCCGTTATCGGGCGATTACCGAAGGTGCCGCTAACGTGACCATGGTCATGAACAGAGCTGGCAATCCCATGTACGCCAGCCCATCCGCCCGGGATATTCTCGGCTTTGATCCTGACCGGGTTTCGGAGCTGGACTTTAAATCGTTGGTCCATCCTGAAGATTGGCCCGGCCTGCGGCAGGCGTTTAAAGATGCAGTGACCTCTCCGGGCAAGCAAATGCCCGCAGTGCGAGCGCGTATCAACAATGCCGGCGGACAATGCCGCGAGATGGAAGGCACCTTTACGTCCATGTTGAGGGTGCCCGGGGTTACCGGGGTGGTATTGAGCTTGCGGGACCTGACACAGTTGAAAGCGGCGCAATCCGAGTTGCACCGGTTGGCTTTTTTCGATCCCTTAACCGGTTTGGCCAACCGGCAGTTGTTTCGTGACCGTCTGAATGGCGTAGTGCACCGCTCCCGTCGTAGCGGTGAACCGGCGGCGCTGATGTATCTGGATTTAGACGGCTTCAAACGCATCAACGATACGCTGGGCCACGATGCCGGCGATGAATTGCTTAAGCAGGTGGCTGAGTGGCTTCGGGGTTGTGTGCGGGAAGAAGATTCTGTCGCTCGCCTGGGCGGCGATGAATTTGTGGTTCTGCTTTCCCGGGTCAGCGGGACAGAGGCAGCAGGTAAAGTGGCCGAAACCATTTTGCGGCGCCTGTGCCAGAGAGTCCGGCTGAACGATCACGATGTCGGGGTGACCGTCAGTATTGGTGTCACCATGATCCCCCACGACAGCGAAGACGTGGGGACCCTGATGAAATATGCCGACCTGGCCATGTATCGTGCGAAAGAAATGGGCCGCAACAACTACCAATTCTTCACGCCGGCCATGAACATTAAAGCAGCGCGCCGTATGTTGCAGCAGGAAGAGCTGATGACAGCGCTGCAAGAAGACCGCTTTGTGCTGCATTACCAGCCGAAAGTGGACTTGGTGAGCCAGAAAGTGATTGGCGTTGAAGCCTTCTTGCGCTGGCACCATCCTGAAAAGGGATTGGTTCCGGCTCAGCAATTTATCAATCTTGCTGATGAAACCGGTTTGATCATTCGCTTGGGTGAACAAGCCTTCCGGCAGGCCTGTATACAGGTGCAGGCGTTGGAACGCGCGGGCTTTGAATCGCTTAAGATGGCGGTCAACTTCTCGGTTCGTCAGATCACCGACACCGGCTTTCTGGATCTGATCCGGCGGGTTGTCACTGAAACCGGCGTTGCCGCGGATCGAATCGAGCTGGAACTGCCGGCAGAATTATTGAATGAAGATCCCAGGATGCTGCGTGAGCTCTTGGTTGCGCTGAATGATCTGGGTGTTTGTCTGATACTGGATGATTTCGGCAAGGGCTCGTGCTCGTTGGTCGCGCTGCAGCAGCTTCCGCTGGACGTGATCAAGATCGATCATGGCTTTATTCGTGATATCCCCTACAACGTCAGCGCCACCGATGTTGCCTCTGCGGTCATCGCGCTGGCGCACAAACTGCACCTGACTGTGGTGGCCGAAGGTGTTGAAACCATGCAACAACTGGCCTTTTTGAAATCCGCCGGTTGCGCCCAAAGTCAGGGTAACTTATTCAGTTATCCGCTCGACGAAGATGCCCTTATCGGGTTCCTGATTCGCCAGTATGAGAAGCCGCTTATTTCCTGATCATGGCAATAGCGGCCGGATACCGGTAAAATCACGCCGTTCCCGGACCCGTAGCGGCTATACCGGGCTCAATCCCATGTCTTATATGAGTAATCATTGTCTGTGACTGAACTGAGCCGAATCCGTAACTTTTCCATTATTGCCCACATCGACCACGGTAAATCCACGCTGGCGGATCGTTTCATTCAAAGCTGTGGCGGTTTGACCGAGCGAGAAATGGCCGCTCAGGTACTGGACTCCATGGATCTCGAGAGAGAGCGGGGCATTACCATCAAAGCCCAGAGTGTAACGCTCAACTACACCGCTCGAGATGGCGAAACCTACAAACTGAATTTCATTGACACACCGGGGCACGTGGATTTCTCCTACGAAGTCTCGCGTTCTCTGTATGCCTGCGAAGGTGCACTGCTGGTTGTGGATGCCGGTCAGGGCGTAGAAGCGCAGTCAGTGGCCAACTGCTATACCGCGTTGGAGCAGGGGCTCGAAGTGGTTCCTGTACTGAACAAAATGGACCTTCCGCAGGCCGAGCCAGAGCGGGTGGCGGCCGAGATTGAAGATATCATTGGCATTGAAGCGCAAGATGCTGTGCGCTGCAGCGCCAAGAGCGGTCTGGGCGTCGAAGATGTTCTCGAGGATCTGATCCAGAAGATCCCGCCACCGAAAGGCGATCGCAGTGCGCCGCTGCAGGCGCTGATTATCGACTCCTGGTTTGATAATTATCTGGGCGTTGTGTCGCTGGTGCGCGTCATCGAAGGGGTTTTGCGCAAGGGCGACAAGATTGTTATCAAATCGACGAATAAGGCCTGGAATGCTGACAAGGTCGGGATTTTTAACCCCAAACCGACGGATACCAATATTCTCGAAGCGGGCGACGTAGGTTTTGTCGTCGCTGGCATTAAAGATATTCACGGTGCGCCAGTGGGTGACACCATTGTGCATCAGAAATACGCGGAAGAAACCCCGATGTTGCCGGGGTTCCAGAAGGTTAAGCCGCAGGTGTATGCGGGCTTGTTCCCGGTCAGTGCCGATGACTATGACGACTTCCGGGACGCGCTGGAAAAGCTGACCCTGAACGACGCCTCGTTGTTCTTTGAGCCTGAAAATTCCGATGCTCTGGGCTTTGGTTTCCGCTGCGGTTTCCTCGGCATGCTGCACATGGAAATTATCCAGGAACGCCTGGAGCGGGAATACGACATCGATCTGATCACCACAGCACCTACGGTCATCTATGAAGTTGTGACCAAGCAGGGTGAGACGGTGTCGGTAGACAACCCGTCCCGGCTGCCGGATATTGGCTCTATCGAAGAAATGCGCGAGCCGATTGTCGAAGCCAACATTCTTGTGCCGCAAGAGCACTTGGGTAACGTCATCGCCCTGTGTGAAGAAAAACGGGGTGTTCAGAAAAACATGCACTTCATGTCTTCTCAGGTTCAGCTCAGCTACGAGTTGCCGATGGCAGAAGTGGTGATGGATTTCTTCGACCGCATCAAATCCGCAAGTCGTGGCTTCGCATCATTGGATTACCACTTTGTGCGGTTCCAGGACGCGAATCTGGTGCGATTGGATGTATTGATCAACGGTGAGCGTGTGGACGCGCTGGCTATCATCGTGCACCGTGATCTGGCTCATCGGAAAGGGCGTCAGTTGATCGAGAAGATGAAAGAGCTGATCCCGAGGCAGATGTTTGATATTGCGATTCAAGCGGCCATAGGTACCCAGGTGGTTTCTCGGGTAACCGTCAAAGCATTACGTAAAAACGTAACAGCCAAGTGTTACGGTGGTGACGTCAGCCGTAAGAAGAAGCTGCTTCAGAAGCAGAAAGAAGGCAAAAAACGCATGAAGCAGCTGGGTAATGTCGAGGTGCCTCAGGAAGCGTTTCTTGCTGTATTGAAAGTCGATAATTAATAACACTAAGGCACCCGATGGATATTGATTTTCCACTGGTATTGGTTGTTCTCACCTTTGTGACGGGTGTGATTTGGCTGGCGGACAAGTTGTTTTTGCGGAAACGGCGTCTTGCCAACACGAGTGAACAGGCCGAAACGAGCAGTTCGGAAGAGCCCAAAGAGCCTTGGCTGATTGATATCAGTCGCTCTTTTTTTCCAGTATTGGCCGTTGTACTGGTGTTGCGTTCGTTCCTGATTGAGCCGTTTCAGATTCCATCGGGTTCTATGTTGCCGACGCTGGAAGTAGGCGATTTCATTTTGGTGAACAAATACGCCTATGGCCTGAGATTGCCAGTGGCCGGCACCAAAGTTGTCGAAATCGGCGACCCGGAGCGCGGTGATGTTATGGTGTTTCGCTTTCCGGAGGACGGTGTCACCAATTACATCAAACGAGTGATCGGTTTGCCGGGCGATACCGTGCGGTACCGTAACAAACAGCTCTTCATCAATGGCGAGCCCGTGGCACGGGACTTTGTCGCGCGATTGCCTCCAATGGAGCGCTGGCGCGAAACCATGGGCAGTGTTGAACATGACATCTACCTCACCATGGGCCGCGTGTCTGCTTCAGGAGAGGGAGAGTGGACGGTTCCGGACGGACATTACTTCGTAATGGGCGACAACCGGGATAATAGTAACGACAGTCGTTTCTGGGGCACGGTTCCGGATGAGCTGGTGGTCGGCAAGGCCTTCGGTATCTGGATGCACTGGAAATCTTTCACAAGTCTGCCATCTTTTGATCGAGTGGGTGGCATCGAATGATCACGAAGGTTTCGGAGCGAACACGCATGAACAATGGATTTCCCGCGGGTATGAAGTATCAGCAAGGCAGCGGCTTGACGATGATGATTGTGGCCTTGTTTTTTGCCGGTTTGCTGACGTTCGCTCTTAAAGTGGGGCCGGCTTATCTTGATGACTTTACCATTCAGGAAGCCCTCGAAAATCTTGAAAACATCGACGGCCTGTCCAAAATGGGGCCAGCTCAGGTGCGAGGTGTTATTAACAAGCAATTAAGTGTGAACAACGTACGCGGTTTTGATGCCAAGAATATCACTGTTGATAAAGACGGAGATCTGGTGCTCATAAGCGTTGATTATGAGGTTCGCAACAATCTATTTGGCAGTGTCGACACCGTCGTTCACTTTCAACACGAGTATGAGTTTAAAGGCAAGTGAGTTCAAAACCAGATCTTGATCAACTCCAGCGCCGCATCGGTTATCAGTTCAAAGATCCTGAACGGCTGTTGCTGGCGCTCACTCACCGAAGTTTTGGCAACCAGAACAACGAGCGTCTGGAATTTCTCGGCGATTCTATCGTCAATATGGTGATCGCCGAACACTTGTTCCTGAAGTTTGAAGCTGCCCGTGAGGGCCAGCTGAGCCGCTTGAGAGCCCGCATGGTGAAGGGGGTTACCCTTGCCGAAATCGGGCGCGAGTTTCAGCTGGGCCAATATCTGAGATTGGGTTCCGGGGAGCTGAAAAGTGGCGGCTTCCGTCGAGAGTCCATCTTGGCCGATGCCGTGGAATCGATCATCGGTGCCATCTATCTGGATAGCGATTTTTACACCTGCCGTGAGCAGGTGTTGCGATGGTTTACAGAACGGCTGGCCGGGCTCGATGTACAGGATACCCAGAAGGATCCGAAAACCCGTTTGCAGGAGTACCTGCAGTCGCGCCAGTTCCCGTTACCGCGATACGAAGTGATCTCGGTGGAGGGCGAAGCCCATAATCAGACATTCCATGTGACCTGTGCGTTGTCGTCGCTGGACCGTAAAACCACTGGCACCGGCAGCAGTCGCCGAATTGCTGAGCAACAGGCCGCCCGCAGTGCCCTCAAGAAGCTGGGCGTGGAGAATTCATGATGAACGATATAACCACCCCGGATAATCCGGACAGCCGCTGCGGATTTGTTGCCATTGTCGGGCGTCCTAACGTGGGCAAGTCGACACTGCTGAACCACATCCTCGGGCAGAAGCTAAGCATTACTTCCCGCAAGCCCCAAACCACTCGTCACCAGGTATTGGGCATCAAAACTGAAGGGGAGGTGCAGGCCATTTACGTTGATACGCCGGGCATGCATGAAGAAGAGCCCCGGGCGATTAACCGTTACATGAACAAGGCCGCAACCTCGGCCTTGGTGGATGTCGATGTGGTGGTGTTCGTGGTGGACCAGATGAATTGGACCACCGCGGACGAGATGGTGCTGGAAAAACTGGAACGGGTTAAGTGTCCGGTTATTCTGGCGATCAACAAGGTTGATAAGCTGGAGAAGCGAGAGTTGCTGCTGCCGCATCTCGAAACCTTGGCGGCAAAACGGGATTTCGCCGAGATTATTCCATTGTCAGCACTGCGCGAGACCAACTTGGAGCCGTTGGAAGAAGCCGTCGGCCGCTTCCTGCCACAGAGTGTGCATTTCTATCCGGATGACCAGATCACGGATCGCAGCCAGCGCTTCATGGCTTCAGAGATGGTGCGGGAAAAAATTACTCGTCAGCTGGGTGCCGAGCTACCCTATTCCGTAGCGGTGGAAATTGAAGAGTTCAAGCAGCAAGGTAAGACACTTCACATTTCTGCGCTGATTCTGGTTGAGCGTGACGGTCAGAGAAAGATCATCATCGGTGACAAGGGCGCTCGGTTGCGTCAGATCGGTCAGGAAGCCCGTATCGATATGGAGCGAATGTTCGATACCAAAGTCATGCTCAAACTTTGGGTCAAGGTGAAGCGTGGCTGGGCCGACAGCGACCGAGCCCTGAAGAGCCTGGGCATGAACGACCTCTGAGGTTGATATGAAAGGAGCGGTGCAACAAGAGCCCGCTTACGTCATCCATCGACGGCCATGGCGCGAAACCGCATTGCAGGTGGATATTTTCACCCTGAACCATGGCCGTATGAGCGTTGTTGCCCGGGGTGGCAACAGCGCGAAAAGCCCGCTGAAAGCCCAGCTCCAGCCTTTCCAGCCCTTGTTGATTGACTGGACCGGCAAAAGCGATCTCAAAACTCTGGTGCAACTGGAGTTACGAGAAGCGCCCCGCTTACGGCAAACCCGCGCCTTGTATAGCGGTTTGTACATCAATGAGCTCCTGCAGCGTATTTTGCCGGCTGCGGACCCCCACCCGGAGTTGTTTGCCAGTTACATTGAGAGCCTTCAGGCGTTGTCGGGTGTTCAGGATAACGGCGATGTCGAGCCGATTTTGCGGCGTTTCGAGAGAGCGTTCGCCGGTTCTTTGGGGTATGACTTTTCATGGGATCAAACCACCGACACCGACCGCCCGGTAGAGGTTGGTCGGTATTATGGTTATGATCCGGCCCAAGGTATTGTCGCCGCAAGTGGCGCAGACGTTCGCCTGGGGCGGCTGCCGGGCGAGGCCTTGATTGCACTGGCTGCGAATGACTACAGCGATGAGTCGGCGCGCAGAACAGCCAAACGCGTGATGCGTGTGCTTGTTGATTTCCTGTTGCAGGGCAAGCCCCTCCATAGCAGAAGTTTATTCAGCCATTCCGTTTCTTCATCAGAGAGAACCTTATGAATTCCAGAGTGTTGCTTGGTGTAAACATTGATCATGTGGCTACTTTGCGTGAGGCGCGGGGCACCCGCTATCCCGACCCGGTGCAGGCTGCGCTGGTCGCTGAAGAAGCGGGCGCGGACGGAATCACCGTTCACCCCCGGGAAGACCGTCGACACATCCAGGATCGCGATGTGTTGTTATTGAAGGATGTTCTACAGACCAAAATGAACCTCGAAATGGCCGTGACCGACGCCATGTTGGCGTTTGCGGAGCAGGTGAAGCCGGAGTGCGTCTGCCTGGTGCCCGAAAAGCGCGAAGAGCTGACAACGGAAGGCGGGCTCGATGTCGTGGGGCAGGAAGAGCGGGTGACCAACGCCTGCGAACGCCTGGCGGCTATCGGTGCGGAGGTGTCATTGTTCATTGATCCGGATCGCGCTCAGATTGATGCGGCGGTTCGTTGCGGCGCGCCGGTTATCGAGCTGCACACCGGAGAGTATGCCGAAGCAGCAACGCCGGCTCAGGCGGAAGCTTCGGTGACGATTCTGGAAGACGCCGTTGCCTATGCACGTGAACAGGGCTTGATCGTCAACGCGGGGCATGGCTTGCATTATCACAACACTGAGAGAGTGGCGGCGATTCCGGGCATCAATGAATTGAACATTGGCCACGCCATTGTCGCTCGGGCCGTGTTCACCGGATTAAAAGACGCGGTGAAGGACATGCGCGCGATTCTGGATCGCGCGCGAGCCTGAATCGGTTAGTGGATTTCCGGCTGTCGTTGTTGTTCGCGGAACAGGGATTGCCAGTCGGTTTGCTCACTCCAGTTCTGCAAGCGCTCAATGGCAGAGTTGAGCTGATCCTTCAGAATTTCACGGTCAGCCGCTTCACATTTTAAGGCGGTTTCAAACCGGTTGGCGGCGGCTCTAAGTTCGGGCACGCCGCAATACCGGGTCGCCCCGTGCAATTTGTGGATGCATTCCAGTAAGGCTTCGTGATTGCTTTCATCCCAAAGCGCCTGAATTCGAGGCGCATCGGTTTGCAGCTGTTCGAGCAACATGCTGAATAACTCTTCGGCCAGGTCGGCCTTGCCCGCTGCAAGCTGGATACTTTCGTCAATACTCATGCAGTCTTGCTGTATGCGCCGGTTTGACGGGCGAAGGGTGCGCCGGGTGTCACGAATTTCGGAAATTTTGAACGACGTGGCGGAGGCTTTGCAGTCGTAACCGGTGTATTCGCGCACCAGCTCGTTCAGCTGACGACTGCTGATCGGTTTGGCCATGTAGCCATCGAATCCCTGCTGCCCCAGCCGTTCCTGCTCATCCGCCAGGGCGTGGGCGGTTAAGGCAATGATCGGCGTGTAATGCGTGTCGGAGTCCAGGTCCCGTATACGTGCCGTTGCTTCCACGCCATCCATACCCGGCATTTGTAGATCCATGAAAACCAGGTCGAACGGTTTTTTGCGAGCTTTGGTCAGAGCCTCGAAACCGCTGGAGGCGCCTTCCGCATTGATTTTGCAGTCTTGAAGCAAGGTCATGACCAGCTTCAGGTTCGCGTCGTTATCGTCGACCGCAAGGATACGGGGTGCTTTAACCTGATTGCGTTCCGGTATCGACACCGGGGTGTCTTCAAGGTGGCCCGAGCGGATGCCGTGTATTAGCGCCAGCAGTTCATCGTAGAGCGAATCCCGGCAAATGGGTTTGGTCAGATGACCGCTGGATAAGCCTGAGAGCGGCGTGTCGAGGGTTTCCAGCGTAGGGGTTAGCAGCAGGGTCCTGCAGTCCCTTTCCACTTCCAGCGTGCGCAGCAAGTTGCCGTACTGATTCGAGTTCAGCAGGTGGCGAGTGATACCAATGATCGCGGCTGCGTAGCCTTCCTGATGCAGCTGCGCCTCTTCAACGTGCTCCTGCAGTGCGGCCGGCGATGACACCCGGTCCACCACCATGCCCCAGTCCCGCAACAAGTGTTCAACCGCAAGGCCTGTGGTTTTCTGCTGCTCGAGATAAATTACCCGTTCACCGCGCAGCGCCTCTTTCGGTGGCCGGCTGTCTGCAGCTGATGAGAGCTCTGGAGTGAGCGTGAACCAGAATGTGGATCCTTTGCCGAGCTCGCTCTTGAGGCCGATTTCGCCACCCATTTCTTCGACGAGGCGCTTGGAGATGGCCAGCCCCAAGCCAGTGCCGCCGTATTGACGGGCTGTAGAGGCGTCTGCCTGACTGAAGGCGTTGAACAACGACTGCTGTTGGGCACGGGACAGGCCCACCCCCGAATCGGTGATGCTCAGACGCAGGGTGACGCGGTTGTTCTCGGTATCTTCTTCTTCAAGGCTGGCGCGTAACACCACTTCGCCGGTTTGGGTGAACTTGATGGCGTTGTTAACCAGATTGGTAATGACCTGCTTTACCCGCAAGGGGTCGCCCACAATGTGGTCGGGAACGTCGTTGTAGACCAGAGGCACTAAGTCGAGATTTTTGGCGTGTGCGGCCGGAGCCAGCATGGTCATGACTTCTTCGACAATATCCCGAAGCGCAAATGGCACCCGGTCGAGCAGCAATTTGCCGGCCTCGATTTTCGAGAAATCCAGAATGTCGTTGATGATGGTAAGCAGAATCTCCGAGGACTTGCGAATTGTATTGAGATGATCGCGTTGCTGCCTCGGTAGCGGGGTTTTCAGCAGCAGTTCGGTGAATCCGATGATGCCGTTAAGCGGCGTACGGATTTCATGGGACATGTTCGCCAGAAACTCGGATTTGATCCGGCTGGCTTCAAGCGCTTCTTTGCGGGCGAAGTCCAGCTCGATGTTCTGGATCTCAATGGTTTCCAGTGTCTCCCGCAGGTCTTCGGTGGCCTGATCAATGTTCTGCTGCATTTCGGCTTGTGCTTTACCGAGCTCCGAGGCCATATCATTGAGGCCGGATTCGAGTTGTTCGAATTCCGGGCCGGCGCTGGTATACACCCGGGTTTCGAGCTTGCCTTCCTTGAGCAGTGCGACCGCTTCGTTTAACTGAAACACCGGGTCGGTGAAGGCGCGGCTGAGGCGCAACGATATGCCGATGCTCAGGATAACGCCGCCGATGATCATCAAAAGAGAGATCAGCAGGGCTTTGTAGGTTTCTTTTTCGGTGCGGGTGTGGGACATCTCGACCATCACCCAGCCCAGCGGATTTTGGGCTTGCGACGCGGTTAAACGAGCCTCCGGGGCGATCATGGTGTCGATGCTCAGATCCTGCAAATGCACAGGGTTGATGAATCGAGTGGTGTGGTTAAGGGTGAGTTTCACCTCTTGATTGGGCTTAAAGGCGCTTGTAGGTATCGCCTCGGAACTGCCGGGGCCAGTGTGTAGAAGCCGCTTGCCTTCGGGCGTGAAGAAAGAAATTGAGCGAACGTCTTGTTCTTCCAGTAACGCGTTGGAGAGACTGCTGAGCAGGCTGCGGTTGGCGGTAAACAGGCCGTATTCTGAGCCCGCGGCCAGCTGGCGGGAGAGCGACTCGCCCCGGTCATGAAGCAGGCTTTCGATGTTATTTATCCAGCTGTGGGTAAAAAACAGACCCAGCAGCAGAGTTGTGACGAGGGTGGGAACAAGGGTTACCACCAAGACTTTTTTGCGAATGCCCCACCGCCGCATATCTTGTTCCTGTTATTCTGATGAGTCCCCGGCGATGCCGGAGAAGGCACGTTACTCATTTATAGCCAGTGGTCATGGATATAGCGACAAGCTGTATTGGGACATGGCGGCTATAGCGAGTATGATTCGAACCCGAAAGTGTATCACAGGGTTTCAATATGACTTTCCCCACTATTGAAGATTACGTCGGCCACACCCCGCTGGTGCGTTTGCAGCGCTTGCCGGGTGATACCAGTAACGTCGTTTTGGCAAAGCTGGAGGGCAACAACCCCGCGGGTTCGGTTAAAGATCGGCCGGCCATCAGCATGATTCAGGAAGCGGAGCGCCGTGGTGACATCAGCCCCGGTGATACCTTGATTGAAGCAACTTCGGGCAACACCGGGATTGCCCTTGCCATGGCTGCGGCCATCAAGGGATATCGCATGATCTTGATCATGCCGGATAACCTGAGTGAGGAGCGCCGGGCATCGATGCGCGCCTACGGAGCCGAGGTGGTCAATGTCACCCGTGACGAAGGCATGGAAGGTGCAC
The DNA here is from genome assembly GCF_030718085.1 of Marinobacter sp. MDS2. Classification (NCBI taxonomy): domain Bacteria; kingdom Pseudomonadati; phylum Pseudomonadota; class Gammaproteobacteria; order Pseudomonadales; family Marinobacteraceae; genus Marinobacter; species Marinobacter sp. MDS2. Next base: position 201,595 of record NZ_JAVAJF010000002.1, read on the forward strand.
GGGATCTGGCGATCCGAATGGAATCCGAAGGCAAGGGCAAGGTGCTGGACCAGTTCAGTAATCAGGACAACCCGCTGGCCCATTACCGCACCACCGGGCCGGAGATCTGGGAGCAGACTAACGGGCGCGTTACCCATTTTGTCAGTTCGATGGGCACCACCGGCACCATTATGGGGGTGTCCCGTTATCTGAAAGAGCGTAACCCGGATGTTCAGATTGTTGGGTTGCAGCCGGAAGACGGTGCGTCTATTCCGGGTATCCGACGTTGGCCTGAAGCGTATTTGCCAAAAATTTACGATGCCGCACGGGTGGACTCCGTGCTGGACATTGGCCAGCAAGAAGCGGAAGACACCATGCGGGCCCTGGCTCGGGAGGAAGGGATTTTTTGTGGTGTTTCCTCCGGCGGTGCTATTGCGGCGGCGCTCAAGCTTTCGCGAGAGGTTGAAAATGCGGTAATCGTTGCCATTATTTGTGATCGCGGAGACCGATACTTATCCACCGGTGTATTCCCGAGCGTCTGAGCCGGAAACCGACAAGAGACTAATGATTATGAGTAGACGCCGCCGTAAGGTTCTGCCGCAAGAACCCGTGAGTTGTGAGATTGAAAGCTTGGGCCACGATGGTCGGGGCATTGCCCGCGCTGAAGGTAAAGTTCAGTTTGTAGATGGCGGGTTGCCGGGTGAAACCGTCATGGCCAAAGTGGTGGGCAGTCGCAGCAAGTTTGATGAGCTGCGTACTCTGGAGGTTCTGGAGGCCGCTCCGGATCGTCAACAACCTCCGTGCAAATTTGCCGACTTGTGCGGTGGCTGCAGCCTTCAGCACATGAGTGCCGACGCCCAGATTCGCTTCAAGGAAAACACCCTGCGTGAGCATTTCGCGCACTTTGGCGGTATTGAGCCGGAAGAGTGGGTAGAGCCCATGCGTTCGCCGGAATCGCTGGGATACCGCCGTAAGGCGCGCTTGGGTGTGCGTTACGTAAAAGCCCGCGAATCTGTACTGGTTGGTTTCCGTGAGAAGCGCAATAGCTTTCTGACCGATATCGATGAGTGCGTGGTGTTGGACCCTCGTATTGGCGAGCGCATCATGCCGCTGCGGGAATTGTTGCACGGCATGACGGCGTTTGACCGGATCGCTCAAGTCGAGGTGGCGTGTGGTGATGACCACGCCGCCATGGTATTCCGGAATATGGACGCACTGGTGCCGGAAGATCAGGAAAAGCTGATCGCCTTCGGCCAGGAAAATGGTCTGCATATCTACCTGCAGCCGAAAGGCCCGGATACGGTTCATCGCATTTGGCCGGAGTCGTCCGGTCGTGATGATGAGCGCTTGAGTTACCGCATGGAAGAGTTTGATCTGACCATGCAGTTCCATCCGATGGACTTCACGCAAGTAAATGCGGGTATTAACAGCAAGATGGTGCACCGCGCGGTGGAATGGCTGGACATTCAGCCGGGTGAGCGGGTGCTGGATCTGTTCTGCGGTCTTGGCAACTTCACCCTGCCACTGGCTCGAAAGGGTGGGCAGGTCGTGGGCGTGGAAGGCGACGATGCCATGGTGGTTCGTGGTCGTGAAAACGCCAGACTGAACGGACTGGATAACGTGGAGTTTTTCGGGGCTGATTTGCACGGCGATTTCACCGATCAAAGCTGGGCCAAAGAGGGTTTTGATAAAATATTGATTGACCCGCCCCGCTCTGGTGCTGAAGAGATTTGCAAGTACCTGACGGCGTTCGGCGCGGATCAGATCGTGTATGTGTCGTGCAACCCGGCCACCTTGGCCAGAGATGCCGGTGTCATGGTGAATAACGGCTACCGCCTCGTGCGTGCGGGTGTGATGGACATGTTCCCGCACACGACTCACGTTGAGTCGATCGCCTTGTTCGAGCGCGACACGCGTAAATGAGTTTGTAATGTCCGGGTTTCCGAGATCAGGGTAGTTCCAGAGACACCGGGCCAGCATCAGGTAAGTCCTTGCTATGGTTAAAGTTAGGGAAGATTACGGGGTAACCGGCGACGGCCAGGTGGACATTGGCCGTTGGGTTAATCGTATTGCGGAACAGACCCATTTGGAGAATCCGGATCAGTTACGCTTGGCCTGTGAAAAGGCCGACCGGATAGCACTGGAAGCGTTCCGTGAAGACCGTTTGTGGGCGCCCGGGGCCAACAGTTTTCATACCGGCCTGGAAATGGCTCAGGTTCTGGCGGAGCTTCATCTTGATCAGGCCAGTCTTGTTGCAGCCGTTTTGTACCGTGCAGTGCGGGAAGAGCGGGTAGGGCTGGAAGAAATCCGCAAGGAATTCGGTGATGAAGTGGCCGGGTTGATCAATGGTGTCCAGCAGATGGCTGCGATCTCGTCGATTCACCACCCCCTCAAAGGCAACGTACTGGGGCAGAGCGAAGGGCAGCTCGATAACGTCCGCAAGATGCTGGTCACCATGATCGACGATGTTCGCGTCGCGCTGATCAAACTGGCGGAACGCACCTGTGCGATTCGGGCGATCAAAGATACCTCGGCGGAAAAACGCATGAAAGTTGCCCGGGAGGTGTTTGATATTTACGCCCCTCTCGCGCACCGGTTGGGGATCGGGCACATCAAATGGGAGCTGGAGGATTTATCCTTCCGTTACCTGCATGCTACCGCCTACAAGAAGATTGCCCGGCTGCTGGATGAAAAGCGACTGGATCGTGAAAGCTACATTCGCCGTGTGCTCGATACCTTGCAGACCGAACTCAAAGCCTCGGGCATCGACGCTGAGCTGAGCGGGCGGGCCAAGCATATTTACAGCATCTGGCGAAAAATGCGCCGCAAAGGCATCGATTTTTCTCAGGTTTACGATGTTCGGGCTGTGCGCATTCTGGTGCCGGAAGTGCGTGATTGTTACGCGGTGCTGGGTATTGTGCATTCGCTTTGGCGCCACATACCGAATGAGTTTGACGACTACATCGCCAACCCGAAAGAAAACGGCTATCAATCGCTGCACACCGCGGTTGTGGGTGAAGAAGGTCGGGTAATGGAAGTCCAGATTCGTACCCATGCGATGCACGAAGAAGCCGAGCTGGGAGTCTGTGCCCATTGGCTGTACAAGGGTACGGATACCAACAACAAGTCCAGCGGCTACGACGCCAAGATAAATTGGCTGCGCCAGGTTTTGGAGTGGCAGGAAGAGTTGGGCGACTTGTCGGGCCTGGCTGACCACCTGAAATCCGATTTCGTGCCCGACCGAATCTACGTGTTCACACCGGAAGGCCATGTGGTGGATTTGCCACAAGGCGCAACGGCGGTCGATTTTGCGTACCGCGTTCATACGGAGATCGGTCACTCTTGCCGTGGCGCTCGTGTGAACAGTCGCATAGTACCGCTGACCTATCCGCTGAAAACCGGCGATCAGGTCTTTATCCTGACCTCGAACAACCCGGCGCCCAGCCGTGACTGGCTGAACCCGAGCCTCGGCTACATCCAGACCTCCCGGGCCCGGGCCAAAGTCACAAGCTGGTTCAAGCAGCAAGATCGTGGCCGCAACATTGTTGATGGCCGAGCCATACTTGAGGATGAATTCAAGCGCCTGTCACTTTACGACGTGAATCTGACGGATTTGGCCAAGCGGGTTAACTATCATTCCTCGGACGATATGTTTGCCGCCATCGGTGCCGGTGACCTGAGGCCTTCGCAAGTGGCGAATGTGGCCCAGCAGATGTTGGAGCCGAAAACCGAACAGCTGGATTTGAAACTGAGCCCGGCTCGAAAAAGCGGGTACAGCACCGATTCTGATATCCAGATTCGGGGTGTGGGCAAACTCAAAACCCAGGTGGCCAACTGCTGCAAACCGTTGCCTGGAGATCCGATCGGCGGCTACATCACCGTCGGGCGTGGCGTGACCGTGCACCGCCAGGACTGTTTGACGTTCCTGAACCTCCGGGAAATCGAGCCGAACCGCATCATCGAGGTTAACTGGGGTGGCCAGCCGGCCGCGGTGTATCCGGTTGAGATCGAGATTGAGGCCTATGACCGGTCTGGCTTGTTGCGGGATATCACCCAGGTGTTTTCGAACTCCAAGTGCGACGTGTTGTCGCTGCAAACGCAGACCAACAAAGACGAAAACACGGCCACCATGCGGGTAACCGTAGAGATTTCCAGTCTTGAACAACTGGCTCGCTTGCTGGCGCAAGTTCGTAATTTGCCGAACATTATCGACGTAAGGCGCAAACGCTCATGAGCTATTCGATCGACGATTTGAAAACCCTCATGGCGCGCCTGCGGGAGCCGGAAACCGGGTGCCCATGGGACACGAAGCAGACGTACAGTACGATTGTGCCCCATACCATCGAGGAAGCTTATGAGGTGGCTGATGCCATCGCCAGGGAAGATTTCCCCCATTTGAAAGATGAGTTGGGGGATTTGCTGTTTCAGGTGATTTTTTACGGCCAGATTGGCAAAGAAGACGGCCACTTCGATTTCGACGACATTGTCGATCACCTGGTCCGTAAGCTGATCCGGCGGCATCCCCATGTGTTCCCTGAGGGCACTCTGGATAGCCGGATAGATCCGAACAATCGCCCGGACGAGGCCTGGATCAAAGCCAGTTGGGAACGTATCAAAGCGGAAGAGCGGGCCAGCAAACCCGCAACCGACGAGCCGGTCAGCCGGCTAGAGGGTATTGCCAGCACGTTGCCGGCGATTGCGCGGGCCGAAAAGCTGCAAAAGCGTGCGTCCAACCACGGCTTCGACTGGCCCGAGATAGCCCCGGTTTTTGACAAGCTGCACGAAGAGATTGATGAGCTGAAAGAAGCCTGGCAAGCGGCGCAGGCGGGCACCGGTGACCGTGATGCGGTGGAAGACGAGCTGGGCGACCTGATGTTTGTGTGCGTGAATCTGGCCAGGTTCATGAAAGTGAACCCGGAACAGGCTCTGGCCAGAACTAACCACAAATTTGACGCCAGATTCCGGGCGATCGAGCGACTTCTGCGCGATCAAGGGCGGGATTTGGATAGCGAAAGTCTCGAAGCGCTTGATGCTATCTGGCAACAAGTGAAAGGCGTTGAAAAGGGCTAACCCTAAGGCCTGATAGCGTTCTTGGTGAATCCTTAGTATCGTAAGTTCAGATTGTTTCTGTTCATTTAAAAGGAACTCAACGTGACTGAACTGCATCCTGACTTGCGAGAAAACGTACGATTACTGGGTGAACTGTTGGGCCAAAGCATTCAACGGTTTCCCGGGCAAGATTGTTACGACCGAATCGAGGAACTTCGGGCCGCAGCCAAAGCTGACCGACTGCAAGAAAGCGGTTCTGGCCAGCGCCTGGTAACCTTGCTCGGGCAGTTGAGTGACGATGAACTCCTTCCTGTTACCCGCGCTTTCAACCAGTTTTTGAATCTCGCCAATCTGGCTGAGCAATATCATGGCATTCGCCGCAAGCAAGGGCACGCATCGGATCTGACCGTGGAATCGCTGACCGAGGTGTTCGAACGCCTCAAGGCGGGGGGTGTTGCGCCTGACGAGCTGCACCGGAAAGTGGCGGATTTGCACATCGAGTTTGTGCTGACCGCGCATCCCACCGAAGTCGCTCGCCGCACATTGATCATGAAATATGACGAGATGTCGGACTGTCTCGAGAAGCTGGATCACAGCGATCTGCGCCCCGATGAACGCGACGATATCGTGAGTCGTCTGTCCCAGTTGATCACCGAGGCGTGGCATACCGACGAAATTCGTTACGAACGGCCGACCGCCGTTGATGAGGCCAAGTGGGGCTTTGCGGTCATCGAGAACAGCCTGTGGGATGCGCTGCCGCGTTTCTTGCGAAACCTGGACACCTCGCTGCTGGATGCGTCCGGCAAAGGCCTGCCCATTGCCGCTACGCCTGTTCAGATTGCCTCGTGGATGGGCGGGGACCGGGACGGTAACCCGAATGTCACCCATGAAGTGACTCAGGAGGTTTTTTTCCTCGGTCGTTGGATGGCAGCCGACCTTTACCTTAGAGACATCAAAGCGTTGCGTGCCGAGCTGTCGATGTGGCAAGCCAGTGAAGAGTTGATGGCGCAGGCGGGTGACTCCCGGGAGCCTTACCGGGTTGTGCTGGGTCAGTTACGGGACCGGTTGATCAAAACCCGTGATTGGGCCGCCGCGCGAGCCAAAGGCGAAGCCGCCGACGACACCCAAATTTTGTTTGAAAATGAAGATCTGACGGCACCGCTGGAGCTGTGCTATCGGTCTCTGGTGGACTGCGGTTTGGAGCACATTGCCAATGGCCCACTGCTGGATACCATTCGCCGGGCCCATACCTTCGGGTTACCGCTGATTCGCCTGGATATCCGACAAGAAGCGGCGCGCCACGCGGAAGCGGTGGCCGAGATTGTCGACTATTTGGGAATGGGTGATTACGCCTCCTGGTCCGAGCCGGAGCGGCAGAAATTCCTGTTGCGGGAGCTTCAGGGTCGCCGTCCTTTGGTGCCCCGTGGCTGGCAGCCGTCTGAACCGGTCAGAGAAGTGCTGGCTACTTGCGAGGTGGTTGCCCGGCAGACGCCAGAAGCCTTGGGCTCTTATGTGATTTCGATGGCCAGTCAGCCCTCGGATGTTCTGAGCGTCATTCTGTTGTTGCGCGAAGCGGGCATGACATTCCCCATGCGGGTAGTGCCCTTGTTCGAAACCCTTAGCGACCTGCAAGGTGCGCCGGATGCCATGGCGGCGTTGTATCAGGTGGATTGGTACCGCGAGTATTGTCGGGGTCGGCAGGAAGTCATGATCGGCTATTCGGATTCGTCTAAAGACGCGGGCCAGATGATGGCGGCCTGGGCCCAGTACCAGGCGCAGGAAAAGCTCACGGAAGTGGCCAGCCAATATGGCGTGCATCTGACCTTGTTCCATGGTCGTGGAGGCACGGTTGGGCGGGGTGGTGGCCCCGCCAACAGAGCTATTCTGTCGCAGCCGCCCGGGTCCGTGAACGGCAGTTTCAGGATCACCGAGCAGGGCGAGATGATTCGGTTCAAGTTCGGCTTGCCCAAGCTGGCGGTGCAAAGCTTGACGCTGTATACCACGGCTGTGGTCGAGGCCACACTGGCACCACCTCCGGTCCCCAAGGACAGTTGGCGCGAAGTGATGGACTGGCTGACCGGAATATCGCTTAAATCCTATCGCGATGTGGTGCGGGAGAACCCGGACTTCGTACCTTACTTCCGTCAGGTGACACCGGAAACGGCACTGGGTAAGTTGGCGCTGGGCAGTCGGCCGGCCCGGCGTAAACCCACCGGTGGTGTTGAAAGTTTGCGGGCGATTCCGTGGATTTTTGCGTGGACGCAGATGCGCTTGATGCTGCCGAGCTGGCTCGGCAGCGACGTCGCGCTTGAAGAAGCTGCACGGCTGGAACGTTTGCCGGAGCTGCGGGAAATGATGAAGGGGTGGCCCTTCTTTAAGACCTACGTAGACATGCTCGAGATGGTGTTGGCCAAGGCGGATTTGCGAATTGCCTCGTACTACGAGCAAACTCTCGTGCAAGATGACACCCTGAAATCCCTCGGAGCGAACTTGCGGGCGCGCCTTCAGGGGTGTGTGGACCGTTTGCTCGAATTGAAAGAGCAAGACCACTTGCTGGAAGATGAGCCGGTTTTTGCCCACTCCATGCGGGTGCGGAACCCTTATACCGATCCTCTGCACTACCTGCAGGCGGAGTTGCTGCGCCGGGACAGGGAGAGCGAGGGCAAAAACAACGTACCCGAATTGGTTGAGCGGGCTCTCAAGGTCACCATGGCGGGCATATCAGCCGGCATGCGTAACACGGGTTAACATCCCGATTCAGTTGTCACCATTCAAGGAGTAAGCACGGTTGGCATTGGCAGAGAAACTGGCGCATTTTCTGGGCCGAAAAGGGATTCCATACCGGCCCATAGAAACCGGCGTGGCCAGCAGTCTGGATGCTTTGGTGCTTGCTTCGGGGCGACCCCAGCACGACTTCATCCAGGCCACGATGCTGATCGATATGACCGGTGTGGTCATGGCTGTGCATCGGTTTGACAGCGCACTTGATCTGGAGGCCGTACAGCAGTTGACCGGTCGGCGCCTGCAGCCATTGACGGCTCGTCAAGTAACCCGTTTGTTCAGTGATTGTGCTCCGGGCTTTGTGCCACCTTTAGGGGCTGCGTGGGGGATCCCGGTTTTGGTGGATGAAGGCTTGAGTTCTGCTGACGCCGTTGTGTTTACCGCGGGCACAGATCATACCTTGCTGGAGCTGGATGGTCGTTCACTGAGGCTGGCGTTGGCGGGTGCAAGGGAAGGGCGTCTGGTGATTCATGGGCAAGGTGTCGGGCAGCGCGAAGCCTTGACGCTCGAGCAAGTCGCTGACAAGCTTCAGAAGCTCTATCGCTTACCCCCGATGCCCGCGTTGGCGTTGCGCATTCTCCGGCTGACAGGCAATCCCGAGGCTTCGGCCAGGGAGTTGTCGGAACTGATCGAATTCGATCCCAGCATGACCGCACAGATTATGCGTTACGCCCGTTCCGCGTTGTTTGCCTATCCCGGTCAGATCAATTCGGTTCAGGAAGCCGTCACTCGGGTGCTGGGCTTTGATCGCGTTGCTCACATAGCGTTGGGTATTGCGTCGGTTCAAGCGTTTGATGTGCCGCGCAAGGGGCCGTTGGGGATGGACAACTTCTGGCGGCACTCGTTGTATTGTGCCTTCTTGTGCCAGGGGTTGGCTGCCCGTGCAGGGCACGATAAGGGGTTGGCGTACCTCTGTGGTTTGCTGCACAACTTTGGTCTCTTGCTGGTCGGGCATTTGTTTCCGACGGAATTTGATGAGCTGAATGCGCTCAGAGAAATGAATCCGGACGCCAGTCTGCAATCGCTGGAGCACGAAGTACTCGGGCACAGTGAACAGGAAGACATTCTGTCGGTGGGGCACGGTGCGATAGGTGGTATCCTGCACCGGCTATGGCAATTGCCGGAACCTGTGATCAAGGCTGCGGGCATGCACCAGCACATGGGTTACCAGGGAGACCATGAGGAATATGTCGCGATGGTCCAGTTGGCCAATGCTGTATTGAAGGAACAGGGCATCGGCGATGAATTCAATCCTGACGATGTGCCGGCTCTGGTTGAACGGTTAGGGTTGGAATTATCCGATCTGGAACGGGTTCAGCTAGACGTAGAGCAAGTCTCTTCCGACCTGGATGTCCTCGCTTCCTCCTTGTCTTCTTGAGCCATTTGACACCGGCTGAACACCGCTACATACAGTTTGCATCTATTTAAAATACGCGATGATACAGAGGTCGACTTTCTCTGCAGGGGCTGAGTTCGTATAATGCGGCCTCGATTCTCGCCGGGGCCTCGCTGAAACCGTCTCGCGATTCCAGAGAGGTTGTCGCAAAAACGCAGATTTTTGCAACAACTTTTCGTACGACAATTTAAGACAACGGGAGCACAACGTTATGAAAATCATCATGCTAGGCGCACCAGGTGCGGGCAAGGGCACACAGGCCCAGTTTATCACCAGCCAATTCGATATCCCTCAGATTTCGACCGGCGACATGCTGCGCGCTGCCGTTAAAGCGGAATCGGAGCTGGGAAAACAGGTCAAAGAAGTGATGGCTTCCGGCGGCTTGGTGTCTGACGACATCATTATTGCGCTGATTGAAGAGCGCATCCAACAGCCCGATTGCAAAAATGGCTATCTGCTCGATGGTTTCCCACGCACGATTCCCCAAGCTGAAGCGCTGAAAGATCAGGGCATTGATATCGATTATGTTGTGGAAATCGCCGTAGACGACGAAGAAATTGTCAGCCGCCTGTCTGGTCGTCGCGTTCACGAAGGTAGTGGCCGTATCTATCACGTGAAATACGATCCCCCAAAAGTTGCCGGCAAAGATGACGAAACCGGTGAAGACCTGGTTCAGCGTGAAGACGATAAAGAAGAAACTGTGCGCAAGCGCCTGGGTATCTACCACGACCAGACGGCACCACTGATCGATTTCTATCAGGGTTGGGCCGAGAAAACGCCTGCCGACGCACCCAAGTATGTGCGCGTTGAAGGTGTAGGCAGTCTGGATAGCATTCGTGACCAGATCCTGTCACAACTTAAGTAACTGAAACCGGGGTAGCCGCGGAGGCTTGATCTGTGAAGTTGTTAGCACTGGATACGTCTTCCGAAGGCTGCTCCGCCGCTCTGTGGCTGGATGGCCAGATTACCGAGCGGTTTGAACTGGCCCCCAGGGGCCATACCCGCCTGTTAATGCCCATGGTTCGCGAACTGCTCGCAGAACGAGGGTTGAAACCTTCAGATCTGGACGCGTTAGCCTTTGCTCGCGGGCCGGGTTCGTTTACCGGCGTGCGTATCGCCACTGGCGTCATCCAGGGTTTTGCCTGGGGGCTGGATCTGCCGGTAGTGCCGGTCTCTTCTCTGGCCGCCGTTGCGCTTAGTGCCATGGAGCAACACCAGTTGGCCGACGGCAGCGGTGTGGCTGTCGCGTTCGATGCGCGCATGAGCGAGGTATATTGGGCGACCTTTGCCTGCCGTGATGGTTTGCCGGCAATGCAGGGTAACGAGCGTGTGTGTCATCCGGAAAACGTCAGCCTGCCTGACCCGGATACTACGACTGACGGCTGGTTTGGTGCAGGTCAGGGTTGGAAGTTCGTGGACGGCATGCCGGAGGCGATTGCAACCCGGATTCGCTCGATTGATACCTCTCTGGTGCCACGGGCCTCTCAGGTTGCGCGCTTGGCGATCCCTGCTTTTCATGCGGGCCAGGCCGTGCCTGCGGAACAGGCGCAGCCTGTGTATGTTCGTGACGAAGTCACCTGGAAGAAACTCCCGGGGCGGGAGTAGTCTCGGGAGACCATCATCATGGCTGATCGCTCACCCGCCAATCTCATTCCTCTCGAAGACATCGTTGCGGTCGGTTATGCGCCGCTGGGGGATAGCCACAGCGCGCAGAATCTTGCCGACGAGTTGGGCTTGAGCTGGTTGGGGTTGGTGAAACCAAAGCTGGTCAGAGACTTCCCTGTGCTGCTGATGATGGATGACCAGGGTTTGGCTCTGCAGCTAACCGGAAAAGGCGCTCCCGGGCCTGTCAGAGCCGAGTTTGTGACCGGAAAGATGGGTTATCGGCGCGAGCACGGTGGCGGCACCGGTCAGCTGGTAGCCCGCGCTGTCGGTCTGCAGAAAACCAAAGCCGAATTGCACGTACTCGATGCCACCGCAGGTTTAGGGCAAGACGCGTTTGTGTTGGCCGGGCTGGGCTGCAAGGTGACCTTGTTCGAGCGTAACCCGGTGATTCATGCCTTGTTGGCTGACGGTCTGGCCCGGGCTGCGTTAAATGCAGATTGTGCCGCTGTGGTACAGCGCATGACTTTGCAGACAGGCAATTCCGTAGATTGGCTGAAAGAGGCCGGCGCCGAGGCCGCGGATGTCGTGTATCTGGACCCGATGTTTCCGCACCGGGATAAATCAGCCCTCGTGAAGAAAGAAATGCAGGTGTTCCGGCAGGTGGTTGGCGACGACGATGATTCGGAACAATTGCTGGAAGCGGCCCTGGCAGCGGCGCGCTACCGGGTGGTGGTCAAGCGGCCCCGCAAGGCACCGGCCGTCAATGGGCCGAAGCCGGCGACGCAGATTGAGGGCAAAAGCAGCCGTTACGATATTTATTCGCTAAAAGCCCTGCCGAGCTGAAACCCGTTCAGCCCGGCCCGGCATTCGTTGTTCAGGCGTCCATCATGGTGATTTGCTGAATCGCCTGTCGTTTTTCGACGCTCAGCACCAAACGCGCATCTTCAGCCACTTCATCCAGCCCTTCGCCGTAACACAACCGTCCGTCTTCGTCGGCAATCAGCACGTCGTTTTTCTGCATGTTGGCAATGAAGCTGCGGAACAGCGTTTTATCGAAAAATTCCGGGGCATTCAGGCCAAACAAAATCGACATTCGTTCGGCCAGCAGCGTGCTCTGCTCTTCCAGTTCAGCCGCGGTCAGTTTGCCAGAGCCGTATTTGCGCAGGATGCCCAGAGCGATGTGGTAGCGCTCCAGAGTCTGGATGACAAAGCGTGACAGGATGCGCGCGCGCAACATGGCTTCGGTGCCTTCCTCGGGACGGCTCAGCTTGTCGTCTTCAAGTGCCACAAGGAGTCCTTGCTGGATCAACACGTCAATCCATTGATTGATGATGTTTTCGATTTCTTCCTGTGAGTATCGGAGGAATAGCTCCGACTGCAGGTAAGGGTAGGCGACGCTTACCAGGAAAATAATCTTCTCTCGACGCAGGCAGGCCTTGTTTTCAAACAGGCTGACAACCAGCGCAGGAAGGGCGAACAGGTGTTGAATGTTGTTCCGGTAGTAGGTCATGAGGATGGCGTTGGAGCCTTCCAGCGAGATGATATCCCCCAGCTTTTGCGGCAAGCGGTTAATCAGCCCCATGCTTTCGCAGTAGCTCAGCCAGTCTTTGCCGTCACCTTCGGGTAAGGTCACGGTGTCGGCATAAGGGAACGCCTTCAGCATGTTGGCAAACTGGTCCATCAGGCGCACCAGTTGGCCTTCGTCCATCGCCATGCGCTCGGTGCCCAATAAAACAGTCGCCGTGATGCCGATCGGATTAACCGCGACCGCAGCATTGATGTTGCCCGCTACCCGCTGGGATAGCTCCGACACCGCATCAGGGAGCCAGTCAGGCCGATACTCTGCATCGTAGGCTTCCTCGCGCCAGCTACTGCGAACGTCATCCAGCACGTTGGCCAGCGGGATAGGGTCGCCGAAGTTCAAGGAAACCCGGCCGAACGAATTGCTGAGTTTTCGGACCGTTTTGGCCAGCCCGAAGACGCTTTCCTTTTGTTTCTTCTTGCCGCGCAGTTCTCCCAGATAGGAGCGACCTTCCATCACCTTCTCGTAACCGATATAGACGGGCACGAACACGATGGGCTTGCGGTTGTCGCGCAGAAAGCTGCGAACCGTCATAGACAGCATGCCTGGTCTGGGTGGCAGCATGCGCCCGGTGCGAGAGCGGCCGCCCTCAACGAAGTATTCAACCGAATAGCCCCGGGTGAACATCACGTGCATGTATTCATTGAACACGGTGGCGTAGAGCGGGTTGTCCTTGAAGCTTCGGCGCATGAAAAAAGCACCGCCACGGCGAAGGATGGGGCCGACCAGAGGCATGTTCAGATTGATGCCGGCCGCAATGTGGGGTGGCATCAACCCGTTTTTGTAAAGCACGTAGGACAACAACAAATAATCGATGTGCGAGCGGTGGCAGGGTACATAAACAACCGAGCTATCCTGTGCGACTTCTTTTGCGACCTGAATGTTGTTGATCGCAATGCCGTTGTAGATGCGATTCCAGAGCCAGGCGAGTACACGTTCCATGAAACGGATGGTGACAACAGACATGCTGGCGGCAATTTCGTCGGCGTACTTGAACGCTCGTGCACGGACCTTTTCCGGTGCGATGTCTTCTTTGGCTGCGGTTTCACGAATGGCTTCTTTTACCGCTTGAGTCCGCAGCAGCCCCTCAACGAGCGTGCGTCGATGTGACAAGTCTGGCCCCAAAACGGCCTGGCGTACGCGCCGGAAATGAGTGCGCAGTATGCGGCCGAGTTTACGTCTGGCTTTTTCTTCGTTGTCTCGGTATTCATCAACCACCATGCTCAATGACAAAGGCCGGTTGAACTGTACGTAGGTGTTTCGGCCATGAACCAGGATCAACAACAACTTTTGCAGCCGCCCGGCCACGGACCAGGTATCAGAAAGCAGGAGTTTGACCAAAGACTTCTCTTTGTCTGGGGAGCGGCCCCAGAACAAAGAAACCGGGACAATTTGTACGTCTTTATCAGAGTGGTTTACACCGAACTTAACGAGTTCACTGAACTCCTTGGTAGGCACCGGTTTTTGCCGGCGGCCTCGGAATAGACCGCCCACACGCTGGTAAAGAAAGAAAAATGAGTGAGTAGAGCTGTTTTTAACGGGTAGCTCCGGGGCCGGGCCGGCCAACTTGGCTCGGATCACCTCTTGTTCCAAAACCAAACGGCTCGATAGAGAGCTGTATTGGAGCACGTAGCAGACGGGTTTTTCAGGATCGAGCCCCAACTCTTCCAATGTATTGCCGCTGACGTCTGTGCGAACCCATAAAAACAGAATTTTGCGGAAAAAACATAGGATCAGGCTGCGAACGCCCTGATAAAATCGCATAAGGTGTAACTCCGGACCTGGAAACAGTGGCCAAGTTTAACGGGTTGTCGCGAGGGCGAAAAGCCGAATAGTCATTCTGGCCAGTGATTTTGATGTGTTACATTGCTGTCCACCGTTGGATAAATAGGGGCTGGCTATGGTGAATCACAGCGCGCAGTGGGTGCCCGGTTGGAGCGACGATGAGCCGAAACAGGGTGATTTGTTGTTGGCTTTTTCCGGAAGCAGCATTTTAAAACCCGGTAACGGGTGGTTTTTGCGTTGGGGTGGCCCTGAAATGGGGGATAGCCGGCCAGAAGCGTTGCCCCTTGGAACCTGGTGCGGGCACAGGCTTTTTGTTAGCACTTTGCCCGACACGGGCTTGCCAGGCTTGAGCACCGTGACCCTCAGAGACGCGATCATGCAAATACCGGCGGCGCCGGTAGAACTGCTGAGCACCGGCTTTCAGGTATGGCAGTGGTGGCAGGACCATCGATTCTGCGGACGCTGTGGCGAATCTACGCAAGCGCACCTGAGAGAGCGTGCCCGTTGGTGTGGTCGGTGCAATGTACCTTGGTATCCCAGAATTTCACCGTGTGTCATTGTGGTTATTCGCCGCGATGATCGGTTTTTGTTGGCCAAGTCGTCGCGGGTTACCCGCAACTTTTACAGCCTGATTGCGGGTTTTGTTGAGCCGGGTGAGAGTCTTGAGCAGGCGGTTGTTCGGGAAGTGAAAGAGGAAACCGGGCTGGATGTGACGAACATCCGGTACCAGCACTCGCAGCCGTGGCCGTTTCCTCACCAAATGATGATGGGTTTTTTCGCAGACTACCAAGGCGGGGATCTCGTGCTTCAGAAAGATGAGCTGGCCGATGCCGGCTGGTACACGCCGGATGAGCATCCCCCGATCCCCCCTGAGACCACCATCTCGGGACAGTTGATTCAATCCATGAAAGACATGATTACTGCTGAAGGAGCGTCGTCCTGACGATGGGCCAGCGTCATCCCCGAGTTCTGGTGTTTGATTCCGGTGTGGGCGGTTTTAGTGTCGCTGCCTGTATCCATCGCGTCTTGCCGGGCGCAGAACTGCTGTACCTGGCTGATAATGCCGGTTTTCCCTATGGTGATCAGCCTGAGCAAGTGGTGATTGATCGCTGCTGTAGGCTGATCGAGATGTGCCTTCAGGAACTCGAATGCGATGTCATTGTAATTGCTTGCAATACCGCCAGTACCGTGGTGTTGCCTCACCTTCGAGCTCGTTTAAGTGTTCCGGTGGTGGGCGTGGTACCGGCGATTAAACCCGCATCATTGTGCACGGTGAACCGAAAAATCGGGGTGTTAGCCACGCCGGCTACCATCAAGCGTCCGTATTTGGACCAGCTCATCCGAGATTTTGCGAACGACTGCGAGGTTACCCGCTTGGGCGATCCGAATCTGGTGCGTTGGGCAGAAGAGCTGGTTTCCGGGCAGGAACCGGAGCAAAGCCGTTTAAATGAAGTCATGCGGCCGTTGCATCATCGTGACGTAGACACTGTCGTTTTAGGGTGCACCCATTACCCATTGTTGTTGCCTTGGCTTCGAAAAAGCCTACCCGCTGTAGCGTTTTGGGTTGATTCGGGAGAGGCCATTGCACGGCGAGTGAGACATTTGCTGCAACAGGTTGGCCGGTTGTCCGGTGCGGAAAACCCCGGGGAGTTATCCGGTGCGGTGGTGATAGCCGCCTGTTTTTCGGGTGCTGCCCCCCGCGATATTGCGCGCTTTTCGGAAGGCTTGGCAATGCCCGTCGCCGAGGTGAGGAGCCACTGGCCCAGCTTAAAGTAGCCGGGTCAGTTTGAACATGGCGAAGAATTCAAGGGCCGGAATGGCGCGTTTATGGCAGCAGTAGGTTTTGAAGTTTTGGCCGCGAAAGCGGGATTTCGTAAACTCCAGGCCTTTGAAGTTATACAAGAAGTTTCCTTTGCTGTAGATGCCGTGCATCAGTTTTTTTAAGGGCCGGCTTTCTTGATGCTCTGTGGTTTTGTCCAGTGATAACGGGATCAGGCCTAGATCAATGAACGGAATGCCTTCCTCTTTAAATACCTCCATGGCGTGAGCCATCAACGTGTAGAAAATGCCCTGCCGGAAGTCCGCATTTGCCCGCGAGATATTGGGCACGTAGCTGACAATTTCATTGTTGTGGTAAATCGGATCAAAATAGATAAAACCAACGGCCTTGCCGTCCTGGTAAGCATAGAAGTGACGTTCGTTCTCCCGGTAATCCATTTCCATTGGCCGAATCAGGAACCGGATCTCATTGCTTTTGCATTTGCGGGTGCGAATCCAGGCTTCGGATATTTCCTTGGTGTGGTCGTCGCTGTAACGTTCTTTGACCGTAATCCCATGCTTTTCTGCCTGGTTCAGAGCGGTGCGAAGGATTTGTTTCTTTTTTCCTGTCAGTGACCATTTCTGGAGATCGATCCGAGACTCGCAACCAAACTGTGTGCCATACAGGCCGAAGCGCAGATGGAGGAAATCCACAACCGCCTTCGACACCTGAACGTATGACGCGTTCGGAAATTTTTGTTGGAACTGCTCAAGAATGACGGGGAAGTCTGCTGGCGCAGCTACCGGGTCAGACAGCACGAAGGTGCCTCCCCATTTCCGCATGTAGGCAATGTAACCCACGCCCGGAACATCAAAATATTGCATGCCGGGCTGTAGCGTGGAGAAGGATTGGGAGTGCGTGCCGTGTTGCTTCAGGTAGTTCACCCGTTCAGAAAAGGTGAATTGACTGGCCGCGCGCTCTTTGATGCCATCGAGTGCGAGAATCTGGTCTGACATAGTAAAGCTCCCGTAACCTTTTTTATTGTGCTGGGTAGTAGGTTTTAGGCTTTTTTCTGGCCCAAAATGGACCAGTAGCAATCCATGTTAAGCAGCTTGAAGTGCTTTTTTTCGCGCACTTGCAAGCCCAGGCGCTGCATGTGTTCGGGATAGTTGTAGATCTTGTGGAAGGCGTTGTTGGCGAACAGCCAGAAGACGAAAACGGCCATGTACCAATACAGCTTTTTGAACGTGCGAGAGAAAATGTTTCCCGTTGGATAGCAGAAATCGCCCACGACGATTTTGGCGTCTGATTTGCCCAGGCTGATCAAGTGCTCCAGAACTTTGACCATCATGTCTTCATCGAACACGTTCAGGAAAAAGTTTGCGACAACCATGTCGTACTGCCCGGCCTCATCCACCTTCATGATATCGCTGTGGATGCGGCGAATGGTCAAATGAGGTGCCTCGTCACGCAGGGCATCCCCGAATTTTCTCAGCATGGTCTCAGACAGATCGACCACGGTTACATCGGCCCCGAGTTCTGCTGCGCGAATGGCGTCACGACCATGGCCGACACCGGCGAATAAAACCCGGTCGCCCTTTTGCACGGTCTCTACATCCAGCATGGCGGTTTTGCAGTGATGAATGTTTTTGCCGCTGTAAAGGTTGCTGAGGAAATCGTAGACGGGACCGATATATTTGTACTTGTCGCGCATGGTTACTGCCTTCTTTCTGGTCTCTGGTTGCCGCCACCTTTTTGTCGTTGTTAACCGGCGAGCGGTTGCTTCGGTGACGTGCGTGTAACGATTAGGTTAGTGAAGGCAGTGTGTGAAATATGTGCAGTAGCACGCATTTCGGGATACAAAAGTTAACGAGCTGCAACGCTTTGCAAACCGCGTCAACCTTTTCGATAGGAGTGTCTTACAATCTTAGCTCTGGTTGGCGCAAGCTAGGCGGCGATCCGCTGAATTCAGTATCCGGCTGATTGCAGACGCGGGTTGAGCCGGGCCATAGAAGAAACCCTGTACTTGCTGGCATCCGAGTTTTTTCAGATAGGAGAGCTGCTCATTGGTTTCGACTCCCTCGGCGACTATTTCGAGTTTCAACCCATGAGCCATGGCAACGATGGCATTTACAATACATGCGCCATCGTCGCCGCTGCGAATGGCTTTTACAAATGATTGGTCGACTTTCAGGGTGTGTATGGGCAGTCGATGCAGATAATTCAGCGAGGAATAGCCAGTCCCGAAATCGTCAATGGCAATGCGAATGCCTGAGCTTGCCAAGTCCCTGAACTTACTGCTGATTTGTTCAAGGTCCTTCATGATCACGTTTTCTGTGATTTCTATTTCCAGGTTTTCCCTCGGAAAACTGTGAGCGTTAAGACGTTCTGTCAGCATTTCAACGAACCGTGGATGCTCCACCTGGCTCGGCGAAAGATTGACCGCCAGACGAAGGTCAGGATGTCCCGCGGCGATCCAGCCTCCTACCTCTTTGCAGGCGTGGCTAAGCACTTTTTCACTCAGCTTTGCGATGAGCCCTGTTTCTTCCGCCAGTGGCAGGAAATCAACCGGATAGAGAAGCCCCAGAGTCGGGTGTTGCCAACGCACCAGCGCTTCTACGCCAACCATGCGGCGGGTTTCAGAGCACACCTGTGGTTGATAATGCACCTGAAATTCTTCGCGCTCCATGGCGAGCCTGAGATCTCGCTCCATACGGAGTCGGTGGGTGGTGGCCGTGCGCATGCTGTTGGAGTGGAACCGGTACCCGTCTTTGCCCCGTGCTTTTACGTAGTACATCGCGGAGTCTGCGCACTGCAGCAATTGTTCCATGGTCTGGCCTGCGTCCGGGAACAGAGCAATGCCGATGCTGGCGCCAACAAACACTTCGTGATTTCCTAGCTGGAACGGGTTTTGAAGTGCGGCAATGAGTTTTTTGGCAACGCCGCGGGCATCGTCCGTGCTATCGATAACAGGGAGCAGGATGGTGAACTCATCACCACCGAAACGGGAAAGGGTATCGCCCTGCCTGAGGCATTGTTCCATGCGTTGGGTAACGGCCTGCAACAGGCGGTCACCCATCGCGTGACCAAGAGTGTCGTTGACGATTTTGAAGCGATCAAGGTCCAGAAACATCACGGCCAATTGATGGCTGTTGCGACGAGCATGTGCCGCCGCCAGTTCCAGCCGGTCTCGAAACAGGGCGCGATTGGGTAGGCGGGTTAGCGGGTCGTGATAGGTCTGGAAGTTAATAAACGCTTCGGCTTCTTTTCGGTCGGTTACGTCTCTTGCCGTGCCATAGTAGCGGGCCAGCTGAGGGGAGCATCCGCTTAGTGATTCATCGGCGGGGGGCCAGCTTTGAGGTTCAATCGGAAACGCAGTAATTTCGAAGTGGCGGGTTGCAGTTGTTTGTCCCCGGGCTTTTAGGCGTACTTCCAGTGAACGAGGGTTATCGACATTGATGTTGGGCCCGCGAAGAGCGTATGCGCCCCGGGCAACATCCCGCTCATCAAGAATGTACCGGAAGTGTTTGCCACACAGTTCGGCCGGTGGATATCCCAACAGGCTTTTTACTTTGTCGTTAACAAAACAGAAGTGACCGTCCTGATCCAGCATAAAAACGATGTCTGGAGAGCTGTTGACGATATAGCGGTGCAGCGCTTCTGATTTTTCGAGTCGTGTCTGGATGGCAACGTGGGATTTCACTAGAGCGTGATTGTTTAATGCGTCTTCCACCAGGGTCAAGAGTTCATCAGGCTTGAATGGCTTCCGGATATAGTCCAGAACTTTATCGATCAGGTTGGGTTCCATGTCCACGTTTCCGTTGTGTCGTCGCCAGATTTCTTCGTTGTTATAAGTAAATTGCAGAGCTGGCATGCCATCTGGTTCGCCGTATTAAACAATACGTGACGAGATGTTCATTCTTGTTAGGGTTCGAGCTTAGACAAGATCATCGGATTATTGAATGCTTAGTACGATCTATTTAAGTGGTTTGTTAGCAGGAATGTGATGTGATTGGTTTTTCTACAGATCAGGCGGCAGTTTCGAAAGCCGGGAACTGAAATGGGGAATGGTTTGTGTGTTAAGTATGCAGTTGGTCACCTACTTGTCATACTGGGTGTGCAAACATTGAGCGACAATAACAGCAAGGCAATGCCCGGCCCGTTAGCCGGGAACGCTTGATCCGGTATGCGGACATGAGACACGGAGGGCAGGAAATGGCGAGCGAGCAGGCATCGGCTGGTACGGCGACTTCTCAGGTATTGAAGCGGCTAAAAGGTAAACGAGTGCTGATTACAGGGACGTCTGGCTTTTTAGGCAAAGTGGTTTTGGAAAAGCTTATCAGGGCTGTGCCCGAAATCGGCGGCGTGTATCTGTTGATTCGGGGTAACCGAAAATACGCGGATGCCCGCAGTCGGTTTATTGAAGAGATTGCGACCTCGTCGGTATTCGACAGCGTGCGTGAAAGCGATCCTGAGTCGTTCGAATCGTTCCTCGCGGACAAGGTTCAGTGCATCACCGGTGAGGTCACCGAGCCTGAGTTCGGGATCGGGCAGGAGGCGTTTCAGAAGCTGGCGGGAAACCTGGATGCGGTAATCAACTCTGCGGCCAGTGTGAACTTTCAGGAAGCGCTTGACCAAGCGTTGAAGATCAACACCTTATGCCTGGACAACGTCGCCGCGCTGGCGCGGTTGAATCCAAAGCTGGCGGTGTTGCAGGTATCGACCTGCTACGTGAATGGAATGAACAGTGGGCAGGTAGCTGAAGCGGTCATTCAGCCGGCCAAAAAGCCGATACCACGATCAGAGCATGGCTATTATGAGGTTGAAGCTCTGATCAGAACGCTCCAGGACAAAATTGAGCACGAGCGCAGCCGCTATGAGGGAAGAGTTTTGGAAAAGCGGTTGGTCGAGCTGGGATTGCGGGAGGCTCGCCGCTACGGCTGGAGTGACACCTATACCTTCACCAAGTGGCTGGGTGAGCAGCTTTTGCTTAAGGCGCTCCAGGGCCGGAGTTTGACTATCGTTCGACCTTCGATCATTGAAAGTGCGCTTGAGGAACCGGCGGCCGGCTGGATTGAGGGAGTCAAAGTGGCCGATGCGATTATTCTGGCCTACGCCCGTGAAAAAGTGTCGTTGTTCCCCGGCAACCGCTCAGGGGTCATCGACGTCATTCCCGTGGATCTGGTGGCCAATGCGATAATCCTCGCACTGGCTGAGGCTTTGGCCGAGCCGGAGGCACACAGGATTTACCAGTGCAGCAGTGGCAGCTCGAACCCGATCACCATCGGCGAATTCATTGATCATTTAATGGCCGAAGCGAAAGCGAACTACGCGGCCTACGATCATCTCTTCTACCGAAAGCCGTCGAAGCCGTTTGTGGCGGTGAACCGAACCCTGTTTGATCTGGTGGTGAGTGGTGTCCGTTTGCCTCTCAGTTTGAGCAATGGCGTTCTCAGGCGGCTGGGTAGCCGTTCCGATCTGAAGTGGCTGCGAAACCTGGATACCACTCAATCGCTGGCCACGATCTTCGGGTTTTACACCGCTCCGGACTACATTTTCTGCAATGACCAATTGCTTGCGTTGGCGAAGCGCACCGGTGAGATTGACCAAAGCCTGTTTCCGGTCGATGCCCGCGCCATTGATTGGGAACTGTACCTTCGGAAAATCCATCTGGCAGGACTCAATCGATACGCTTTGAAACCGCGAAAAACCAAACGCGTGAAGACGAGGCAGCAGACCCAGCGCGCGGCGTGAATGACCTTGAATGATGAAGGGTTCCTCGAAAAGTGATTTCCCCCTCTTTTCGTAGGCTGGACGTTCGTCCTATTTATTTTGGACGTTCGTCTAATTCATTGTGTAGTGATTCACGTGTTGAACTACGTGTAACCATATTTTTGAACGCGGCCCTGCGTTCTACCCGCCTTGAAAAGACATTCGATAAAGATAACAACTCTGAGCAAGGGGAAGACGATGACAGATAAAAAGGTGTATCCGGTTCAGCCCGATATCGCGAAAGCTGCATTGGTGACGGCGGAGCAATACGAACAGATGTATCGCCAGTCCGTTGAAAACCCGAACGAATTTTGGGGCGAACATGGCAAGCGTATTGACTGGATCAAGCCGTTTACCAAGGTAAAAAACAGCACTTACGATTACGATAACCTGTCTATTAAATGGTTCGAAGATGGTGTTTTGAACGCTTCGGCCAACTGTCTCGATCGACACCTTGCCGAACGCGGTGACCAGACTGCGATTATTTTTGAAGGTGACGACCCTTCCGTTTCACGCAATGTGACCTACCGCGAGCTGCACGAACAGGTGTGTAAGTTTGCCAACGTGCTGAAAGATCAAGGCGTCAAGAAGGGGGATGTGGTTACCATCTACATGCCGATGATCGTCGAAACGGCCGTTGCAATGCTGGCCTGTGCCCGCATTGGTGCGATTCACTCGGTCGTTTTCGGTGGTTTCTCTCCGGAAGCGGTCGCCGCGCGAATTGTTAACGGTAAGTCCCGCTTTGTTGTTACAGCGGATGAAGGCCTGCGCGGTGGCCGGGCCATTCCTCTGAAGAAGAATGTTGACGCAGCACTCAAGCACGAGAGTGAAGCCAAGGTTGATTGTGTGATCGTGGTTAAGCGCACGGGTAACGATCAGGTGCCGTGGACCGAAGGCAGAGACGTTTGTTACGAAGACTTGATGGCGAATGCCTCGGCCGAATGCGAGCCGGAACCGATGAATGCGGAAGACCCGCTGTTCATGCTGTACACCTCCGGCTCCACCGGTGCGCCCAAAGGTGTGTTACACACCACGGGTGGCTACATGGTGTACGCTTCAATGACCCATCAGTATGTGTTTGATTATCATGATGGCGATGTTTACTGGTGTACCGCTGATTTTGGTTGGGTAACCGGCCACAGCTATATCCTTTACGGTCCTTTGGCCAACGGTGCGATCACCCTGCTGTTCGAAGGTGTGCCCAACTATCCTGACAGTTCCCGGATGGGGCAGGTCGTGGATAAGCATAAGGTTAATATTCTGTACACCGCGCCCACCGCGATTCGTGCGCTGATGGCCGAAGGTGCATCCTGCATGGATGGCACAACCCGCGACAGCCTGCGCGTGCTCGGCTCGGTTGGCGAACCGATCAACCCGGAGGCCTGGGAGTGGTACCACCGTGTGATAGGCAACAGCAAATGCCCGATTGTTGATACCTGGTGGCAAACTGAAACCGGCGGCATTCTGATTGCGCCCTTGCCGGGCGCGGTGGACCTGAAGCCGGGTTCGGCCACGCGGCCTTTCTTCGGTGTTCAGCCCGCATTGGTCGATAATGACGGTAATCTGCTGGACGGTGCCACCGAGGGCAACCTGGTGATTCTGGATAGCTGGCCCGGACAGATGCGCACGATTTACGGGGATCACGAACGCTTTATCCAGACCTATTTCAGTACCTACAAGGGTATGTACTTCACCGGGGACGGCGCACGCCGCGATGAAGATGGCGACTACTGGATCACCGGTCGTGTTGATGACGTGTTGAACGTGTCTGGCCACCGCTTGGGTACTGCCGAAGTTGAAAGTGCTTTGGTTGCCCATGCTAAAGTGGCAGAGGCAGCCGTGGTGGGGTATCCCCATGAAATTAAAGGCCAGGGTATCTATGTGTACGTTACCCTGATGCAGGGTGAAGAGCCGTCAGATGAGTTGAAGAAAGAACTGGTTCAGTGGGTTCGAAAGGAAATTGGGCCGATTGCATCCCCGGATGTGATTCAGTGGGCGCCAGGCCTTCCGAAAACAAGATCCGGCAAGATTATGCGCAGAATATTGCGTAAGATTGCAGCCAATGAACACGATCAGCTGGGGGATACCTCCACGCTGGCCGATCCAAGCGTAGTGGATGAACTGATTGGCAGCCGGGCGTCGAATTAATCGCCCGTGTTTGCCAGCCTATAACCTGTGAGGAATGTGTGGAATGACACAAACAATTATCGTCGCTGATGACCATCCTTTGTTTCGAGCAGCCTTGAAACAGGCGGTCAACCAAGCGGTGCCGGATGCCAATACAGTCGAGGTGGACAGCATCAAGGCATTACAGGCGGCGGTAGAGGCCAACCCCGATGCTGACCTGATTTTGCTGGACCTGAACATGCCGGGTGCACATGGTTATTCGGGTTTGGTGTTCATGCGAGGCCAGTATCCGGGCTTGCCTGTGGTGGTTGTGTCAGGTTCCGAAGACTTACAGGTTATGCGCCGCTCTGTGGACTATGGTGCCTCCGGCTTCATCCCGAAAAGCGCGCCTCTGCCGACCATCACGGAAGGTATTCAGGCGGTTTTGGAAGGCGATGTGTGGTTGCCGGACGGCGTGGCCGACAAGATCGAGCGGATGCAATCCGAACCCACGGACTTTTCGGAGCGTCTGGCCTCTCTGACGCCCCAGCAGTTCCGTGTTTTGGGCATGTTGGCTGAAGGACTGCTGAACAAACAGATTGCTTACGATCTGGATGTATCGGAAGCCACCATCAAGGCCCATATCACAGCGGTCTTCCGTAAGTTGGGTGTGCGCAACCGGACCCAAGCAGTCATCGCCATTCAGCAAATGGAGCTTGACCCTTCCGAGCAGTCGCTTTCGGGCGGTTGATGGTCGGGCTTTTAGGTACGGATAAGAAACGGGAGCCTGATGGCTCCCGTTTTTTAGCCCGCGTATCCCAGCTTTTTGTTCACCAGATTGAAGACTTCTTCGCCCTGGGACCATCGTTTGAAATTGTCGAGAAACTGCTCGGTCAGCGCCCGATTCCAGCCAATGAAATCGCCCGCCATGTGCGCGGTCATAATGACATTTTCCCGCGCCCACAAGGGGTGATCTGCCGGTAGGGGCTCTTCTTCAAAGACATCAAGGGCCGCTCCGGCAATTTCTCTATCATCCAATGCTTTGATCAACGCCTCGGTATTCACGATGGGGCCGCGCCCGATGTTGACCAGCCGGGACGAGTTTTTCATCGCGGCAAATGCTTTTGCATCAAACAGCCCTTCGGTCTGCGGGGTCAGCGGGGCGGCGATCACCACAAAGTCAGCCTGTTCGAGTTGTTCATACAGCGCCTCATTGCTGTGTACCGCATCGAAATCCGGGTCGGAGTCCCGGGCCGTTCTGGCAATTCCGTGGGGGTGCATACCAATCGCTCTGACCAGACGGCCGATTTGACGGCCGATAGAACCGGCGCCCACCACAAGGACTTGCTTGCCCTCAGCGCGCTCCGTGTCCCGGTGTTTCCACTGGCGTTGGGATTGAAGCCTGAGCGATTCGGGGAAGTCTTTGGCAAACATCAAAATGGTGCACAACACATATTCGGCAATGGTGCGGTCAAAAATGCCTCGGGCGTTGGTCACGGTTACGTTGCTGTCGATCAGGGCAGGGAACATCAGGGCATCGACACCGGCACTGGTGGCATGAATCCATTGCAGGCGATCGGCCGCGGGCCAGGCTGCCTCAAGCGCTTCGGTGCGGAAGTCCGTTACCATCATCACATCGGTGCCGGGCAGGGTATCTCGCAGAGATTGCTCATCGCAGGCGAAGCGGACTTCCGCCTGATCTTTCAGAGGTTCAATGCCCGGCGGCGTGGGATCGTCCGGGGCGGTTAGCACGGTAACAACCGGTTTTCGGGACTCTGTCATGTCAGCTCCAGAAGGGGTTGGCAGTCTGTTCATCGATGATTACACAGTCTGGTTGTCAGCAAGGCTGTGGTCAAATCGGCCGCTATACTTGTACCCCCGGGGCTTCGTGCTACGCTCGAGGTAAGCCTTTATTCCCCCCGACGTGCAAGGAGGTGGACATGCCGGAGCCATTGAACAAGCGTGTGGAGCAGGCGACGTCTCGTAAGATGAAGTACCGGAAAGCGAAGGCCAGCTGGAATCCCGCCATGCAGGCCATTCCTGTGTCCGGCATTCGCAAACTTGTGAATATGGCCTCTACCATGAAAGATGTTATTCATCTTTCAATCGGGCAGCCCGATCAACCCACGCCACCGCATATCATAGAGGCATACGTTGACGCGCTGAATGCCGGTCAGACCGGCTATACGATGGACGCTGGCCTACCGGAACTACTGGTGGCTTTGCGCGATTATTACGGCAAACGCTACAATCGAAAGCTGACCCGGGACAATATTCTGATCACCAGTGGAGCGACCGAGGCCCTGTACCTGGCGATTTCGGCCACCTCGGCACCGGGCAGGCAGTTTCTCGTTACCGACCCCTCGTTTCTGCTTTACGCACCGCTGATCCGGATGACGGGCGGGGAAGTGAAGTACATCCCGACGTACGCTGAAAACAACCATCAGCTCGATCCTGATGATGTCATCAAAGCCATGGGGTCCCGCACCTTTGCGCTGGTTCTGAATAACCCCAACAACCCCACCGGAGCGGTATACCCGCGCAGTACGGTCGAGACCATTCTGGAGGAGTGTGCGTACCGGGGCATTCAGGTCTATGCCGATGAAGTCTATGACCATATGCTGTTTGATGACGAAGATTTCGCCAGCGTGCTCAGTTGTGCGGTCGATCTCGACAACATCATGTGCATCAGCAGTTTCTCGAAAACCTACAGCATGGCGGGTCTGCGAGTCGGTTGGGTGATTTCGAGCCAGGCCGCCATCAAATCGTTGCGGCGCTACCACATGTTTACCACGTCGGTGGCGAACACTCCGGCCCAGTTTGCCGGCGTGGCTGCGCTCTCTGCAGAGCAGCATTGCGTTCAGGATATGGTGGGTATTTATCGCGAGCGTCGGGACAATATCGTCAATTTGATCGATCGCACGCCGCACCTGACAGGGTACAAGCCCGGCGGTGCGTTCTATGCCTTTCCCAATTTACCGCCCCATGTAGACGGCTCGGATGTGGCTTTGCGGATGCTGAAAGAAACCGGCGTCTGTGTGGTGCCGGGAGACGCCTTCGGTGACCACTGCACCAACGCGCTTCGATTCAGTTTTTCGCTCAGTTGCGAACGGATGAACGAAGCCTTCGACCGGATTATTCCCTGGATGGCGAAACAGAAGTTCTGATACAGGACTGTAAGTTGTCAGCTCCCGGGAGATCCCGCACTATAGGAGTCTTCCGAGGAGACTGACGAATGAATAACATGCTTAAACCGATTGTGCGCTTAGCGCTGATGTTTGCCATCGTTCTGGCAAGTGGGTGTGCCAGTTTTTCCCCGTACTCCATTACTGAAGGTGAAGTGGAGCAGCATTTGAAGAACGCGGTGGCCAAATACGATCGAGAACAGCTTCAAAGTGGCTCCCCCCTGAGCCTGAGTTTGACGGATGCCGACATCACATTAGGTCCTGATGGCCGGGATGTCGCGGTGATTGATTTGAAAGGACAGGTTGCCCTGAATGCGCTTCTGGCCAAACTTCCGGTTGATCTTGCCCTGAAAGTAGAAGGCGCGCCGGTGTATGACAGCCAGGAGAAAGCGGTCTACATACGTCGCCTGCAACTCCTGGAGAGTTCGATTGATTCACCGTTCTTCAAAGGCGATCTTGGCCCGGTGACTGACTCTGTCATGAGGGTGGTGGCCCAAATGCTGGAAACCATGCCGGTGTACCGATTGGATGAAACAAACACTGCCCAGCGCCTGTTAGGGGTGGTGCCGATGGACATCCGGGTTGCCCGTGGGCGATTGGAGCTGGTGATGGCGGAGTAAGCCCCAGCTTTCAGCATGAACTGCCAGACGAAAAAGGCCGGGTGAACGTGTGTCATCCGGCCTTCTTGTTCGTGCAGGGAAAACACGATCACGCAGTTGCTTTCAGTGCTTCCTCAAAAATGCGGGTAGCTTCGTCAACCTGCTCCTGATTGACGATCAGTGGCGGTAGCCAGCGCACGATTTCCTGATAGGGACCACAGCGCAACATCAGCAAGCCGCGCTTCTCACACTCCTTGAGAAGGCTGCCCGCCCGTTCTCCGTCCGGGCAATCGCCGCGGCGCATTTCTACGCCCAGCATCAGCCCCATGCCCCGGATGTCTGCCATGTCCGGGTAATCTTTCTTCAGCGATTCCAGGTTGCTGCGCAAGCGTTGCCCCATCCGCTCGGCATTGTCTACAAGCCCCTCTTCCCGGATGACATCAATGGTGGCAATGGCGGCCGCTGCTGAAACCGCATTGCCGCCATAGGTGCCGCCCTGAGAGCCCGGCCAGCCTTTGGTCATGGTTTCCTCCGAGGCTGCTAACGCGGAAATGGGGAAACCGCTGGCCAGGCCTTTCGCGATCAGAATGGCATCGGGTGTGACGCCAAAGTGATCGTGGGCCCAAAACTTGCCGCTGCGGCCGAAGCCGGCTTGCACTTCATCAAACACCAGCATAATGCCGTGTTTGTCGCAGCGTTCTCTCAGTCCTTGAATGAACCGGGTGTTCGCCGGAACGTAACCGCCTTCCCCCTGAACGGGTTCAATGAACATGGCGGCCGTTTCTTTGGGTGCCGAATAAGTCACGAAAATCCGGTCCAGCTCACGCAAACAAAAATCGGTGGCTTCCTCTTCGCTCCAGCCATAATGAAATGCATGGGGGAAGGGAGCCACAACAACGCCGCTCATCATTGGGCTGACGCCGGCCCGCAAACCGACACTCGAGGTTGTGAGGGAGAGAGAACCCATGGTGCGGCCGTGAAAACCACCGTGAAATACGATGATGTTGGGACGCTCCGTCGCCTGGCGCACCAGACGAATGGCGCCTTCTACGGCCTCGGTTCCGGCATTGGAAAAAAAGAAAGCATTCAGGGGATCCGGTGTAAGTTCTCCCAGTTTTTCGGCAAGCTCTGGCAGACGAGGGTTCATGACAGTAGTCGCTTGGGCATGGACCATGGTTGCCACCTGTTTTTGCGCCGCCTCGACCACCTTGGGGTGGCAGTGGCCGGTGCTGGTCACACCGATACCCGACGTGAAATCCAGATAACGACGGCCTTCCGGATCAATAATGTAAGCACCTTCGCCTTTGGCGGCAGTGACACCTGTGGCTTGTTTCAACAAAGGGGACAGCTTGCCCTTGTGGTCGGTCATTGATTACCTCCCGGAATGAATTTTCATGCGTATCAGCAACTTGGTGGTTACGGGGCCAATCGTTTGCAGATGGCGTCTCCGATTTCCTGTGTGTTGCGCTGTTCATTGCCCGAATCGGCAAGATCAGCGGCCACGGCCTCAAACAGTTCTTTACCGGCGGCCGCGAGCTTGGTGTCTTTTTGCCCCAGCCATTCCAGCATGCGTGCGGTGGTGAACAGCATGGCGGTGGGATCGGCGATCCCCTTACCGGCAATGTCCGGGGCACTGCCATGTGTCGGCTCGAACATCGATGGCATCTCGAGGTTGGTGGGGTTCAGGTTGCAAGACGGAGCGACGCCCATACCGCCGGATAGCACAGCGGCCAGATCGGTGAGAATGTCACCCTGCAAATTGCTGGCAACCACAACGTCAAAGGCCCAGGGGCACTGGACGAATTTCATACAAGCTGCATCGACAAGTTCGTGATGGGTGGCGACATCGGGGTACTCTTTGCTGACCGCCTCGAAGACTTCGGTATACAGATCACCCCAGTGCCTCAGTGCATTGCGTTTGGTGATCACGCAAACCTGGCTTGCGCAGTTGCGACCATCGAGCGTTTTGAAGGTGCGGGCACTGCCGCTTTGCGAACGTTCGGTCGCGCGTTTTCTGGCTTGTTCGAAGCCGTAACGGATAATTCGTTCCGTCGCGCGACGGGTAAAGACTTCCATTTGCGTCGCAACTTCGTCGGCGGTCCCCTGACGTAAGCGGCCACCCTGACTGACGTACTCGCCTTCGCTGTTTTCCCGGATCACCAGCATGTCGATATCTTTGGCCCGCTCGTCTTTCAGGTATTGGCGAGCGCCGGGCAGAAGACGGGCCGGGCGCTCGCACACCCATTGGTCAAAGCCTTTGCGCATTTCAAGAAGCGGCGAAAGGGAAGCGCTGTCTGACAGTAAATAGCGGTCAGGGTCATTGAGCGGGCCGGGGTCGCCCAGTGCGCCCAGCAAAATGGCATCGTAGGCTTTGAGCTGCGCCAGTGCATCGGCGGGCCAGCTTTCTCCGTACTCTTCGTGCCAGGCATGCGACGGCCACGGAAAGCGGGTCCACTCCAAAGCCAATTGATGTTTTGTGCGCAGCGTTTCCAGGCAGTGAACGGCTGCAGAAACAACTTCCGGGCCAATGCCATCGCCGGGGGTAACGGCGATACGGGTGGTTTGGGTCATTCCCGAACCTCCTGAACGGTGTAGGGTAAGCGGATTCAACAACCCCAGTGTAGCCCTGACGCGACTATATGCCAGTTCTCGGAAGCAAGGAAATCAAGGCTCTGTTGTGCCTTGTGACGGATGATGGTTATAGTGGCTGAACGATTGGCTCAGGCCTCTATTAATCTCCCGAAAACAGGATCTTCAAGTGCTCTATCGGATTGTCACGCTTATTGGTGCACTCGTCTTTGTGGCTGCGTTGTTTGGATTGATCTGGTTCTTCTGCAAGAAGTTCCTTGAGCATCACGGTGTGAAGGATCAGGTATCAGAGCGAGCCACCGCACTGGCTACCTGGACCTTTGCCGGCATTGCCATCGGCCTGGTGTTTGCTGTGGTCGGAGCTTTTGTTCTCGGGCCTTGGGCGTTCTATCGCACGCTGCTGGGCCATAACGTGAACGTCTCCAGTGGCGCAGCGATTTGGTGGGGCTTTGGAATAGTCGCGGTGTCGTTAGCCATAACCGCAGCCAGCTTTATGGGCTTTTTGATGCTGGTGGGAGCCTACTAGCTTTCCTGAAGATCGCGCAGTAAAGCCCGGAACCACACCAGCGCAGGCTCCTGTTCGTAGGCTTTGTGCCAGTACAAATGCACGTCGATCGACGGCATTTCGCCAGGAGGGGCCATGACGTCAACCTCTGCGCGCTCGGCAATAATCTTGGCGTAAGTTTCCGGCATGGTTAACAGCAAGTCTGAAGCTTCAACAACGCGGCAAGCCGCATAGTAATGCTGGCAGCGCAAGCGGATATCCCGCTGCGCGCCCTGGCGAGACAGCGCGAAATCTTCCAAGCCGGGACCTTCGCTCCGGGACGAAACCAGAACGTGCTTGGCATCCAGATAGGATGCCATGGTCAGCCCTTTCTCAAGCACCGGGTGCTTTTTGCGGGCCAATACCACAAGTCTGTCTTGCCGCAGTAACTCGTGACTGGTCTGGTTGCTGACGGGCAGCAAAACATCAATGGCAAAATCCAGCTTGCCTGCCGCTAACTGGCTTTCCATTTCCCGTCTGGCCACCCGTTGGCTGGAAATTTCCATATCAGGGTAGGGCGCCAAACGATTCATCAGTTCCGGTAGAAACGTCGATTCCAGAACGTCTCGTAATCCCAGCGCATAGGTTTTCCGCTGACTGGCGGGATCAAAGGCATGAAACTGATTGACCGCACTTTGCACCTGGTTCAGGCCGGGCCGCATGGATTCCAGAAAACGCCGAGCCAACGGGGTGGGCACCATTTGATTGCCCTGACGGGTAAACAGAGGGTCATCAAAGTGCTCTCGCAACCGGGCGAGTGAATGGCTCACCGCAGGCTGAGTCAGGTGCAGAGCCTTGGCCGCACGGGTCAGGCTGCCTTCCCGGTAAATCGTGTCGAACACGTGCAGAAGGTTCAGGTCGAGTCGATTCAGGGCCATGGTGGATATCCGGTTTCAGAATAAGTATGGGTAATGATAAACGATAAGAACAATTCAGTCGCGTAATAGCGCATTGCCTCCTAGACTGTTTGCCATCTGATCGAAAGTGCGCCCTGGAATATGGGGCCGGTAAGCGCGAGGAGCTGCAGCATGGATTTCAATATTTCCGAGAAAGGCCAAGATTATCTGAAGCGTGTGAAAGCGTTCATGCGTGACGAAATCTACCCGATTGAAGAGCAATACCATAAAGAACTGGCCGCTCAGGAGAACCGCTGGGTTGTTCTTCCGATCATCAAAGAGCTGAAAGAAAAAGCCAAGGCCCAGGGCCTGTGGAACATGTTCTTCCCGGATGAAAAGCATGGCTGTGGCTTGCTGAACTCTGACTATGCCCTGATTGCCGAAGAAACCGGCCGCAGCTTTATTGCTCCAGAAATCTTCAACTGCAACGCACCCGACACCGGCAATATGGAAGTGCTGATCCACTACGGCTCAGAAAAACAGAAAGCAGAGTGGTTGCCTCAATTGATGAGTGGTGAAGCCCGCTCCGCGTTCTTTATGACTGAACCGGCGGTTGCCTCTTCCGATGCAACCAACATGGAAGCGACTGCGGTGGTTGAGGGCGATGAAGTGGTTCTCAATGGGCGCAAGTGGTGGAGTACGGGGGTTGGTCATCCCGACTGCAAAGTGGGCATTTTCATGGCGGTCACCGATCCTGACGCTCATAAACATCGCCGTCATTCTATGGTGCTGGTGCCTATGGATACCTCGGGCATCACCATTGAGCGCATGCTGCCGGTTTTTGGGGCTTACGATGAGCCTTATGGTCATGGTCAGGTCTTGTTCGAAAACGTCCGTTTGCCGAAAAGCGCGATCATCGCCGGCCCGGGCCGTGGATTCGAAATTGCCCAAGGTCGTTTGGGGCCGGGCCGGGTACACCACTGCATGCGCGCAATCGGCGCTGCCGAGCGTACGCTGGAATTGATGGTTAAGCGTTCCATGAGCCGTGAAGCCTTCGGCCGCCCGCTGGCGAAACTCGGTGGCAACCCGGATGTGATTGCGAATGCCCGGATGAACATCGAGCAGGCGCGGTTGTTGACCCTGAAGTGTGCCTGGGCGTTGGATACCAAGGGTATTCTTGGTGCCTTGCAGGAAGTGTCGATGATCAAGGCGGTGGTGCCTGCGATGTTGCAGCAGATTGTGGATGATGCGATTCAGATGCACGGTGGCGGTGGCGTCAGCGATGACGATTTCCCGCTGACCGCGCTGTTTGCTTATGCTCGGGTTTTGCGATTGGCTGATGGTCCTGACGAGGTGCATCGGGCGATGGTGGCTCGCCTTGAGCTTCGTAAATATAAGTCTTGAGATTTGGGAGTATGGGGTCTTCTTTACTGAAAGATTTGGGAGTTGGTGCCGGATAGAGCTTTCCAAAAATTTCGTAGGCCATGGATGGCCGGAGAGAAGCGCACATGGATGTGCTCGTAGCGGTTTTTGGAAAGCTCTATCCGGCACCAGCTCTTACTCGAACGAAGATAATAAACTCCATACCAAAACGGAGAAAAACACGAATGACACAACGAGTATTCATAACCGGCGGAGCCAGTGGCTTGGGCCGGGCGATTGCATTGCGGTACGCGAAAGAAGGTGCCAAGGTCTGCATTGGCGACATAAACCCGGAGCAGGGCATCGCGGTTGAGAAAGAACTGAACAACGCCGGTGGCGAAGGTTACTTCGTTGAGTGCGATGTTCGCCGCCTGAGCGATTTCGAGAAAGTCCGGGATGATCTGGTGGAAAAGTGGGGCGGTGTCGATGTTGTGGTCAACAATGCTGGCGTAGCCTCCGCAGGGGCGATTGAAGACACCACCATTGGCGACTGGGAATGGATACTCGACATCAACGTACTGGGTGTTGTGCGGGGCTGTAAGGCGTTCACGCCGCTGTTCAAAGAACAGAAGTCTGGCACGTTTGTGAACATCGCCTCTATGGCCGGGCTGATGCTGGCGCCATTGATGAACAGCTACAACGTTTCCAAAGCGGGCGTGATTGCGCTGTCCGAAACCCTGAGCCAGGAACTACGGGATTCCGGAATACACGTAAGCTGCGTATGCCCGGCGTTTTTCCAGACCAATCTCACTAATGGAATGCGCTCGGATATTCCGGGCATACAGCAGAACGTTAACAAACTGATGAAACGTTCCAGCATCACCGCCGACGATGTTGCGGACGATATCTTCCGCAGCGTGAAAGACAAAGATTTCTGGGTGCTGCCGCACGTTAAAGAGCGCCGTATGTGGATACTCAAGCGCCATGCCCCGAAAGCGTTTGACTGGCTAATGCACCAGGAAACCAAACGCTGGATGAGTAAGATGGGAAGCAAAAGCAACGCCTGAGTGGCCAAGCTAGCCACAGGATCACAGGAGAGAATGAATGACACAGATTGATCAGGCCGTAGCCATTCGGGAAGGCGAAGAGCTGGATATTCAGGTAGTTGAGCAGTTCATGAAGCAGGCCATTCCCGGTTTGGAAGGCCAGCCCACCATCAAGCAATACCCGGGTGGGGCATCGAACCTGACCTATCAAGTGGACTACGGTGACCAGTCCTACGTACTGCGTCGGCCGCCGTTTGGAAAGATCGCCAAATCTGCTCACGACATGCTGCGCGAAGCGCGGGTGATGGAAGCGTTGAAGCCGGTTTATCCCTACGTGCCGAACATTGTCGCCATCTGTGACGATCATAGCGTACTGGGTTGCGATTTTTATGTGATGGAGCGGCTGAAAGGCATCATATTGCGTCAGGATTTCCCCAGTGACCTTGAGCTCAGCGAGGCGGATACCCGCAAGCTGTGCTTGAACGTGATCGACAAACTGGTTGATCTTCACACCGTTGATGCGAAAGCCGCTGGCTTGGATACGCTCGGCAAGGGTGCCGGATACGTTCAGCGCCAGATTGGTGGATGGAGCGACCGGTTCCGCAAGGCTCGCACCGAAGACGTTGGCGACTTCGAGGCCGTGATGAGCTGGCTGAACGACAAAATGCCCGACGACATTGCCCAAGTGGTTATCCACAATGACTACCGCTTCGACAACGTGGTGTTGAACCCCGACAACCCGTTTGAGGTGATCGGTGTATTGGACTGGGAAATGGCCACCATTGGCGACCCGTTGATGGATTTGGGTAATACGTTGGCCTATTGGATTGAGGCCGATGATGAAGGCCCGTTCCAGATGCTGCGCCGCCAGCCCACCCACCAGCCGGGCATGCTGACCCGTAAGGAAGTGGTGGAGTACTACATGGAAAAATCCGGGTTCCGGGCCGATAACTTTGATTTCTATGAAATCTACGGCTTGTTCCGGTTGGCGGTGATTGTTCAGCAGATTTATTACCGCTTCTACAACGGCCAGACCAAAGACAAGCGTTTTGCGGCCTTCGGCCATGCCGCTAATTATCTCGAAAAGCGGTGTTTGCGCCTGATCAGCGAGAGCCGTCTGTAATGGCAACGATTTATCTGGTGCGACACGGCCAGGCAAGTTTTGGCAAGGAAAATTACGATCAGCTTTCCAAGCGCGGTTGGGAGCAAGGTAAAGTGCTGGGTCGGTGGCTGGCGGGCAAGGTAGCGCCGGGAGCCATTTTCGGTGGCAATCTCAAGCGTCACCGGGAAACCGTAGAAGCACTGGCGACCGGTTATGGCGCAACCCTTCCAGACATGCAGGTACTCGAAGGCTTGAACGAGTTTGATCATGTCGAGGTTGTAGAGCGCCTGCGCCCGGAATGGGCTGACAAGCAGGCAATGGCGCGGGATTTGGCGAGTTTCCCCAAGCCGGCCCGGGCGTTTCAGATGGCTTTTGAAAAGGCCGTCGAACGCTGGGTGAGCGGCGAGTTCGATAACGAGTACGCCGAAACCTGGCAAAACTTTAAGCAGCGGGTAAACCAAGCGCTGGATCAGCTGATCGAGGTAGCCGATGGCGCGGATGTGGTGGTTTCCACCTCGGGTGGGCCGATTGCCGTGATCGCTCAAAATTTGCTGGAGCTGTCCGACCGAAAAACGCTGGAAGTAAACAGCGTGATTGCCAACACCAGCGTATCCCGAATTCTGTATTCCGGTGCCCGGCGCAGCCTGGCCGTATTTAACAACTATAGCCACCTCGAAGCGGAAAACCCCGCTTTGGTGACCTTCCGATAAGAGTGAGGAACAACTATGAGCAACGCGAACCTGTTTGATCTGACTGGCAAAGTCGCTTTAGTAACCGGCGCCAGCCGTGGCATCGGCGAAAGTATTGCCCGTACTTTGGCCACCTACGGTGCCCACGTGATTGTCAGCAGCCGTAAAATTGATGATTGTGAAACCGTTGCCAGCAGCATTCGCGAAGCGGGTGGCAGTGCCGAAGCCGTTGCTTGCCACATTGGTGAGATGGACCAGATCGAAACCACGTGGGAACACATCGCCAAGGCCCACGGTAAACTGGATATTCTGGTGAATAACGCGGCGGCCAACCCGTACTTTGGCCCGGTCGAAGACACCGATCTAGGTGCTTTCCAGAAAACGGTGGACGTGAACATTCGTGGTTATTTCTTCATGTGCGCCCGCGGTGCGCAGCTGATGAAGAAAAATGGCGGTGGCTCTATCGTTAACGTAGCGTCTGTGAACGGTGTGAATCCGGGGCATTTTCAGGGCATTTACTCCGTCACCAAGGCTGCCGTGATCTCGATGACCAAATCGTTCGCCATGGAGTTGGGGCAGCAGAATGTGCGGGTTAACGCCTTATTGCCCGGCTTGACGGACACCAAATTCGCCAGTGCCTTGACCACCAACGAAGCCATCAAGAAGCAAGCCATGGCCCACATCCCCATGAAGCGCGTGGCCGATCCTGACGAAATGGCGGGTACCGTTCTGTATCTGGTATCGAATGCGTCCAGCTACACCACAGGTGCGTGCATCAATGCGGACGGCGGTTATCTGACCGTCTAAGTGGGGTGTTGTAGTGAAAAGGCCGGAAGGGTGATCACCCTTCCGGCCTTTTTCGTTTTAGATAAACGACTGGAGTACCCTGAAATCACTATTATTTAAAATGTAAAATAATGTAAGTCCGTTCTCTTGCCCTCGCCGTAATTAGCTTTAACGCATGACTCATGGATTGAATCAGTGTCGGTTTGCGATTGCTTTAAGTCTTAAGCCTTAAGCTCCTTCCTATTGATGCGAGGAAAACTGATCATGAGAAATATCGCCGTCCTACCCGTTATTCTAGCGGGATTATTGATGCTTGCTGGCTGCTCGGATGGGTCTTCGGGTAGCTCCGAACGAACGAGCGTACCTCTTACGGATATCCGGGTGCTGCATGCGGTATCCGATGCGCCTTCTGTAAGCGTAAACTTCAATGGTGAAACTCTGGTCATGGATGCCAGTTTCAAACAAGCGGCAGCAATTACTCCGGAGAGTGGGGATTATTCGGTGGAAGTGAATGCCCAGCTCCCGGACGACGATGAATCGACGGTCAGTTCCGTTGGGAACACCCGGTTCGATGCTGGAGCCCGTTATGACGTCATTGCGACGGGGTTGGTTTCAGAGAGCATTTCACCTTTGATTCTCACCGATAGTGGCGAGCGTGAAAGTGAAAATTCCGCGCGTCTTCGGGTGGTGCATCTTTCACCGGCTGCCGAGGACGCTGCCACGGAAGTATCGGTCTACCTCACCGCGGATGGCGCGGCGCTGCCATCTGAGCCGGATTTCAGTCTCGCTTTGAGAGAAACGGTCGGCCCTTTGGAACTTGCGGCAGGGACCTATCAGATTCGTGTAACCCCGAAGGACAGCACTAATGTTGTTTATGACAGCGGCCCCATCGATTTGCCTGCGGCCTCCGATTTGCTGATCGCCGCGATCGACAACACTGTTAAAGGGGATTCCCCTATCAGTCTGTTAGTCGTCGATGGTAGTGAATCGTCGGAAATACTAGACAAGGATTCCGGTGCGGGATTTCGTGCTGTGCATAATTCTTCGGCGCCTACGCCCAACGTGGATATTTATCTGAATGTCGATCCGAACGCCAGTCCTGCGGTGGGTGGGGTGTCCTATACCCAAACGGTGCCGGGTGCCGCAACCACCGGGAATTACGTCGAAGTGGCGGTTGGCGATACCCGGATCGCAGTGACGCCTGAGCTGGCCATCTCGCCCATTGCCATTGATGCGACACTGACGTTGGCTAACGGTGACCTTAGAACGGTGATCGCGGCGGGTGAGCTGGCGAGCGGTCTGGATGTGCTGGTATTTGCCGACGATAATCGCCGAATAGCGACCGAAGCGAAGCTCAGAATCCTGCACGGTGCAGTCGAGGCCCAGGTTGTTGACGTATTTCTGGTGCCGGCAGCCAGTGCGGGCAGCAATCAGGGCGATGCAGAACCTGTGCTGAACGATTTCGAGTACGGTGAGTCATCAGGCTATCTGAGTGTCTCGGAAGGGGATTATGTGGTGTTTATCACCTCCGCCGATGGGGCGTCAGTGTTGTTCAAGTCTGGCACCATTCGTCTGTTGGCAAATGGGGTGTATACGGCGGTTGCCCGACTAGCGACATTGGCAGAAACGGGCGTTGCGGGACTGACCTTGCTGGATGACTTTGTGACGCCGTAATCACTTGGCGTCGGTGGCCTGAGCCGCCCCGGTCAGCGGGGCGGCTTACGTTATGAGTCGCAGACTGGAGAGTTACTGAATAGAGGACGACTGGCTGGTAACCGGCGATTGGGACAGCGACGTGCCTACAGGCGGCCGGTAATGCAATGAATGCAGAACTCGATCAAGTACCGCCCCACCATTCCAGGCCGGATCATTGTTCACCATGCCGACCACGGCCCACGTGGTATTGTTATTGTCTCTGGCAAAACCGGCAATTGAGCGAACATCCTGCAGGTAACCGGTTTTGATGCGACCTTCGCCTCTTAGCCCCGTGTTCCTCAGTCTGCGTGCCATCGTGCCGTCCATCGCGATGATCGGCATAGAAGTCATCAGATCCGATGCGTAACGACTGTTCCATGCGTGCAGCAGAATCTGCGCGCCTTGCCGTGCAGAAATACGGCCATGGCGGGTAAGACCGGCACCGTTGTCGATCACCATGCCATTGGTGTTGATGCCTTTTTCTTCAAGCCATTCGTAGATGGCGCGAATGCCCGCTACGCGATCGTCCAGCTCATCTTCTTTCCGTAGCTCAGCACCGATGGTAAGCAGCATTTGTCGAGCCATTACGTTGCTGCTCCATTTATTGATATCCCGCACCATGGTGACCAAATCGGGTGACGTGGTCCGCATCACCAGGTGGGCGTTTTCAGGTGTCTCTTCAAACCGGTTGCCACCATGAACCACAACACCCAGTTCGGAGAACAAGGTGCGGATCGTGGAAGCGGAGTAACGATCCTGAGGGAGCAGCGACATATAACTCGTGGCCCGGCACCCTTGTGGCAATTCACCGGTTACCTTTACCGTTACTTTCTGGTCGCCGTGAAATACCGGTTGCCACTTAAAGTTTCGTCGGGAAGGGCAAGGGCCCTCAGCTACTGCGGTTATCCGGTTATCAATCGTGACTTCGGGTAAGTTCGGCGTTGCCCAGGCCTGGGTGCCGCGTTCGTCTGCTCTCACCTGAAGATGCACCAGGTTGAAGTTGGTTAGATAGCCGGAGGGTTCCACCAGAAATGGCGCGTGTGGATTGTTACCGTTGTCATGAAAGACCGGAAGCCCGCCATCGATCTGGAAATAGCTGTCATCCAGAACAAGGTCGCCTGTGATCTGACGAATGCCCATGTCTTTGAGTTCGCGCAGTGTGCTCCACAGGCGCTCAAGGTTCAGTTTCGGGTCTCCACCAAAACGAACGTACAGGTCGCCTTCCAGGGTGTCACCAACCATGTTGCCATCGGTAAGAAAATCAGTATTCCAGTGATGAGTAGGCCCTAAGAGTTCCAGTGCTGCATAGGTAGTCACCAGCTTCATGATAGAGCCTGGGCTCATGAGTTGGTCAGCGTTTACATACTGCTCGATGCCCGGGCCGTTTAGCGGGATGGCGGCGACACTTAGCGAGTCTTCGTTGTTCAGGGATTTCTCGGCATAGGCTCGGATTTCCGAGGCCCAGAGCCGGGTGTTGGCGTAGGTATCTGTGGTGCTGCTACCTTGTGCCAGAGCCGGACCGGCCAACGTGCCGAGCACGGTCAGCGCTGCCAACAGGTTTTTGGGGGAGGATAGTGTCCTCTGCAGGCGAGTCTTAGCCTGTGAATGCCGCCGCTGCATACCTTGAACTCGTGAGTAGTGTTTTTTCTAACCATAGCTTATTCCATCTATTTCTACTATGTAGAAACATTACACGTGACGTTAAAAAATGACGTTATGTGTATTGTTTCTGAAGGTTTTTGTTGGGCGCTCCGGCAAGT
The DNA here is from genome assembly GCF_030718085.1 of Marinobacter sp. MDS2. NCBI lineage: Bacteria > Pseudomonadati > Pseudomonadota > Gammaproteobacteria > Pseudomonadales > Marinobacteraceae > Marinobacter > Marinobacter sp. MDS2. Next base: position 241,602 of record NZ_JAVAJF010000002.1, read on the forward strand.
TTTTGTGAATCAGTGAGTTACGGGGAACCAACGGATGGCCTCTGGGGCCAATGGTTCCGGAGTCAATTGTGTGAGAATGGCTGAAATCTTCTTGTTTAAGGTCATTTACCATGCTTCGATCCATCAAACATTCCATTAACGTGCTGGAGTCTGTTGCAACGTCGTCCTTCGCTGGCTGGCGGGGATGCCTGGTTGTGAAGCCGGCTGTTCAGCCGGAAAAGCCGTTGGTTTTATACGATATTGAAGCCTGCCCATACTGCCGAAAGGTGCGTGAAGTGTTCACCGCGCTCCATCTGGATGTGGATATACGGCCATGCCCGAAAGGTGGCCAGATATTTCGGGGTGAGGCCGAGACGCTGGGCGGAAAGCAGCAGTTCCCGTTGTTGGTGGATCCGAATACAGAGCAGGTTATGTACGAATCTGCACAGATCGTCGAGTACCTGTTCCGTCAATACGGTGGCCGGCCGGTGCCGGGGTATTACGAGGAGAAAGCGGGGCAATTTATATGGGGGGCGGCAGGGTCTGCGAGCAGCGAGCTTAGAGGCATGCGAGTAGAGCGTGCCAAGCGGCCGGAGCAGAGTTTGCACCTGTGGAGCTTCGAAGGTAGCCCGTTCTCGCGTCTGGTTCGAGAAAAACTCTGCGAATTCGAGCTTCCATATACCCTGCACAATTTAGGTAAAGAGCACTGGACCGAGGCCGGTCCCGCATTTCAGCGGATCAAGCCGGGCCCGTACAAGCCTGCTCCGGGCGGTAAACGGGATGCATTCTTCCAACAACACGGTCGGGTTCAGGTGCCGTATCTGGAAGACCCGAACACCGGTGTGAAGTTATTTGAGTCCAAGCAGATTCTGGATTACCTGGATAACGAATACGCATTGTAAGCGCATAGATTAATCTGGCGTCGGGCTAGTAATTCAGCCCTGAGCCGGTATGATCTGCGCCGGTTATTTCAGATGGTGCGGGAGAAGGTGATGTATACAGGTCGGTGCTTGTGTGGCGATGTTCGGTTCGAATATGAAGGTGCCCTTGGCCCGATTTCTCTGTGCCATTGCAGACAATGCCGCCGGGCTCATGGCAGCGCCTTCTCGGCCAGTGCGCCGGTTCAGAAAGTGCGTTTTCGTTATGTGACGGGCGAAGAGCTGGTGACCGAGTACGAGTCCCGTCCGGGCAAATATCGCGCTTTCTGCAGCCGTTGCGGCAGCCACCTGTACAGCCGGCTGGATGCTATTTCAGGCATTCTTCGCCTGCGCATCGGTGTGATCAATGAGCCTATTTCGACCAAGCCGGCTCGGCATATCTATGTTGGGTCGAAAGCGGAGTGGTTTGATATTACTGACGCGCTTCCGCAGTTCGACAAAACAGAACGCACCAACGACCCATTCTGAGACTGCTTTTCTGGAGGCGATTGACTTGCTCTCACAAATGATATTGATTATCATTTGTGAGTTGGCTTGAGCATTGTCGAGGAGGCAGTATGCAGCAGGAAGCATTAGAAGGGATTAAACTGGCTGCCTGTGCCGTAGCATTGGCCGTGTTCGCCGCAGCGCTAATGGCGCTCATCTGATCAGTTTTTTCGAGTATTCTTCTGCAGCCATCGATCCAGCTGATTGGCAAACTCTTTGCGGTCAGCCTGGCCGAATGGTGCCGGCCCACCAGTGACCTGTCCCGCATTCCGCATTTCTTCCATAAAGTTCCGCATCGCCAAGCGCTGGCGAATATTTTCTTTCGTAAAGGCCTGTCCCCGTGGGTTAAACACGGTTGCCCCTTTTTCGATGGCTTCCGCCGCCAGTGGGATATCCTGGGTGATGACCAGATCGCCTTTTGTCATCTGATCCATAATCTCGTTATCGGCAACGTCGAAACCCTGAGGCACCTGACGGCGGCTGATAAACGGGCTTGGTGGCAGCGTAATCACATGGTTCGCAATGAACGTGGTCTGAACCTTCCAGCGGATGGCTGCGCGGCAGATGATTTCCCTGATAGGGACGGGGCAGGCGTCGGCGTCAACCCAGATCGGCATGTCGGTTTCCTTGCGTTCGTTGGCTTACGGGGCAGTTTACCTGTTATGGCTTCGTCTGTGAGAACAACTTTTCGAGTGGTGTTATAATCCTGATCTCATTTAATTAACAGGAAATGCTAATGTCTCAGCTGCCTCCGTGCCCTAAGTGCGATTCTGAATTCACCTATGAAGACGGCGTTCAACTGGTTTGTCCGGAGTGCGCCCACGAATGGACGGAAGCGGAGCAGGCGGAGGCCGACGCCGGAAAGGTCATTCGGGACGCCAACGGAAACGAACTGCAGGATGGTGATACGGTTACCGTGATCAAAGATCTGAAGGTAAAAGGTTCCAGCTCTGTTGTAAAAGTGGGTACCAAAGTGAAAAACATCCGTTTGGTCGATGGCGATCACGATATTGACTGCAAGGTAGACGGCATCGGCCCGATGAAACTGAAATCCGAGTTCGTCAAGAAAGCCTGAACGCCCCTATTTGATCTATTTCACCCCATCGTCTAAATATTAAACAGAGTGTCGTGGACACTCTGTTTAATCCCGCAGCGTGCAACCCACGCTAAAAACAAGACGAACACTCCAACGCTGGACGTGCCCGCCACAAGCAGGCATGGATTCGGTCAGGCTTATATCTTACAGCCGTGGCAGGAGGATGGGATGAGAGAAATTCTTGAGTTTCATGTGGATAGCACGCGCTATCTGGATGATGACGGCACGCCACTCGGTGACTTGCCGAGCCAGGCCGGTAACACAGAGCGTGTGCTGGCTGCCTACCGAAATATGGTGCTGGCACGCACCTTGGATTCCAAAGCGATTGCGCTTCAACGTACCGGCAAATGTGGTACTTATCCTTCTGTGCTTGGCCATGAAGTGATTGGCACGGCCATTGGCCAGAGCATGGCCAAGACCGATGTCTTTGTACCCTATTATCGCGATCAAGCTGCCCATCTTCTTCGGGGCGTATCGCTGAAAGAATTGTTGCTGTATTGGGGGGGCGACGAGCGCGGGTGTGCGTGGCAGAACTGCCCCGAAGATTTACCCATTGCTGTTCCGATTGCCACTCAGTGCGGCCACGCCGTGGGCGTTGCATCGGCATTTCGCATTCGCGGCGAGAACCGGGCCGTTGTTTGTTGCATCGGCGATGGCGGCACCTCGAAAGGCGACTTTATGGAAAGCCTGAATCTGGCCGGCGCCTGGCATTTACCCGTGGTCTTCGTTGTTATTAACAACCAATGGGCCATTTCGACCCCGCGCAGTCTGCAAAGCGGCGCTGAAACCATCGCCCAGAAAGCCATTGGCGCCGGATTGCCCGGCCACATTGTCGATGGCAACGATTACTTCGCCTGCGCAGAAGCTTTAGAAAACGCCCTCAAACGCGCCCACGACGGCAAGGGAGCCGCTGTTATTGAAGCCGTAACCTATCGGCTGGGTGACCACACCACCGCCGACGACGCTACTCGTTACCGCAGTGCCGAAGAGCTTAAGCAGGCTTGGGAAAAGGACGGAGTCAAACGCCTGCAAAACTGGTTGTACAGCAATGATCTGTGGAGCCCGGATCAGGAAAAGGCGTTGCAGGCCGAAACCAAAAAGACGATCGATGAGGCCGTAGAAGCCTATTTGGCGACAGAGGCCGAACCACCCACCGCAATGCTCGACTATTTGTTTGAAAGCCTGCCGACGGCGTTGCAAGGGCAGCGGGAACAGATCGCCAACAAGTATCGTGGAGGTCCGGCATGAGCCAGTCAGACGTTCGTGATGTGACCCTGGTCGAAGCGGTCAATATGGCTTTGCACTGGGAAATGGCGCAAGACGAAAACGTGGTGGTGTTGGGCGAAGACATTGCGACCAATGGCGGGGTGTTCCGGGCGACCTTGGGCCTGAAAGACGCTTTCGGTTTCAAGCGGGTGATGGATACACCGCTGGCGGAAAACCTGATTGCCGGTACCGCGATTGGCATGTCAACACAGGGCTTGAAGCCAGTAGCGGAATTCCAGTTTATGGGATTCATCTATCCGGCGATGGAGCAGATCGTTTGTCACGCCAGCCGTATGCGCAATCGCACCCGAGGGCGGCTGCATTGCCCGCTGGTGTTCCGGGCCCCGTTCGGCGGTGGCATTCATGCTCCGGAACACCATTCCGAAAGTACCGAAGCGTTATTCGCCCATATCCCCGGCTTGAGGGTGGTGATTCCCAGTTCTCCGCAGCGTGCATACGGCCTTTTGCTGGCGGCCATTCGAGATCCGGACCCGGTGATCTTCCTTGAGCCTAAACGGATTTACCGGGCTGTTACCCAAAGCGTTGATAACAATGGCGAAGCGCTGCCACTGGACACGTGTTTTACCTTGCGAGAAGGCGACGACGTCACCCTGATTACCTGGGGCCCGTGTGTCATGGAATCTCTTCAAGCGGCTGATAAATTAGCCGAACAAGGTGTGGGGTGTGAGGTGATCGACGTGGCGACCGTCAGCCCGTTGGATCGGGAAACGTTACTTTGCTCGGTGGCTAAAACGGGCAGGGCGGTGATCGTCCATGAAGCGTGCCGCAATGGGGGTGTCGGTGCCGAGATTGCCGCGTCTATTGCGGAATCCGCTTTTCTGGATTTACAGGCGCCGGTCATCAGAGTGACCGGCTACGACACGGTGATGCCTTACTACCGGAACGAACAGAATTATTTGCCAAAAGTAGAAGACATCGTGCACGCCGTTGAGCAGGTGATCGGGTTGTAGGAGCGATAAGAATGAAAAATTTCAGACTCCCAGATCTGGGTGAAGGCCTACCGGAAGCCGAAATTGTTGAGTGGCACGTGAAAGTGGGCGATACCGTAGAGGTGGATCAGGTGTTGGTCAGTGTGGAAACCGCCAAAGCCATTGTCGAAGTGCCTTCGCCGCAAGCGGGTGTGATTGCCAAGCTCTATGGCGAGGCTGGCGACATCATTCATACCGGTGAACCCTTGCTGGCCTATGAAGGTGATGATGAAGATTCCGGAACCGTTGTGGGCAAGCTGGAATCGTCAGCAAAGGGGGAGGGTAAAACGGCGCAGCAGGATACCTTCATTGTCGGCGCGGCTGCGTCCAGCAAGCGGGCTCGGTCGAATCGCGCGACGCCGGGAGTCCGGGCACTGGCTCAGCAGCTTGGGGTTAGCCTGGAAAGCATCAAAGGCAGTGGCCCGGGCGGGTTGATCACCAACGATGACGTATACAAGCAAGCCAGCCATCAGAAACAGCTGGGTGATGCCGAAGCGTTGCGAGGCACCCGCCGAACTATGGCCAAGAACATGGCACTGTCCCATGCCCAGGTTGTACCTGTGTCGATTTTTGAGGATGTGGATGTCGGCGACTGGAAGAAAGGTACAGACACCACCATGCGGCTGGTGCAGGCCATTGGCAAAGCCTGTGCCGCGGTTCCGGAACTCAATTGCTGGTTTGACGGCGACAACTTGAGCCGCCAACTGCTGGACGAAGTGCATGTTGGAATTGCGGTTGATACCCCTGAAGGCTTGTTTGTGCCGGTGTTGAGGGATATTACGCATCGCAGCTTAAAAGATTTGAGACAAGGCTTGGAAAATCTTAGAGAGTCGGTTGCCTCGCGGAAGATTCCCCCGAAGGAAATGCAGGGCGCGACCATTACCTTATCTAATTTCGGCACTATGACCGGGCAGTACGCCAACCCCATCGTCAGTCCGCCTCAGGTAGCGATTGTCGGCGCGGGCCGCATGCGAGACAAGGTTGTTCCTTACAAGGGTGCTGCGACTATTCGTCGCATTCTTCCCTTGTCGCTTACCTTCGATCACCGGGCGGCAACGGGCGGGGAAGCCTCGCGGTTTCTTGGAGCGCTGGTTGATGCTTTGAGTAAAGCTAGCTGAAAATCCGGCGGGCAGAGCCCCGCCGGTCAGTGTGCACGTCTTGCCAAATGTACTGGAGACAACAACACTAGGGGGCACCTATAAAGTTACCTTCGACTGCGCGAGACATCATGATCCAACGGAATTCCCTGACAACCGCCTTATTGCTGTCCTGTTCCATTCTGGCACCCCAGGCCGTGGCAGCAGATCATCAGCATCATAATGGTCACCCTGCAAACGGTGCCATCGAAGTTCATAATGCCTGGAGCCGCCCGACACCTCCGGGCACGCCAATGGGCGTGGGTTACATGACCATCACAAATAACGGAGCTGACGAAGTGCGACTGGTCGGGGCGGAAAGCCCCCGAGCTGGCCATGTCTCGATCCACGAAACCTCGATGCATGAAGGTATGATGCGTATGCAAACGCTTGCCAACGGTTTGGAAATTCCGGCAGGCAGCACGGTGGAGTTAAAGCCCCGCAGTTACCACCTGATGCTGGAGCAGCTGACAAAGCCCCTGATGGAAGGTGAAGCGATTCCGGTCCAGCTGGATTTCGAAAATGCGGAAGATGTTACCGTCAAGCTGGACGTTCAGCCCTTAGATGCCAAGGTCATGGATCACTCGCATCATTCAGGGATGGATCACTGAGTTTCGGTGGCATTCCCCGCTCAGGGGGTAGAGCCTGATTGCGGTGAGTGGGCATCGGTATGCCCCAGAGAGTGCTCCGGGGCGATCTGATCGCGAACCCGTTGTTTCAGCTGTTTGATGTCCGGAAAGCCCCCTTGCTCTTTGCGCGACCAGATTCGGGTGTCGTTGACATACACCTCGAAAATACCGCCCGTGCCCGGTTTCAGGGTGAGTTCGTCAATCATTCCGTCGAAGGTGGTTAGCAGCTCCTGGGCCATCCAGGCCGAGCGCAATAGCCAGTTGCAGCCGGTGCAATAGTGAAGCGTGACGCGCGTTGCCATACGGTAATCGTTCCTGCAGGAATAAATGAGCTATTCATGCTATCAAATAAGGATGGCTAATTCTTACTAGAGAGGACGTGATGGCCCATTGGCTTGTGGACAGTCCCGGGTCTGGAGACGGAACCCGGAATGCAGATTTCTGGCTTGAGCATTTGCAAGCGCAGGGGATAACCGATGTCGAAGTTTGCCATCTGGATGAGCAGGAGAAGTGGCGCGGCCGGGTGTCTAAAGGCGATTGCCTGATGGCGGCCGGAGGCGATGGCACGGTTAACGGTGTCGCTGAAATTTGTCTGGAAGCCGATGCGATTTTGGCCGTGCTGCCGTCCGGAACGGCCAACGATTTTGCCAGGAACCTGAACATCCCGGCAGAGCCGGAGCAAATTGCCAGGCTGGTTGCTGACGGGCCGATCCAAAAGGTTGATGTTGCCGTGGCTGGCGAGCGGATGTTTTTGAACGTTGCCCACATCGGGCTGGGTACCTTGCCGGCCCGCGAGGCGGATTCACCGACTAAAAAATGGTTGGGCCAGTTCAGTTATATGGCCACGCTTTTTCGTCAGATTGGTGAACAGCGAGGGTTTCACGCGGAAATACAAACGGATAAATCGGCGATGAAAGGTCGCTGGTTGTCGATTGCGATCGCCTCGGGCGCTTTTTTTGGTGGCGGGCATGAAATTCCCGAAGCCGCCGCCAACGATGGTCAATTGAATATCGTGGCGGTGAAACCGAGGCCCATGTTGCAGTTACTCTTTGCCTTCTTGATGGTTCGGCTGAACGGAGAAACACCAAGACGAACCAGTACCGTGGTTCAGGTGAAAAGCCCGGTGTGCCAGGTGCACACGCAACAAACGAAACCCGTTACCGTGGATGGCGACGAAGCCGGTACCACACCGTTCGAAGCGGTCTGTAAACAAGGCGTGCTAAGAGTGATTGGAAGGGAAGTGGTGCAGGCCGGAAATACGCGCTAAGGCGCCTTTCCGGCGTTATAAAGCGGTGCTGCAGAAGTTAAATGCCTGCGGCTTTGGCTCTTGCCGCGTGCAGCTTCTTGTAGCTCTCGATCATCTTCAAATGCCTGTCCAGGCCTTCCAGGTTCATGCTGGTTTCTTCCAGCCCGTAGAAGCGAACTGAACCATCGATGGAGCCGACTACCGCATCCATCACTTCGCTGCCGAACATGCGGCGGAAGTTATACAGGTAATCTTCCAATTCCAGTTCTTCGTCCAGTGTGGCTTCCAGAGCGGCCTGCATGGCCTGATAGAACAAGCCGCGCTCCACCGTGTTGTCGTTAAACTGTCGGAACATCTCGACCAGTTCCAGTGCTTCTTCGAGTTCACCCAGAGCCAGATAGATCAGCAGTTTCAGCTCCAGAATAGTGAGCTGGCCCCACACGGTGTTCTCATCAAACTCGATGCCGATCAGCGTAACGATCGTCATGTAGACATCCAGCTCGGCTTCTTCCAAACGCTCCACCAGACTCGTTAACTCGTCTTCGTTCAAGCGGTGCAGGTTGAGAATGTCTTCCCGGAAGGCCAGCGCCATGTTGGTGTTGTCCCAGACCAGGTCTTCCACCGGGTACACTTCGGAGTACCCGGGTACCAGAATCCGGCAAACCGGAGCGCCAAGGTCTTCAAAGACTGCCATGTAGCATTCCTTGCCCATGTCGGAGAGGATACCGAACAGCGCTTTGGCTTCTTCTTCGTTGGTGCCGGAGAAGTCCCATTCCACAAAGTCGTAGTCGGATTTGGCACTGAAAAAACGCCAGGACACGACACCGCTGGAATCGATGAAGTGTTCCACGTAGTTGTTGGGTTCCGTGACCGCCATGGTATTGAAGGTGGGTGCCGGCAGATCGTTCAGACCTTCAAAGCTTCGGCCCTGCATCAATTCAGTGAGGCTGCGCTCCAGTGCCACCTGGAAACTGGGGTGGGCGCCAAAGCAGGCAAAGACACCGCCGGTTTTCGGATTCATCACCGTGACCGAGATAACCGGGAATTGGCCGCCCAGAGAGGCGTCTTTGACCAACACCGGAAAACCCTGTTCTTCCAGCGCATTCAGGCCTTCCACGATATCCGGGTATTTGGCCAGCACTTCATCCGGCACGTCCGGTAGAGCGATTTCGTTCTCGATGATCTCTTTCTTGACGGCGCGCTCGAGGATTTCTGACAGGCATTGGACCTGCGCTTCCTGCAATGTGTTACCGGCGCTCATGCCGTTGCTTAGGAACAGGTTCTCGATCAGGTTAGACGGGAAATAAACGGTTTCTCCGTCGGACTGGCGCACATAGGGAATGCTGCAAATGCCACGTTCAGGTGTGCCTGAGTTGGTGTCGAACAGATGTGTGCCCAGCAATTCGCCGTCGGGGTTGTAGATGCCCAGGCAGTAGTCGTCCAGAATGCCTTCAGGCAGTTCGCCCTCGGGACCCGGCTGGAACCACTTCTCGTTCGGGTAATGCACGAACTCGCTGTTGGCAACGTCCTGACCGAAGTACTGGTCGTTATAGAAGAAGTTGCAATTCAAGCGCTCGATGAACTCGCCCAGTGCGGATGCCAGCGCGGCTTCTTTGGTGGCACCTTTGCCATTGGTGAAGCACATGTGCGCCGCCGTATCGCGAACGTGCAAAGACCAAACGTGGGGCACTATGTTGCGCCAGGAAGCGATCTCGATCTTCATGCCCAGATCCGCAAGGATGCCGGTCATGTTGGCAATGGTCTGCTCAAGGGGCAGATCTTTGCCTTCAATGTAGGTACTTGTATTGTCGCTGGAGCCAACGTTCAGCAGGGACTGGGCGTCTTCATCCAGGTTTTCCACCACTTCAATCTGAAAGTCCGGGCCGGTTTGTACCACTTTCTTTACGGTACAGCGGTCGATGGAGCGGATAATGCCCTGGCGGTCTTTGTCGGAAATGTCTTCCGGCAACTCCACCTGGATTTTGAAGATCTGTTTGTAGCGGTTTTCCGGGTCTACAATATTGTTCTGGGACAGACGGATGTTGTCGGTCGGGATGTCCCGGGCGTTGCAGTAAACCTTTACAAAGTAAGCGGCACACATGGCTGAAGAAGCCAGAAAATAATCAAACGGGCCGGGCGCAGATCCATCCCCTTTGTAGCGAACAGGCTGGTCTGAGACGACGGTAAAGTCGTCGAATTTGGCCTCGAGCCTCAGGTTGTCGAGATAATTGACTTTGATTTCCATGGGCAGCTTACCGGATTCAGAAATATGAGCAGTTTACGCGGAATAGACGAGGTTATCCCCGATGCGCGGGATGGTCTCACAAAAACAGAGAGGACGATACTCTACGTCCTCAGTGAAACCCAAAAGGAACTGGGAGGGCGCAACGTGCCCACAGTGATGCTTTACGGCCGGGTGCTGGAATACGTGAACATCAGCGAGCAGGAGTTGCATCTGTATCTGGATCGGCTCGGTGTAAAAGGCGATGGTCGTTAGTTTATTAGCGCACCACGAACACCGAGATTTTGCTGTGCTTGACGATCTCGGCCGCGTTAGATCTCAGCAGGTGCAGCGCATCACCCAACCCCGGTGGGTGTGACGCCATGACAACAAGATCGGTGTCCGTATCTTTAATCGCCTGTAGCAGCTTGTCATCGAGCTCGACAGCGGTATCCACCGATTCAAGTACCATGGCACTGGCTTGTATACCGTGAGATGCCCCTTGTTCATCGGCAAACTCGCTGAGTTTGCTGGCGAGTTCCTTTGGGTTATGAGCTGCTGCGCCGGGCGTGCTGTTTGTGACGGAGACGTAGCAGAGCCTGGCTTGATAATGCTTGGCCATGTCGATGGCGGTGTTGAGGGTTTTCGCCAGTTTGTCCAAGTGGCTGAGGTCAACAGGAACGAGAATGTTCTGGTACATGGCTCGATCTCCTTCTGTTCAAAATTTGAACTATCAATGGTGAGTCTGGACCATGACCTCTGTGATCCGCAAGTTTGGAGGGCGTTCCCTAGGAACTCGTTTCGAGGTAATGTGCGTGCTACCGAATACAGAGCTGAATATCAGCCAGCAATAAAAACATCCTCGGACATACATTTAAAGGAGCCACACCGTGTCGGAACTCGCCAACTACGAAAGCTTTAATGTTGAAGTCAAAGACCACGTTGCGCACGTGCAGTTCAGTCGCCCAGAAGCCATGAACTCCATGAACAAGGCCTTCTGGTTGGAGCTGCCTCGCTGCGTGCAAGATATTGAAGCCAGCACCAACGCCCGGGTGATCGTTATTTCTTCTACGGGTAAGCATTTTTCTGCCGGCATGGATCTGGCCGTGTTCTCCGATCCGAAATCCGTACCGATGAGCGGTGATCCCGGTCGTATGGCAGAAAACCTGCGCCGTGTGGTGCTGCAGCTGCAAGATACACTGACGTCTCTGGAAAAGGTGCGTTTACCTGTGTTGGCGGCGGTTCACGGTGGATGTATTGGTGGCGCGCTGGATTTGGTGTGTGCGGCGGACAGCCGTTACTGCACCAAAGATGCCTATTTCACCATTAAAGAAACCGAGCTCGGCATGACGGCTGACGTGGGTACGCTGCAGCGTCTTCCGAAGTTGATGCCTGAAGGTGTCGTGCGCGAGCTGGCCTACACCGGCCGGAAGTTTGGTGCCGAAGAAGCCCAGCGTCTTGGTTTTGTGAACAGTGTGTACGACAGTCAGGAAGAAATGGTCGAGGCCGTGCTGGGGATCGCCGCACAAATTGCTGCCAATTCGCCGCTGGCGGTGACCGGCTGCAAGGAAATGCTGAACTTCAGCCGTGACCACAGTGTTGAAGACAGCCTGAAGTACATGGCCACCTGGCAGGCGGGTATGTTCCGTCCGACCGATATGATGAAAACCTTCCAGGCCAAAGCCCAGAAGCAGGCGCCGGACTATGACGATCTGTTCCCGATCAAGGATCTGTTCGCTAACTGAGTTATGACCCAGCGCCAAGGCTCTTCCATCTCCCCCGTCACCGCCCTGTTATTTCAGGGCGGTATTGGAGTGGTCGGAGCCTTGGCAATATGGCTGTTTGACATCCCGCTCCTGACGGCAGATTTGGGCCTGGTGAAATCGTTCGCCTTCGGCGCTGTCGGGGCCATGGTCACATACCTGTTCCTGTTGCAGCTCACCAAACTCACCTGGCTGTTCCCGGATAACCTCAGTGAGCAAATGCAGGCGCTGTATGAGTTTGCCGGGAGTTACCGTTGGCCGACGCTCGTGTTGTTGTCGTTGCTGGCCGGTGTCGGGGAAGAATTGTTATTTCGAGGTGCCATACAGGGTTGGTTGTTGCAGCATACCGGGCCCTGGACCTCGGTGATGGCCGCGTCACTGTTGTTTGGTCTGGTGCACTACGTTTCTCTGACGTATTTCGTTATGGCTACCGGGTTGGGATTGATCTTGGGCGCCAGCTATCAGCTCAGTGGCAGTTTGATTATGGTGATGGTTTGGCATGCGGTTTACGATATCCTGGCACTGTATTTTCTGTTGAATTACCCTTCTTGGTTTGGCGTTCGCCGATAACCCCTTTTTAGACTCCTGACATTTGGAATGACGCGTGTTTGAAAGCTATTTGACCGGTTTGTTTGTGGGTGGTGGCCTTATCGTGGCTATCGGTGCCCAGAATGCCTATGTGCTCAGTCAGTCCATTCGTCGAGAGCATCATTGGTGGTCGGCCGGGGTGTGCACAATATCGGATATTGTGTTGTTTACGCTCGGAATGTTTGGTGTATCCGCCGCGTTGACAGCCATGCCGCAGGGGCTGGAGATTCTGCGTTGGTTGGGTGTGGTGTTTTTAGGCTGGCTGGCGGTTCAGGCATTCATTCGGGTTGGCTGGGGGCGAGCGGCGCTGACCGCAAAGCAGCAAGAAGGGCGCAGTTTGAAAGGCGTCTTGCTGACCACACTGGCAGTGACACTGCTGAATCCACAGGTGTATTTAGACACCTTGCTGTTAGTGCCTGCGGTGGGAGCTCAACAGTCAAGTACCAACGGGTTTTTGGTCGGTGCCAGCAGTGCGTCTGTGTTGTGGTTCGGTGGGCTGGCGTGGTTCGGGTCGTCGATGGCGCCGATTCTGTCTCGCCCGAGGGTTTGGCGCGTTATCGACGGCTTGATCGGCGTGATGATGCTTGTGATTGCAATGCAGTTAGCGCTAATGGGGCTGCAATAATTCAAACGGTTGTATGAAATTAGGTTGAGTCCTCGATTATCTTGCTGGAAGATAGCGCGCGTTAAAACGTCTGCAATACTTTCAATACGCCGAGGAACCTGATGAATTCAACAATTCGACGCTGGTTTGCCAGTGCCAGCTCCATGCGTCACGTGATGAATACGTTTGCGCCCTACCTGGGGGCCGGCATCAAGGCCACCCATATTGCGGATGACTTCTCCACCGCCACGGTGGAAATGAAGCAACGTTGGTATAACACCAACTATGTGGGAACCCACTTTGGTGGTTCGCTCTACAGCATGGTTGATCCGATGTACATGCTGCTGCTCATGCGCAAATTGGGCAATGATTATGTGGTGTGGGACAAAGCGGCGAGCATTGAATTTGTCAGGCCGGGGAAGGGGCGTGTTACGGCTCACTTTGAGCTGACCGATGAAAAGCTCGAGGAGATCCGGCAGGCAACCGCAGACGGTGATAAGTACCTGCCTGAATGGACCCTCGATGTTGTTGATGATTCCGGGGAGGTTGTCGCCAGAGTCAATAAAGTGCTGTACGTCCGCAAGAAGAAAGCCCGGGCCAAGAGCTGACCCGAGCGATCGTTGCTGCAGGTCGTCAGGCCGTTCCGGATTCTACCCGCTTCAGAAATTGGGCAATATCTTCAAACGCTTCTTCGGCCTGCGGTAACAGAGGGGTAAACATGTGCCAAACGTGCACCATGTTTTGCCAGGTATGCAGCTCCACGGGTGATCCCTCCGCTTTCGCTTTGGCGGCGTATCGCGCTGCGTTGTCCAGCAGCATTTCCGTGGTGCTGGCGTGAATCAGGGTGGGTGGCAAGTCAGCAAGGTTGCCGCGCAGCGGGGATGCCACGGGATTGGTCGGAGACAAGCGGAAGGCTGCAAGCGTTCCCCACCAAACCACCGGTAAAGGGATTTTCGACAATCCGCCGAACACCGGCCCGAGCATCAAATCGGTTCGAATGTTGTCGCGATTGCTTGGCGCGGTCAGTGTCAGATCGGTGGATGGGGACAGGGCGATCGCCGCATCCGGCATGCGAATGCCGTTGTCCCGCAACCAGGCGATAAGCGACAGCGTGTGGCTGCCGCCGGCAGAATCCCCGGCCACGACCACAAACTCGGCTTTCGCTTTCCCTTCAGGCCCATGATCCAGCAGCCAGGTATAGGCTTCCCGACAATCGATGATACCGTCTATGAAGCGGTGCTCGGGCATCAAGCGGTAATCCACGGCAAAGACGGCTGCATTGGCGAGCCGGGAGAACCGGTTGGTCACCGCTCGGTGGCTCTTTGGGCTGCCCGCTGTCCAGGCACCTCCATGAATGTAGAGTACCCGCCGTTTCGAGTCTGCTCCGGGAGCAATCACCCATTCTCCTTTGGGGTGCAGGCAAGGTCGGACGTCGGACTCGATGACGGCGTCTTCCCCCAAGCTGTCCAGATGTTTGCGCAATGCCATGAGCCGAGCCTTGCCTTTCAGCCCTTTGGACGCGCGGCCCATTTCCTTGATACGCGTGATGACTTCGTCATGGGAGGGGTGTGGGGAAACTTCGTTAGTTGCCCATTCGTGTCCGTCCAGGTGAGACAGATCATGAACCCGGAACAATACAAAGGTGGCAACAATGAGCAGTGCAACGATGGCGAGTAAGATCCAAAGCATGGTTGTTCCTTTTGAGTGCCACGTTTACGTGAACGTATTATGCTGGCGTTATGTCGTTATGATGGCAACTATTTCAGAGTGAAAGCGTGTTGCCATTGGCTCAATTGCCCTTAGGAGGCTGGGTATGCCCAAGGTGTTTTTCGGAGTTGAAATTGCGCCGGACATCAAACAGCGCTTGCTGAAGGTTCAAGTGCCGGTGCAGTCTGCGCGCTGGCAGAGTTATGAGCAGCTGCATCTGACGTTGGTGTTTTTGGGAAATGTTGCAGATGATGCGGTACCCGGCTTGGTTGGCGCGGCAACTTCTGTAGTGGAGTCATCGTTTGAATTAACGGTCAGAGGGTTGGGGTGTTTTGGCTCACCAGAGCGACCGAAGATTCTCTGGGCGGGCGTGGCGCCGGAATCACCGTTGGTTAATCTGCATCGGCAATTGCGGGATAAGTTGCAAACAGAGGGCACCAGTGTCGAGCATCGTCATTTCCAGCCGCACATTACGTTAAGCCGATTTGGGCGCGACGCGGGCTCGGTTAAGGAGTTCATTGAGACGCGCGGTGAGGAAGAGTTCGGCACTATGTCCGTTCCGGAATTTGTGTTGTATGAAAGTAACCAAGGGCCAAACGGTTCGGTTTACACTGTTTTGCAGCGTTTTCCTTTGATGTAACGAGGGCTCGGGACGGCCGAGCCCTCTGACTGTGTTTTAGTGACCGTAAATCCGCATGGTGGTGTTCTCAACCACCAGGTTGTCGAGCATGACGGAGCCGATCGAGGTTCCGCCAACCAGAACATCGCCAATCGACATGTCTGCCGCAAAGGTGTTCAGATCAATCGCCAATGCATCTTGAGTGGGGTCGGCCAAACGAGTGGATTTGTATATATCCATGTCGATGTTGGCACCCAGTGTCAAAACGCTGGGATTCGCTGCTGACCCATCAAGCTTGGTGCCCATGTAGTCCGCGCCGGTCATTTTCAAATCGCGGATGCCCAGTGCCAGAAAATCAACATCGACATCCAGATCTGAAATGCCGACCTGTGTTTTCAGGTTAAGTGTATCGGTCGCTGTATCGATATGGAGGCCGACCTTGGTGAACGCACCCACCATGCTGAAGTTGCTTGCCAGCAGGGTAGAATCGGTGGCGCCTTGCAGCGACCAGTTGCCGGTACTAACGCCAAAATCGATCGGGGCGGCGGTGATGGGCCAGATATTGATGATGGCATCGCCGTCTGCAGCCACGTCGATATCGATCTTGATGTTGTCGATCAGATCGTTAGCCCCGCCAAACAGCACGTCGCGGAAATTGGTGATTTCTTCAAACAGATCGGTACGGTTTGCACCACCAATTTTGATGTCCTTGATGGAGAATGAGCCTTCATCGGTGTAGATGAATTCGTCGATGGAGAGTTTAGTTTCCAGCTCGATGGTGACACCGGCCTGGCCGGTAACATTACTCATGTGAGCGTCTTCAAGTGGCTTTAGGTCAGCTTGGGCAGCTAACGGGAGCCCGGCGACAGCCAGCACCAACGCGGTTTTTTTCAGGCTTTTCATATCAGTATCCCTTGTTATTGATTTTTTTGTCGTGCTTGTGGGGCACAAACGGCTTTGCCGTTTGTGCCCGATTCCCGGCATGGCCGGAACTTTCAGAACTTATTGCGGAGTCAGGTTCAGGCTGATGGTATTACCCGGGCCAGACATGAACTTGTTTAGCAGGCTGGTCAGCAGGCCACAGTTCTCGAGCGGTGGCAGGTCGTAAACACCGGTTACGTTGCCGCCGGTTGCTGGCGAGAAGTTGGAGCCTTCGGGGCTGGTTAGCTGAATATCAACTGGAGTGCTGGTGCGGCACTGATCGCCCCCACCGATGCGCACTGGCAGGCCGAAGAGTTTGATCGCAACCTTGGGCACTTTCACGTAAAGCGGGGAGTTAGCGGTCAGCTTGCCATCGACCAGAGAGCCGGTGGTCAGCCCGGCTTGCTCGAATTCAACGTTGGCCGCTGCGTGCATCTTGCTCCACAGTACCTTGATGGTGAAGTTGCCAGACGTTGGGTTCACCTGCGTGTCTGCTTCGAAAGTACCAGAGGCCAGATCAAGCAACGTGGCGATAGTGCCGTTCAGTGGCAGGCTGCCACCATTCGCGGCGATTAGAGTGGAACCTTCAAGGCCCAATAGCAGCTCAAGCTCAGTGCCGCCTGTGGGTTCTTCAAAGGCTTCAACGGTGACAGGTACAGTCACTTCGGCATTTTCGGTATCGCTGGAGCGGATCACCAGGGCTGCGGTGCTCACGCCAGCAGCGCCCGCTGTGTAGTTCAGCTCGACAGAGCAGCTAGCACCCGCAGCGACCGTGGTGCAGTTGTTGGTTTGGGTGAAGTCGCTGGCATTGGAGCCTGTCAGCGCAATGCTGTCGATCTGCAAAGCGGCGTTGCCGTTGTTGGCAATGCTCACTTGCTCTGATTTGCTGGTGCCAACCTGGACGCGGCCCAAATCTACAGAACCCGGGGTAACGGCAATTTCAGGTGTAGGTGCCAGAGTGCCTCGGCCTGATAGGGCAACGTCGATGCTTGGCTTGTCGGCATCGGTAGACTCAATGGTGAGAGTGGCGTTACGCGTGCCGTCGGTGCTTGGTGCGAAGGTTACGTTAACGCTACAAGATGCATCTGGAGCCAGGGAAGAGCCGCAATCACTGGTTTGGGTAAACAGTTGCGCATCAGGGCCGCTGATGCTGATGTTGTTGATACCCAGCGCGGCACTGCCGGTGCTGAGGATAGAAACAGACTGCTGAGCGCTCAAACCTGCCTGTACGGAACCAAAGGCCAGTTCTTGAGTATCCACGCTGATGCGTGGTGTTTCGACGACCTCACCAGCGACGGTGATGGTTTGTAGAAGGTTGTTCTGGTTCGGCAGCTGCACACAGTCGGTGGTGATTTCACCGATGGGTGCTGGAGCAATGTCACCGTTCGCGGTACGCGCGATCAGCTCGAGCTGTAAAGCGCCAACGCGAATTTCAGCCTGGCCGATGTCATCGGCGGTGAACAGGATTTCGGGCGCCACACCCGAGGCTGGCACATTGAACTCGCCAGTTTCGGCAGGAATAGCGGTAGGCGGAATCTGCAGGGTGACAATTTGCTCCAGAGCACGGCCAGCCGTAATGATGTTGTTTGTGCTTGTGGCGACGCCTTCGACGGTTTCGGAGCCAACGAGTTTCAAACCGGTGCGGGCATCGTCATTGACCACGGTAATCGCAGTCACTTCAAATTGTGGGGTTGGTTCACCCACAGATGCTACGGCGGGAATGTCAGCACTGATTTGCGCGCGAATGGGTTGGGTGCCAATCAGCGGAAACGGACATTCAAAGGCCAGTTCGGTTGAGACTTGTTCTGCTGCTGCGTTGCTCGCACCACCAGCCATCAGTGCTGCAGCGGCTACGGCGGGGCCGAGCTTGCGCACGTTGGTATTGAGGTTACTGAGTTTCATTCATTCGTCCTCTGTCTTGCGGTCATTGTTGTCGTTAGGTTGCAGACATCACCGATGAGGGCATTCGATCGGACTTGCGTAGTTCCCTTGGTCATAGGCGTTGAGCCCACAATTGCAGGGTTATTAGACGGGGAAGGAGGAGGTGCCGTCATTGCGGGTGACGGCACCATTTTTGTCTAAAGCGGTAGTGGGGGCAGGATTTTGCTCAAACCGTGAACGACATCAAGGTGAAGAGACTTTGCTCACTTTTTGTTTCGGGCTTTCTTTCGGACATCACCGGGGGTTTGCCCTGTCCAGGATCGGTACGCTTTGGTGAAGCCGGCTTGATCACTGAACCCCAGTTTTTCAGAGATGGATTCCAGCGATACGTTGGTGTCTTTTAAATACAAAGTGGCAAAGCTTTCACGTATTTCGTTCCGAAGCTCGCGGAATGATGTGCCGGCCTTCGCCAAGTGCTGGCGAAGTGTTCTTGGGCTCATGTCCAGCCGGCGAGCAAGGTTTTGGGTGGTGCAGGGGCGGCCGGGCTGACTCATAATCAGTTCCCGGACCTGTTGCACGGTTTCATCACATTCCACCCGTTTTTGTGACTGGGAGTGGCGGGTTCTCGCGACCAGAAATTCCAGATTAGAATCGTCTTTTCGAACCGGCGCGCCTTTTAAGGGGATGGTGACTTCGTTGGTGTTGGCGTCAAAGATGAACTCGCAATTTGGTGCGAGCAGTTCCCAGTTTTCCAGCGGAAGGTTGCTAGGGAAATCGAACCGGAAGGTGAAGTGGCTACAGACCTGGCACGAAACACGATAAATACTGCCCATGTAGATTTTCACCAGACAGGCTTTGAGATCACCCACGCCCCAGCTGTCGATCACCTTCAAACGAAAGGTGGAGCCGGTTGATGCCAGCTCCATATCCATGAGGGGAAGCCCGACGCGCAAGTATTGTACGATCATGCTGACCAGGCGCCTGGGGTTTTCTTGTTCCAGCATGGCGAACCCTAGAAGTCCGTGGCAGGGCAGGTCCAGTTGTTTGCCAAATTCAAAGGGCGCACGCTCATCGGCCATTAGCCAGTCGGCCTGTCGGAGCAGCTCAAGCACCTGCGTCATAGACAGGCTGGCTTCAGGATTGTTGAGCAGTTCATCGGTAATGCCGGTTTTCGTCAGAATGGTGTTTCGTTTTACGCCGCGCTTCTCCATAAACTGAACAAAACGGCGAGCATAACGTGCCGAAATGATCGGCACCTCCAATGCAAGGGGCGTCGACATATCCATATGAGTGTCTCTCAGGGTATTCGTCATTGAACAGCGCTTGTTATTATCCAGCCTTTGGAGGCTGTTTTTGCGCCAGTATAGGCAGCTGTCTCTGAGAGCATTGTGGTGACAAGTCACAATCTGGCCGCATGGCCGAATATGACAAAAGGAATTTTGCGAAACGTGGAAGGGTTGTATGTATTCAGTCATTGAGGTGTTTTGGTGAAGAAAACGTCCGTTCCGTGTCCGGTGTGCCAACAGGCTGAACTGGGGCCGTTCCGAGAGATCGCGCAAAAGCGCTATCTGCGTTGTCGCACCTGTAAAGCAACGGTTATGGCACCGGAATGCCGTTTGCCCCCCGATGAAGAACGCGCGGTGTATCAGTTGCATGACAACGATCCGAGCGATGCCGGTTACCGGCGCTTTCTGTCCAGACTGGCAGAGCCTATGATGGCTGCCTTACCCCAGGGTGCGGCTGGTTTGGACTTTGGTTGTGGTCCGGGCCCGGCGTTGGCAAGGATGTTTGAAGAAGCGGGCTTCTCGATGGCGCTGTACGATCTGTTCTTTTACCCCGAGCATGCTGCGCTGGAGACACGCTACGATTTCGTTACCTGCACCGAAGTGGTGGAGCACCTGTTTCACCCGGCCGAGGTGTTTGCCCGGTTTGATCAGCTGTTGAAGCCTGGCGGGTTGCTCGGTCTGATGACCTGTTTTCAAACCGACGATGATCGTTTTGACAACTGGCACTATCGACGCGACCCGACACACGTGGTGTTCTACCGGGAAGACACCTTTAAATGGTTGGCCTCGCATTATGGCTGGCGGCTGGAGATTCCGGCTAAAGATGTTGTGCTTTTGCATAAGCCCGTTTGACCCTGTTTGGCTAGTTGTTCTTGACCGGGCAGGCCGGAAGGCTCGGGCACGTGAAGCCGTTCACAGGTGCTGGAGTGTCTGATTGGAAGTCTTCTACCTGAAAGCGCTCAGACGCCAGATTAGCTGCGCAGGCCAAGGCATGAGTAGCCTGTTCAGAGCAATCTGCCGCTGAAAGTGCGTAAGCCAGATTGTTCCAGCCTTCAGCGAACTCGGGAAACCGCTCGGTTGCGCGGATCAGGTGATTGGCGGCGGCTTTAAAACGCTTTTGCGCATAGGCCAGGTTGCCCAAGGCCAAAAGCGGTGCAGGCTCGTTCATCCAATGGTTTTCTGCGGTGCGGTAGGCGGTTTCTGCCGCGAGCGTGTGGCCAGTGGTTTCCAGATCATGGGCTGCCCGCAGCCAGGTAAGAAGTTCTGCGGTTGCCGGTAATTGATCAGGCGGCAGAATCACCATTGCCCAGCGGTCAGCTCGGTTCCATGTGTTGTGGAAGACTTCGTAAGGTTGGCGGTTATGCTTTCGGGTATCGGTATTGAGTATCAGGGTTTCGTCCTGATGATCGTAGCCGACCACCACCGCAAAGTGCCATTGTGGCCACCAGCTGAATCCCAGGTTTTGCATGACCAGCACGGGATTTCCCGCTGACACTTCGGTGAGAAGCGATTCGATGTCGGGCTTTAGTGGGTAAACCACCATGTTGTGTGAGCGTGCACCGGCTACCATTTCGACCTGCAACGAGCCTTCCCGTCCGGGGAGGTAGACCAGTTCTTTCAGAATTTCCGGATCAGTGTTGAGCCCTTGGCTATTCAGCATGGTGGCCAAAGACGCCGGACCACACTGGTACTTCTCCTGAGGAAAAAAGGGAACATCAACCAACAGTTGCTGAGGTTGAATGTCAGTCTGACCGGCAATGGCCGGGTCGGGCCAAGGCGGGGTGGTTGCACAGCCGACGAGCAGAAGCAGCCCCAGAAGGGCTGCCAGTCTGCTACATCGAGAGATGATCGACTGAAAAATGAGGGGGACTAGCGAATGCAATTGATAAAGGAGAACAGGTTAGTTGCACAAAGCATGTCGGTGATAATGAAGACCAACAGGAATAGCACGATAATCCCGACAACACCTTCGCCGGTGGGGGCTTCAGCCAACTGTTGTTCAAAATCGGCCAATTCGGCGGGGGTCAGATTTTGGATGCGCTCAGCCACCTGGTCTTCGCTGACGCCCAGCTCGGCAAGCTTGTCTTTAACGTCTTGCTGCTCGAGCATGTCCAGTAGTTGTTGACGATCCAGGTTGACCTGTTGCTGTTGGATCAACTCACCGGTCCCGACCATGCCCGCGTGTGCGGATACGGAAAACGTGGTGGCAAAAGCCATCAGAATGGCCATTACAAGCGAAAACTGCTTGGCATAGCGTCGAATGCCGTTCATTGCAGACTCCTTTCTCGTTTGTTTAGTTAACTTAACCCTAGAACGCCCGGCCCCATCATTCAACATACAAAACGTTCATGGACACTTGCTTGGTGATCAGAAGGTTGAAAGGCCGGTGGCTTCCATAAGCCGATATTGCCAGTATTTCAGGCGCGAACCATCGGCCCACTCGGAATAGGGCAAGCTGAGCGGCAAGTGGCTTTGGTATTCGCCCTCCCAATGGTCGTTGAAGAACGCAGTGGCTTTTTGGGCGACAGGGTGTTCGTTGGCTATGCTCAGCCAAATATTGGATTCGAGGTTGAGATCGTCCAGATTTCGTCGGGTGAAGTTGGCGGAACCCAACAATAGTTCCTGGATTCCGGTTTCCGGTGTGTAAATGAGCAACTTGCTGTGGCATTGCTCACCTTGGGTGTTGCACCAGCGTACAGGAATGCCGGCTTGGTGCAGCTCGTGGCCAACCGGGCGATTCGGTATGCCATTCTTTTCATGCCCGAAGGCGTCCTTGTTAGCATCCAGCAACAATCGGATACGCACGCCTCGTTGTTGAGCGCCTTTCAGCGCCTCAATGATCGGCCGGTGCGAGAAATAGAACATGGCGATGTCTATGGCTTCACCGTGGCGGCTGCGGTTGATCATATCCAGCGCCTGATCGCGAATGGCGGACTCGGTGAGTAATTTTATGGCCTCTGATGTTTCGGGTGCGGTGTGATCGGTAGTGGCCAATTGGTTGAGCCAGCGGTCAAACGTTTGCGTGTTGGCTCCGGACATTTGGGCGACGGCACGCTCGCTCTTGATTACATCTCTTACCGCTGGCCCGCCAAACGTGAGCCCGATGTTGCTGTGCCGGCTACTGCCGTTGTGTGGGTTGGCAGAAGTAATGAGCGCCCGGAACTGATCGCTTGCATCAGTGACCAACACTTTACGATGATTGGCTTTGAAATTGGGCAGAGCAAGATAGCTGCGTAGCGTGGTTTTTTCATTGCCGAGCGCGTTTGGCAACCAGCCACCGTCAGGGTTGTTCCCGAGCCATTGGCAGCATACTCGCCAGAGCGCGGACCAGGCAGGATTGCTGTCCCGAAGTGGCTCGAGTCTGGTGATAATGACTTCAATGCCGGCTTCTTTCAGTGCGTCAAATTCTGGGGAGCGGTTGCCGCCGTAGAAGGTGTTCAGAGGGTCTGATATCACCACGATGTCGATGTCGGGGGTGGCACGCTTTTTTCCGATCAACGCTTCTGTCAGTTGACGGGCAAGAGGGCGCGGCTCCGTATCCTCAGAGCCTGTGCTGTTGTAAAGGAACATGTCGATCAGGACGAGCCGCTCGGCTTGAGCAATCAGCCGGAGAGCCTCATCAAAGATTTCGTGGTCCAGTTTTGCTTCGCCGTTTGGAAAGTGCCGGGTGGTATCGGTTAGCAGGCGAGGGGACATGAGCGGGGCCGGATTGCCTGCAAATCGGATTCCTTCGGGAAGGGGTTTGTAGGAATGCCACACTCCCAGACCGATTAATGCCAACAGCAAGAGGCAGGCTACTAACTTCATAGTCATAGTCGTTTCGATCCCTCGAATCGGCCCGGCAAGGAACCTTTTATTCGCGTTGTTGGTTGATAACCCACTCGGAGAAGAGTTCCAGCAGTTGGGTGGCATGGGGCGCAGGTTTTACCAGGTTCAGGAGCGACTGAGTTTCCAGTCCTTCTTTTTCCAGTTCCGGTTGCTGAACCCGAAGATAGCTTCGCATCACATCATCAGAAAATTCGGGGTGGAACTGGACACCCCAGGCATTCTCACCAACCCGAAAGGCTTGATGGGGTTCAAAATCGGTTGCGCCGAGCAAGACCGCCCCGGGAGGTAGTTCCAGCACTGACTGCTTGTGGGTTAGTTGCGCCGCAAACTGTTGCGGAAGGTGGCGGAACAGAGGGTCAGTCTGAGCGCTCTCGAATAGAGTGACGTTGTGAGTGCCGGTTTCCCGTCCCTTCGGATGGTAGCCGACCTTACCGCCCAGAGCGTGGGCGAGTAGCTGGTGACCGTAACAAACACCGAAGGTCGGGATGTTGGCCTGAACGGCACCTTTTACCCAGTCTGCCGCTTGCTCGCTCCAAGGTTCACGATCGCTCACCATGGCCGGAGAGCCGGTGATGACCACTCCGTGCCACTCATCCGGCTGACCGGGGGGCGGCGCCTGCGTGGCGTCGGCGATGGTAAGGTCCAGTTGGCTGGACAGTTTGCTCACAAACCAGTCTTCAAAATCTCCAAACTGATCTCTGATTTGAGGGTAGGTTGTGCCCGTTTTCAGGATCACGACACGAGGTTTCATTCCCTCATCTGTACCAGCCATGTGTTACCTCATAAGAAGCCAAAGCCTTGCGCAGATTATTCTTGCGGCAGTTCTGCGTTATGAAATACGTTTTGAACATCGTCGAGATCGTTCAGCATATCCATAAATTTTTCGAACATCGGGATGTCATCGCCTTCTACAGGCGTGGTGGTTTTCGGCAGGAACTGGATTTCATCTACCTCAAACTCAATGCCCTCGAAAGCATCTTCCAAGGCTTGCTTGGCTTTGGCGTACTCGGTGTTCGGGGTGAATACGGTGATGGTGTCGTCTTCATTTTCGATGTCGGTGACATCCACATCGGCTTCCATCAAGGCTTCAAGAACAGCTTCTTCGTCCTGGCCTTTGAATACAAAAATAGCGCAGTGATCGAACATGTGAGCAACGGCGCCGGGGGTGCCGATTTTGCATTTGGTTTTGGTGAAAGCCAGACGAACATCACCGAAGGTGCGGTTCGGGTTATCAGTCAGACAGTCTACGATCACCATGCAGTTGCCCGGGCCATAACCTTCGTAGCGAGCGGTGGAGTAGTCTTCGCCGGCGCCACCTTTAGCCTTATCAATGGCTTTTTCAATAACGTGGGTAGGAACCTGGTCTTTTTTCGCGCGCTCAATCAGCCCTCGCAGAGATAGATTGGCCTGAGGGTCAACGCCGCCCGATTTGGCCGACATGTAGATTTCACGACCGTATTTGCTATAGACCTTGGTTTTTGCCGCGGCCGTTTTGGCCATGGACTCTTTGCGATTCTGATAGGCTCTGCCCATATTTCTGTGCCCCTTGCTTGCTATAAAGAGCGTGATTTTACTGAACCTGACGACAATACAACAGCTTTGTTACGCCAGTTCGGGAACTCGTCGGATGCCACGGCGAAGGCCCAGCTCCAGTGAGGAGCGAATCAGTTTGCCGGAAAACGGCACGATATCTTCAAAGCTGATGATGTATCGAAGGCGTGTTTTACCGTCGTTGGTGTCACTGAAGTGAATGCGGCCTATGTGGTTTTTGATCGGACCGGCACTGGTAATGGTGTATTCGATCAGCGTATAGGGCTCGAACTCAAGAACGGTTTCTTCGATGCTTAAAGGCCCCAGACCAACTCTACGGACCGACCCTGCGCCATTTGGGTCGGCTTGGTCGCTATCCTTGATACGTTTGACCGGGGCGCCAATCATTTTCCCAAAGCGATGGTGGTCCGCAAACAGCGCAAATACTTTTTTTCGCGGCACGCCAAAGGTTTCATCGATCTCTATTGTGTAAACAGCCATGTTGCTTCTCTTGTTCTTTGATGTTGGCCCAAGAGTAACGGTTCACAGTGTTTAACAAAAGATGCCAGGTGGGCCGAGTGGGAGGTTGGTGTTGAGGGGCGCTCTCGTTATAATCCTTTTTGCTCAGGACGAGCAGATCAAAATCACACACTTCAGGGATTGAAGTTATGCCCCAGGCAAGCGGATTGCAGTACACCGCCCGTGTTGGCGAATTCCCCTCAGACCACTTCTTGGTCGCCAGCTTTGTGCTCACCGAAGGGTTATCCACGCTCTCCCATGGCCGCGTGAAACTGGCCAGCACCGACCCCGATGTGCAAGCACCCGATGTGCTGGAGCAGCCGGTGGATCTGGTGGTGTGGCAAGATGGCCAGCCATTGCGCCGCTTTACCGGCGTGGTGAACGAGTTTGTACGAGGCAACACCGGCCACCGCCGCACCCATTACGAAGTGGTGATCCAACCTCCGGTGTGGCGTTTAGGTTTGATGCACAACAGCCGGATTTATCAGGCACAGACCACCGATGCCATTGTGCGCACGCTGCTGGAAGAGCGGGGCATTGGGGATACGGTGTTTGATTTAAAGCGTTCCCCCGAAGAACGGGAATACTGCGTCCAGCACCGCGAAAGCGACCTGCAATTTGTCGAACGACTGGCCGCCGAAGAAGGCTGGCACTTCCGCTATCAGCACGGCAGCGTGGACGGTGAAGAACAGCCAGCGTTAGTCATCGCCGACCATCACGGTGATGCGCCCAAACTCGCCCCGGTAGAGTGCAATACCAAAGCGGGCAGCAGCACCCGACAGGCCTGCATCTTCAGCTTCGCCTACGAAGAAAGGGTACGGGCTTCATCGGTGGCGATGAAGGACTATACCTTCAAGAACCCGGCTTACGCCCTGATGCATGAACAGAGCGCCGGCGGCGTGAACCATCGCGACGATTACCAACACTACGACTACCCCGGCCGCTACAAAGCCGACGCCAGCGGCCAGCCGTTTACTCAGACCCGATTAGAGGCACTCAGAAACGACGCTTCCGTCGCCAAAGGCAAAAGCAACCGCCCGGATTTTGCCGCCGGAGCCAAAGTGGAACTGCAAGATCACGACAGCCAAAGCCTGAACCGGGAATGGCTGCTGACCGCCATCACCCACACCGGCAAACAACCGCAAGCACTGGAAGAAGAGGGCGGCAGCGATCCCACCAGCTATACCAACGAATTCACCGCCATTCCCGCCGATAAAATCTGGCGGCCGCTGTGCAACCACAAACCCATGATGGACGGCCCCCAAATGGCCATCGTGACCGGTCCGGAAGGCGAAGAAATCCACTGCGACCAATACGGCCGGGTGAAAGTAAGATTCCCCTGGGACCGCTACTCGAACAACGATGAACACAGCAGTGCTTGGCTGCGCGTATCCCAAGGCTGGGCTGGCGGCCAGTATGGCTTTATGGCCTTGCCCCGAATCGGCAATGAAGTGATTGTCAGCTTCCTCGATGGCGACCCGGATCAGCCGATCATCACCGGCCGAACCTACAACGCTACCAACACACCACCCTACGCGCTGCCGGAACACAAAACCCGCACCACCCTGAAGACCAAAACCCACAAGGGTGAAGGCAGTAACGAGCTGCGGTTTGAAGACGAAGCCGGTGAAGAGCAGATTTACGTTCATGCCCAGAAAGACCTGGACCTGGTGGCAGAAAACAACCGTACCGAAGTCATCAGGAACGACAGCCACCTGACGGTGGAAAACAACCGCTTCAGCCATACTAAAGGCAACCGCCACCACACCACAGATGGCGAACATCGCGAGAGTATCGGCGCCGACTACAGCCTCACCGTAAACGGCAGCCACCATAGCAAGCAGGGCAAAAACCAGCTGGTGGAAGCCGGCACCGAAATCCATCACAAGGCCGGTATGAAAATAGTGATCGAAGCCGGAGCCGAGGTGACGCTGAAAGCGGGGGGCAGCTTTTTGAAGGTGGATCCTGGTGGCGTGACGGTTTCCGGGCCTTTGGTGCGGATGAATTCCGGGGGTGGGCCGGGGAGTGGGAGTGAGGTTGGGGTGAAGGGGCCGTTGTTGCCCGACAGCTTGAATTAATTTGCGGCCAACGATGGCCCTGAGCAGTTGGCAGAAACTGGCACTAGAGCGACAGCGGGGCTTTCTGCAGCCTCGGCGCCCGCGAACTGAACAACAGGGTAGTAGCTGGTAGAGTCACTGGAACGGGAGCGTATCAGCTCAACGACGGTACCTTGGGCGGTTTCGGAGCGCTCGAGAAATGAAGTGGTGTTGTTGTATAGAATGATCGCACCAGCCAGTAGTGCAGCACCAACAATGGAGAAAACGTATTTGATTACCGTGAAGTCTTCAACGATATCTTCCTTTTTAAACGTTGAGATAAAGGCTTCAGCGCCCCTAACCTTGGGGCGGTTTATTTGCGTGCGCCATTCTACCGTCAAATGCTGACGAAATCCTGCACACTAATTCGCAAATTCTTTTGTTTAGAAAACGGGCGCGAAGGAAAAAAAGCCCCCGAAGGGGCTAATTAAGTGGTCGATTACACGCGATCAATCAATGACTGATCATCCAGGGGCGCATGGAAGGGAACATCTTTTTCCCGTCAGCGGTATAGAACAGCATGTGTTTGCCGGCTGACTTCTTCTTGCAACCGCAACTTTTCCGGTGCTCCGCGTCCCGTGCACGCTGGTCGGCAGTGGAGATGATCGGCTCATGCCTCGCTTTCTCATTGCGGTCCTGAGCCTTGCGCCGAGCCGGGTCCATGGCCAGTATCTCCGGTGGCAACACAATTACCCGTGGTGACAGCACCT
The DNA here is from genome assembly GCF_030718085.1 of Marinobacter sp. MDS2. NCBI lineage: Bacteria > Pseudomonadati > Pseudomonadota > Gammaproteobacteria > Pseudomonadales > Marinobacteraceae > Marinobacter > Marinobacter sp. MDS2. The sequence continues at coordinate 269,640 of NZ_JAVAJF010000002.1, forward strand.
TGCATTCAGGACAGTTTGCCGGATGTCCGGCTTCTGCCGCGGTGCCCAGTTCCTGGAATAAACCGTGCTCCTGGCATTTGTAGTCGTACAACGGCATGGTTTATTACTCCTTGTCTGGTGACAGAGGCACGTCGGTGCCGGGGGTAACCATCTTCTTCGGACCTTCAGCCGTGGGGTTGATGTCGAAGTCGAAGATTTCCGTTGGCAGCCACAAGGTTGCACAGGCATTGGGTACGTCCACCACACCACTGATATGGCCTTCCACCGGCGCGCAGCCGAGCAGTGCATAGCCTTGGGCCGGTGTATAACCAAATTTGGTCAGGTATTCGATGGCATTCAGGCAAGCTTGGCGATAGGCTACCTGCACATCCAAGTAATGTTGCTGGCCTTCCTCATCCACCGAAATGCCTTCAAAGATGACATAGTCTTCGTAGCGAGGCTTGATGGTACTGGGCTTGAACACCGGGTTCTTGATGCCGTACTTGGACATGCCATCTTTAATCAGATTAACCCGCAGGTGAATCCAGCCGGCCATCTCAATCGCTCCACAGAACGTAATTTCACCGTCGCCCTGGCTGAAGTGCAGATCGCCTACTGACAAGCCGGCACCTTTTACATACACCGGGAAGTAGGCCTTGGAGCCCCGGGACAAATCCTTGATGTCACAGTTACCACCGTGCTCGCGAGGCGGAACGGTACGGGCGGCTTCGGTTGCGGCTTCCTTGGCGGCGTCACCGGCAAGTTTGCCCAGGTGCGCCGTATCGGCGAATGGCATGTTGGCCAGCCCGGGTACGCGATTTGGCTCGGTGTCGTAGAGTTCTTTCTCCCGACGATTCCATTCCATCAACATTTCTTTGGACGGCAGACAACCGATCAGGCCGGGGTGGATCATGCCGGCGAATTCCACATTCGGGATGTGGCGGGATTTGGTGAACATGCCGTTGAAGTCCCAGATGGATTTCTGGGCCTCTGGAAAATGCTCTGTCAGGAAGCCACCACCATTTTTCTTGGCGAAGAAGCCGTTAAAGCCCCACTGGCTGTCTTGGAACGCGCCAATGTCGAGAATGTCCACTTCTAACAAATCGCCCGGCTCAGCGCCTTCGACGGCAACGGGTCCAGACAGGAAATGCACCTGAGTCAGATCCACGTCCCGGATATCGTCAGCACAGTCGTCGTTTTTGATTTGCCCACCGGTCCAGTCGTAGCATTCCAGAACGAAATCGTCCCCCGGCTTGACCGTCGCCGCCATGGGGATGTCCGGGTGCCAACGGTTATGAATTTGCTCATTCTCGTAGGCGGATTTGCTTCTGTCGATCTTGATAAGGGTTTCGGCCATAACGGGCGCTCCTAGTTTCTTGACTTCAGGGTTCAAACCGGTGATACGCAGTGCCTGATGGCTTCTGCGCTGACGTAATTCACTATCGGCGATCGCCGCCTGTGGTGGTATTCGCGAAATGCCCCCAGCGCCTACGTCATTCGACGTATTGGTGCACAGTAACGGTCCTGTTCTGTACGTTGGCTTCAAATCGTTTGCAGCCAGGATGCGCCAGCAGGGCTCTGGCTACCGCCGGTTCCAGACGCTGGCGAAAAGCTCGCAACATCTCCCGGGCGCCGTAACGGGCATCGTAGCCGCGGGACAGTTCGGTCCGAAGCTCCGTCGACAGAGACAACTCGGCGTGTTTTTTGCCCAGCCGCCGATTAAGGCCCGCCAATTCGATGTCCAGCAAAGCTTCCAGCCAGTTATCCGTAAGACTGTTGAATGTAAGAATCTGATCAATCCGGTTCAGAAACTCCGGATCAAAATGACGACGCAGGGCGGTATCACGTAGGGACTCTCCCTGATCAGGTGATAATCCGAACCAACGGCGCCAGCCCGTTTGATAACGTTGGCGATGCGCCTCGGCATCCAGTGCGCCGGCGTTGCTGGTCATGAAAATAAGGGTGTTGCGAAAATCGATCTCCCGATTGCCGGAGGGGAGTACCAACCGGCCGGTGTCCAGTACGTTTAGCAGGGTGCGGGCCACCTCTTTGCTGGCTTTCTCGATTTCATCGAAAAGCACTATGCCTGGCTTGCTGAACGAGCCCTGAACCTTGTCTAGATCAAACAGGCTGTGGCCTTCTTTACTACCCACGTAGCCTGGCGGTGCACCGGTAAGTGCAGCCGCGTAGTGTTCCTGGGCCAGGGTGTTCATATCGATACGACACAGCCCATCCCGGTTGCCATGAATGGCTTCGGCGATGAGGCGTACGGTTTCGGTTTTACCAACCCCGGTGGGGCCAAGGAACAGGTGAACCGCCAGCGGTCGATTTTCCTCACCGATATCGGCCTTCACCCGCACTAGCATGGATTCCATTGCAGTCAGGGCTTCATCCTGTCCCACAATGTTCTCCCGCAGGCGGGACATAACAACATCTGGCTCAAAGCGAAACCGGGAAACACGAACCGGGCCTGAAGCGGCCCGGTTCTTTTCAATGGATTCCCGATTGGCTTCCAGCCGCTCATTAATAAACGGCATCAGCGCCTCCCGGCTTTAAACTCCTGCAGACTTTTCTTTGCCGTCGAACGGCAAGGAACCCACCGGGCACTCAGCGGTGCCGACGGTCTTCCTGGTCATTGCCTCAACATTTTCCTGAGCTTTCTGAGCATCCATTACCCAGGTGCGATAAAAATCGAACGGGCAGTCTGCAACCCCTTTGTCGCCGTCACCGGAGTTGTGAACACCGGCGTAACCCCGGTGCAGCAGTTTGAACAGGTGGTTCTGGGACTGATCATTGGCTCGGGCATCGCGAATCTGGCTGATAGAAAGCTGGGCATACTGAATCCCCAGATCTTCCTCACCACATTCACCCAAAGTGCGACCATCAAAGCCGATGATTGCCGAATGTCCAAAGTAGGAATAGACACCGTCGAAGCCGGATGCGTTCGCAACCGCCACATAGCAGTTATTCGCCCAGGCCATGCTCTTGGACATCAGCACCTGCTGCTCCTTGGCCGGGTACATATAGCCCTGGCAACGGACGATCAGCTCGGCACCCTTCATGGCGCAATCCCGCCAGATTTCCGGGTAGTTGCCGTCATCACAGATGATCAGGCTGATCTTCATACCCTTCGGACCTTCGCTGACGTAAGTGGTATCACCCGGATACCAGCCCTCAATCGGACACCAAGGCACACACTTGCGGTATTTCTGAACAATCTCACCTTCGTTATTGATGAGAATCAGAGTGTTGTAAGGCGCCTTGTTCGGGTGATCCTCATGGCGCTCACCGGTCAGGGAAAAAATGCCCCAGGTATTGGCCTCACGGCAGGCTGCGGAGAAAATGGCCGTTTCGTCACCGGGAATCGTGGCGGCGGTTTCCATCATCTCATCGTTGTCGTACATGATGCCCATGGTGCTGTATTCCGGGAACACCACCAGATCCATGCCGGGCAAACCAAGTTTCATACCCTTGATCATTTCCGCAATATTACGGGCGTTGTCTAACACCTCGGCTTTGGTGTGTAGTCGGGGCATCTTGTAATTCACTACCGCCACGCCGACGGTATCGTTACTGCTGGAAATATCACCGTGTCTCATAAGTTACTCTCTCGAAAATCTTACTCAGAATTTTGGGCCGCAGCGGTTTGCATCAAACTAAACGGCCAGATAACTGGCAATCTTCTCCTGATCCGCCTCGGCCCGGCTCTCTTCGTGGACGATGGCGCCTTTCTCGATCACCAGAATCCGGTCCGCAGCATCCATCACAAAACTCAATACCTGCTCTGACACCACAATCGACAGCCCTCGCTCATCGCGGATGCGCCGCAGCGTCTGTGCGATTTCCTTGATGATGTTGGGCTGAATGCCTTCAGTAGGTTCATCAAGCAGCAGTACCTTGGGCCGGGTGGCCAGTGCGCGCGCAATGGCCAACTGTTGCTGCTGGCCGCCAGACAGGTTGCCGCCGCGTCGGTTTTGCATTTCCTTGAGCACCGGGAACATCTCGTACAGATCTTCTGGCACCTTCTTCTCCCCGACCGCGGCGAGGCCAGTTTCAATGTTTTCCCTCACCGTGAGGGTTGGGAAGATCATCCGCCCCTGAGGGACAAAACCGAGACCAGCGCGTACACGCTGATAACTTTTAAGTCGGGTCAGATCCGTGCCATCCAGGCTGACTTCGCCACCTTTGGTTGGAGTCATGCCAATAAGGGACTTCATCAGCGTGGTTTTACCCATACCATTGCGGCCAACCACAGCGACAATTTCGTTCTTTTTCACATCCAGGTTCAGGTCCTGGATGATGGTACTTTGGCCGTAAGCCACCAAATGATGTTTGATGCTCAACATGATCAGTGCCCCAGATAGACTTCGATGACTTTAGGGTCCGATTTCACATGATTGATGGACCCTTCCGAGAGAACCTTGCCCTGATGCATGACGGTGACCCGGTCGGCGATGTCGCCGACAAACTGCATGTCATGCTCAATCACCAGAACCGTATGGCTCTTGGTAATCACCCGGAGCAACTCCGCCGTCTTCTTCCTTTCCGCCACAGACATGCCTGCCACCGGTTCATCCAGCATCAACAGGTCCGGTTTCTGAATCAGAAGCATGCCGATCTCCAGCCACTGTTTCTGGCCGTGGCTGAGCAGTGCGGCAGGTTCATGTAGGGCTTCGGTGAGGAAGATGGTTTTCGCCACATCTTCCACCGCCTCAATAACCGCCTCATCCCGCTTAAAAGCCAGTGCACCCATAACGCTGTGGCCTTGGGGATAAGACACCTCAAGGTTCTCAAACACCGTCAGGTCCTCGAAGACAGAGGGAGTCTGAAATTTCCGGCCCACGCCCGAATGGACAATCTGGTGCTCTTTGAGTTTGGTCAGCTCCTTGCCTGCAAACTTGATAGAACCGGATGTCGCCTTGGTTTTGCCGCAGATCAGATCCAGTACCGTCGTCTTACCCGCGCCGTTGGGGCCAATGATGACCCTGATTTCCTTGGGGTCGAGATAGAAGGACAAGTCGTCGACTGCCTTGAAGCCATCGAAGGAGACAGTCAGGCCCTCAACCGCCAGTAGAAAATCCCCACTGTTGCTCTTGCTTATACTCATCATGAATTCTCCGAACTGTAGGTGCCTGCCATCGGACTAAAACCCTCGGCCTGTTCAGTAGCCGGCTTGGCCACCACAGGTACGGTTTTACTCTTGCTGCGTTTGAAGACCTTATTTTCCAGAGGCATAACGTAGCTCTTGTAGAGCCCCGCCAGACCGTTCGGGAAAGCCAGCACCACACCAATGAACAAGGCACCCATGGCAAAAGGCCAAAGCTCCGGGAAGGATTCGGAGAAACCACTCTTGGCGGCGTTGACCAGTAGGGCGCCGTAGACAGCACCCAGGATGGACAAGCGGCCGCCGAGGGCGCAGAAGATGACCATCTCGATGGAGGCAACGATGCCGATGAACGATGGCGACATGAAGCCCACCAAAAGGGTGAACAGAGCGCCGCCAATACCGGCGAACGCCGCAGCTAGGCAGAATACAAAGATTTTGAAGGCTGCCACGTCATAGCCAGAGAAGCGCACCCGCATTTCCTGTGCGTTCATGGCGACGAGGATGCGGCCCAGCTTCCGGTTTTGAACAAGGCGCGCTGCGAACAGGCAAAGAAAGAGCATGCCGACGCAGACGAAGTACAGAATATCTCTGGCCTCATCGGTACGGATGTCCCAGCCCATCAAAGTCTGCAAGTCGGTAATGCCGTTCACACCACCGGTATAGCCCTGTTGTCCGATAATCAGGATGGTCAGCACCGCCGCAATGGCCTGAGTGATGATGGCGAAATAAACGCCGCCCACGCGTCGGGTGAACATAGCAATGCCGATGACGAACGCCAGCAAAACCGGCACACCAATTACCGCCAGCAAGGTGAACGAGAAACTATGGAACGGTTCCCAGAACCACGGCAGCTCGGTGAGCTGGTTCCAGTCCATAAAATCCGGGATACCGGGCGTGGACTGAATGGCCGTGGCCTCCGGTGTGGAGGCCTCCAGCTTCAGGAACATGGCCATGCAGTATCCGCCCAGGCCAAAGAACACACCCTGGCCAAGACTGAGGATGCCCGCTTTACCCCAGCACATGACCAGGCCAATAGCGACGAAGGCGTATGTCAGATACTTGCCCACCATGTTCAAGCGGAACGAATCCAGGGTAAGCGGCAGGATAACCACCAGCAGGAAAGCCAGTGCGAGGTAATACAGCCCCTCTCGGGAAACAAACCATTTCATAAGGGATGAATGCTTCATGACAATCTCCTAGCGACGGACCTTCAAGGCCATGAGTCCTTCCGGACGTATCATCAGAATTCCGATCACAACCAGCAGGGTGAGTACCTTGGCCATGGACCCACTGAGGAAGAACTCCATGGTGGACTGAGCCTGTGAGATACCGAAGGCAGATATGATTGTGCCGATCAGGCTTTGGGCGCCGCCAAATACCACAACGAGGAAGGTATCGACGATGTAAGCCTGGCCTGATGAAGGGCCGGTCGACCCGATCATGGTGAATGCGGCACCGGCAATACCGGCGATGCCACAGCCGAGAGCAAAGGTAGCCCGGTCTATGCCTGCGCTGTTGATACCCACGGATTCTGCCATCGGCCGATTCTGGACTACGGCGCGAACCTTTTTGCCATAGCCGGAGCGGTACATAAGCAAATACACACCCACGGCAACCGACAGGGCAATGACCATGACAAACAGTCCGTTAATTGGCAGGTCGACCATGTCGGTCACCTGAATAGCACCCATCATCCACTCCGGTAGATCAACGCCCACCTCCCGGGCGCCAAAGATGGAGCGGTAAGCCTGCTGCATGATCAGGCTCAGGCCCCATGTGGCGAGCAGAGTGTCGAGTGGTCGGTGGTAGAGATGCCTTATCATGAGCCACTCAACGAGTGCTCCCAATGCAGCACAAATCAAGAAGGCCAGAATCATGGCGATAAAGAAGTACCCGCCGAAAAAACCTGGAAGATAGGATTGGAAAAAACCGGATGTCAGATAGGTTGTGTAGGCACCGAGGATCATGAACTCCCCGTGGGCCATGTTGATCACCCCCATCTGTCCAAAGATGATCGCAAGGCCCAGAGCCATCAGCACGAACACTGAAAACAGGGAGAGCCCGGCAAACCCCTGCATGGCAAATATCGACATCAATTCACTGCTGGTGTAGCCATCGAACATGACGCTTACTCCCCGATCAAACCAATATGCTTAACGTTTTAGAGGCAATAGATGCCGGCGCCAAAGGGTGCCGGCTATCCAAACTTACTGGTAACCTTCAGGGAACGGGTCGGGTTCCATCAGCTCTTCAGTTTCGTGAACCACTTTGTACTGGCCATCAAGCTGGGCCTGACCGATGCGGGTCTTGGACCACAGGTGATGGTTCTCGTGGATACGCACATAGCCTTCTGGCGCCTTGTCAAATTCAATGCCAGCGAACTCTTCGCGGATCTTGTCGATATCGAAGGAACCGGCCTTTTCAACCGCTGCTTTCCACAACCATGGGCCGAGGTAAGCTGCCTGGGTAACATCACCGATCACCATGTCCTCGCCGTAGGCTTCCTTGAAGGCTGCTACGAAGCCTTTGTTGTTGGCGTTGTCCAGGCTCTGGAAGTACTTCATGGAGGCATAGATACCTTCGACGTTTTCACCGCCGATACCGCGGATTTCGTCCTCGGTCACAGAGATGGTCAGCAGGAGGGGCTTCTCATCGGTGAAATCAACACCAGCGGCTTTCATTTGCTTGTAGAAAGCTACGTTGGAGCCGCCCACGACTGACGCAAAGATAACGTCCGGCTTCTTGAGCTTGATTTTGTTGATAACCGAGTTGAACTGGGTGTGGCCCAGTGGGTAATACTCTTCACCCACAACTTTCAGGCCCAGCTTGTCGATGTGCTTGCGGGCAATCTTGTTGGAGGTGCGTGGCCAGATGTAATCTGAACCCAACAGATAGAATGACTTGGCACCTTTGGTTTCAACTGCCCAGTCGATGCTCGCGAGAATCTGCTGAGTAGCTTCCTGCCCGGTGTAGACAACGTTGGGGGACTGTTCCAGGCCCTCGTAGAAAGTGGGGTAGTACAGCATGCCGTTGAACTGCTCAATCACTGGCAGGATGGCTTTACGGGATGCGGAGGTCCAAGCACCGAAAATAGCCGCTACATTGTCCTGACGCAGCAACTTACGGGTTTTTTCTGCAAAAGTAGGCCAGTCACTGGCCCCGTCTTCCTGGACAAATTCAATCTGGCGACCGAGTACACCGCCGGAGGCGTTAATCTGTTCGATGGCGAGCTTTTCTGCCTGCACTGAGCCAATTTCGCTGATTGCCATCGTGCCGGTAATCGAGTGCAGTATGCCGACCGTGACCGTGTCGTCCGTAACCGCTAACCCTGTGGTGTTGACCTCAGCGGTGCTTGGAGTGGCCGCTTGTACAGATGTGGCCAGCATGACGGACGCCGCCAGTGTCATCAGGCTCTTTCGAAACCCTGACCCCTTCCCATCTGACCGCCCGATGGCGGTTGTATCTGTTGTACCCATGGTGAATCCTCACAGTGTTTGAAAAGCCGGTGCTGCGTATCCATTCGGAAGCACAGCGCCCACCCCAAACATTCTGCTTGGCCCCTTTATTGGAGCCCATTCGGCAATCGCCCCAGCGAACTACGTCATTTGACGCATTCCGATGGCGGATAACACAGGCTAAAACGCGGAGTCTCAAGGCCCAAGAGACCGTTTTTTTTGGTGCGCAGGCTATGGCACGGAACTTGAATTGATTTTCAATTCCAGCACACCGAATCACAGAGCTGCACCAAAATCGGGCAAGGTAACAATGGCCGCACGACAAAATATTTTCCGGGTTAGGCGCCGATATAACCAATGGGTCGCTAATCAAACTCTCGAGGACTACGCTCTGCGCTTTACCGCCAAGAGTGCCCGGCGTTGGTCTGCAGCGCGGGTTTCCAACACCGCTCTGGGCGCGATTTCATTCCTGGCCCTAGAAGCAATTGGCGGCTCCATCACCTTGTACTACGGCTTTGATAATGCGGTGGCTGCCATTCTTGCGGTCAGTCTCGTGATCTTTTTGACGGTGATCCCAATCAGCTACTACGCGGCCCGCTACGGGGTGGATATTGACCTCCTCACGCGGGGCGCCGGATTTGGCTATATCGGATCAACCATCACATCGCTGATCTACGCCAGTTTCACGTTCATATTTTTCGCTATCGAGGCTGCCATCATGGCCATGGCTCTCGAAATGCTTTTCGATATTCCCTTGGTGTTCGGCTATCTGATCTGCGCTGTGGTTATTATTCCCCTGGTCATACATGGCATTACCACGATCAGCCGATTTCAGGTCTGGACTCAGCCCGCATGGATCCTGTTACAACTGACGCCGTTCGTCTTCATCATCTATGCAGACGCCTCCTCCGTCAGCGATTGGACACGGTTCGAGGGGCTGAACACGGTCGCCGGGCAAGGGCTTAATATCATCTCCTTCGGTGCGGCCGCGGCGGTTGTTTTTTCGTTGATCGCACAGGTTGGCGAACAGGTGGACTTTCTTCGCTTTATTCCAGAACCGAAAAATTCCCCGGAGAAGCGGCGCTGGTGGTTGGCCGTCATGGCCGGTGGGCCAGGCTGGATTGTCATCGGGATGATCAAGATTCTGGCCGGTTCATTTCTGGCGGTATTGGCACTGCATCACGGCATTTCCGCAACAGAGGCGGCCGACCCAACTCAGATGTATCTAGTGGCGTTTAATTACGTCACAGATTCTCCGGAAGTTGCTTTGGCCATGGCGGGAATTTTCGTGATTTTATGCCAATTGAAAATCAATGTGACGAACGCCTACGCCGGCTCTATTGCCTGGTCAAACTTTTTCTCGCGCCTCACCCACAGTCACCCGGGGCGCGTGGTCTGGCTATTCTTCAACGTGGCGCTTGCGTTGCTGGTTATGGAATTGGGCGTATATCGGGCACTTGAGGAAACATTAGGTTTCTACGGCATCATAGCTATCGCCTGGGTCGGCGCATTGGTGGCAGACCTGGTGATCAACAAACCGCTCGGCCTTAGCCCTCCGCATATCGAGTTCAAGCGAGCACACCTGTATGACATCAATCCCGTAGGTGTGGGCGCTATGCTGGCGGCCTCGGTGATAGGTGTTACCTGCCATACTGGCGTCTTTGGAACCTATGCTCAGGCACTGTCGCACTTTATTGCCCTGGGCGTAGCCCTGGCAACGGCACCGCTGATTGCCTGGAAAACGAAAGGGCGATTTTATACCGCTCGCCCTTTTGAGCTTCTTGCCACCGACCAGCAATTGGTGCAATGCACCATTTGTGAGCACAACTTCGAACCTGAGGATGTTACCAACTGCCCCGTGTACGCTGGCACGATATGCTCTTTGTGTTGTTCGTTGGACGCTCGCTGTGGCGACGCCTGTAAGCCTGGAGCGGGGTATCATGATCAGCTTCAGGGGTTTTTGAGCGGGCTGCTTCCGCAGGCTATTCTGAACCAGCTGCGCTCTCGCCTTGGTCATTTTCTGACACTTCTCCTGATGATTAATGGTCTATCAGGGCTGCTGTTGTCGCTCATTTATCTTAAAACACCCGTCGCATCGGCACCTGAAGCTCTGGTGCTATCAATTACCTTGTGGAAGGTCTTCTTCATACTTCTCATCGTTACCGGAGTGGTCTGCTGGCTCTTTGTGCTAGCCCACGAGAGCAGGGTGGTCGCTGAGGAAGAATCTCGGCGGCAAAACCGGTTGCTAACGGAAGAAATCGGTGCTCACAAAAGAACTGATCAAGCTTTACAGGAGGCTAAAGAACAAGCGGAGGCAGCTAATGGTGCCAAGAGTCGTTACCTGACCGGTATAAGCCACGAACTTCGGTCCCCGCTCAATTCAATCCTGGGCTATGCCCAGTTGCTGGAGCACGATGAAACCATACCACCTCACCGGAAAGAGGCCGTGGGCGTTATTCGCAATAGCGGAGAATACCTGGCCGACTTGATTGAGGGGCTTCTGGACATTTCCAAGATCGAAGCCGGGCGGCTTGATCTTCATCGGGATCAGGTGCGTATCGGACTGCTCATGGAGCAACTGGTTACTATGTTCCGCTTGCAGGCTGAAGAGAAGGGATTGAAATTCGACTATCACTGCCCGTACCCATTGCCGGAAGTGGTGACCACGGATGAAAAGCGTCTACGCCAGATACTGATCAACCTGCTGTCCAACGCCATCAAGTATACGGATCGCGGAACCGTTTCTTTGACATTGCGTTACCGCAGTCAGGTGGCAGAATTTACCGTTCGGGACTCAGGTGAGGGCATTGCAACAGAGAACATGGAACGTATTTTCCGACCCTTTGAGCGTATTCGTATCCCCGGGGAAAGCCGTATAGGCACTGGCCTCGGCCTTACGATCACTCGCCTTCTCACTGAAATTATGGGTGGTGACATTAACGTTGACAGTGAGTTGGGTGTTGGCAGCACCTTCAAGGTCAGTCTGATGCTATCCAGCGTTCACAGTTTTTCCCCGCGCTCTATCTCCGCACCGGCCCGCCGGTTTTTTGGTTATCATGGAGTCCGGCGCAAAGTCCTTCTGGTTGACGACGATCCCTCAAGCCGCCAGGTTATTCGCGCTATGTTGTCGCCCCTTGGCTTCGAAATTAGCGATACCGGCAACGCTCTTAAAGTTCTGGAGACTGTTGAAACAGAACGACCGGACCTGGTTCTGATGGACGTGTCCATGCCGGGGCAGACAGGCTGGCAAGTTCTCGAGCAGTTACGCGCACAGACGTATACTATGCCGGTCGTCATGGTGTCCGCCGATGCTAACGAAGGGCATCACCCAGTGGAATCTACACCACTCTATGATGACTACATCATCAAGCCCGTGCGACTGAACTTACTTCTAGACGTCATTGCTCGTGTGCTGGGCGTGGAATGGTGCTTCGAAAAGTGCGCTGAGCCATTGGCTTCACTCGAACTGCACGAAGACGGCGATTTTCCGCTCCCGGAAATGGCGCAACGGGTAACGCTGGCTAACCTGGCTCGAATTGGCCATCGCAAGGGCCTTCTGGAAACCCTGCATGGTTTGAAACACAACGGTGAGGCTGACGAGCGTTTCACTCGTGAGCTGACCAGCCTTACCAACGATTTCCAGTTTGCGAAAATAATTGAACTTTTGAAGGTAGCTGAACATGAAGCCTCATGATGACAGGAAAACCGTTGTTATGGTCGTGGATGATGCGATTGACTCTATCCGAATGATCAGCGATGCGCTCGAGGAAGCGGGTATGACTGTGCTGGTGGCGCTGGAAGGCAACCAGGCCCTGACCATTAGCCAGAACATCACCCCGGATGTTGTGCTCATGGATGCACTCATGCCTAACATGGATGGCTTCGAAACCTGCAGGCGACTGAAAGAAAATCCGGCCTTCACTGATATTCCCATCATTTTTATGACCGGCCTGAGTGATACCGAGCATGTGGTGATGGGACTGAAAGCCGGGGGGGTCGACTACGCCACCAAGCCCATCAACACCACTGAGCTTATGGCACGCATGGATGTGCATCTGGCCAACGCCCGGATGACCCGAAGCGCGCGGACGGCGCTGGATACGGCTGGCCAGAATCTCTTTGCAGTGGACCGGGACGGGAATTTGCTTTGGGGTACTCCCCATGTATGTCGATGTCTGCCCGACACCGGCCACCCGGACTTCGAAACAATCCGGACCAAGCTCGCAGAATGGCTCGGCCACAACCTGGAAGCTGGGCATCAAATGCCGCTACAGACTATGGATGCCGAGCATTCAGTCGAGTACTTGGCATTGGTGGATGGTCGCGAGTATCTGCTTCGGCTGAAAACACCACAGAACCAATCCAACGCCACCGCGGCCTTGAGAGAACGCTTCCAGCTGACACTTAGGGAGTCCGACGTCTTGTTGTGGATCGCTAATGGCAAGACCAACCGGGAGATAGCACAAATTCTAGAGATGAGCCCGCGAACTGTGAACAAGCACCTGGAGCAAGTATTTCGAAAGCTGGGTGTTGAAAACCGAACCTCTGCAGCTGCCAGCGCCATTCGCTTGCTAGCCACACAGTAACTGCAACTCTGCATTTTTATAATCACCGCATTCGGGAGCGGCGGAAGTGCGCCCAAGCACAGAAAGTTCACCCTTTCCTGCCTGATAGTCTCTGGTTTGATCCGAGTGACGACAATATTCATAACGTTGTGTCGGTATTGATCGTTGAAAGGAATTTTACGAACTATTGGATATATGCGTCAGCCCATCCGAAGTTGGTCGCTCGCCAAAATCATCAATGCGCTGAGTGACCGGGAGCGTTAGACTGTGTTTATCATCCGGAATCCACTACAGGAGACAGTGTTTCATGGAAGAGTCGCCACATACCGGCAATGCCGCTGAGCCTCAGCGGAAAAACAGCGCTTTTGCTGGCTTGTCCACACCGATTTATGGACTGTTCGCGCTGGGTATTCTGTACACCTTGTACGTTGCGCATCAAATCGTATTGCCGATTGTGTTGGCCGTGCTGGCCAGTTTGTTTTTGTCACCTTTCGTCCATCGGGCGTATCTGAAATTCCGGATTCCGAAAGCCGTCAGCTCTTTGTTTTTGGTGTTGCTCGTGTTGGCAGGCATTGTCGGGGTTGGCGCTGCCGTGGCAACGCCGGCCTTAGAATGGGCTCAGAAAGCGCCGCAGGGCATATCCCGCCTGCTAGTGGGCGACAGTCAGATTAAACGCCAGATCGATAAAGTGAACCGTTCGGCCGAACAGGTGGAGAAATCGGTTGAAGGGTTGTCTGACAGTGGTCAGGAAAAGCCAAAAACCGTGGTGCTGGCCACTGATTCCTGGCGCAGCCAGATGGTGTCCAAGGTGCGGGACGGGGTCGCGGGATTGGCATTGGCGCTTGCGCTAACCTATTTCTTGCTAGTCAGCGGCGATCGGTTAATTCGCAATTTCGCCAGGCAGTTGCCGAACCCTCAGCGCAGAACGGTTTTGCGTATTACCTATTACTCTCAGGTGGAGATCGCCCAGTATCTCGCCGTTTTGGGCGTGAGTAATACCTCGGTCGGTGTGCTGACGGCATTGATCTGTTGGGCTATCGGTTTGCCTGATCCGGCAATGTGGGGGCTGGTGGCAGGCTTGGCCAGATTTATTCCGTATTTGGGTAATATGCTGACCATTGCGTTGTTAACCTTGGTGTCCGCGGTGACGCTCGACACCTTGTGGATGATGGCGCTGGCGCCACTCAGCTTTATCCTGCTCACCACCATTGTCGGTTTTTTCCTTGAGCCCTGGATTCATGGCTTCCGCATGGCGATTAATCCCGTCATTATTTTCATTTCTATCTTCTTTTGGGGATGGTTATGGGGGCCAGTAGGCGTTCTTCTTGCCGTTCCCTTGATGACCGTCATTCAGGTAGTGCTTAAACAAATTCCGAAACTTCGCCCCGTATACAAAGTCATCGCTCGATGACCCTCGGGGGCTCAGGCCGGCTCCGCTGGCCGCCCCCTCCCTCTCAAATTCAGCCTCCATTTCGAATGCCTCCAAGCCGCCGGCTATTCGCTCCTGAATAACTGAAAACACCCAATCGGCCAGCTATTATTTTTCGGTTTTCCACCGACTGTATCACAAGTTTTGGGTCATTTTCGCCGATTAGGCCTGATATGACCGGAAAAATCGCTTAAAAAGTAAGCGTCGCTGGGCCGAGTGAGATTATACTGCGCCGAAAGCTGACAGTTCGTAGCGTTGAATAAAACAATAAGGGGATACCCCCAAAAGGAGTGTGCAGTGGCTGAGAACTCTCGCCAGCGTGGTTTGGCATGTCTTGCGTTTACCGGAATGGTGTTGTCGCTGTCCGGGTGTGGCGGTGACGATGGCGGCACGGGAACGCAAGTAACTCCCGGCGCGGATAACCCTGTGGCCCCTGAGGTGGCCCCGCCTTCCAAAGATGAGCCTCGAAAGGCTGTTTACCAATGGGAAAATACGCGCTATCAGTTCGCCAATGGCTGTTACAGCCTTCAGGCCGATGGCGTGTACGTCGGTAAAATGGAGGGCGGTGAATACGGTGTCACTACGAACCCTTCCGAAGCGGCAAGCTTCACCATGCGGCCCACGCGGTTGGGCTCCTACCTGTTGATGTCTGATTTTTCTCGCGAAGAAACCCAGGTTGGGGCGTTTGAGCTGTTGGGCATCAGCGATCCCGGTGGTGAGTTTCTTGACGCGAGTGGCCGGTTTATTGGTGAGTTGAGTTATTTGGTTGCAGGTCTGGGCGATACCCTCAATCTGGTGCTTGATCCTATAGCCCCACTTGGCGGGATTTTGCGCGATTTGGGCGAGAGCCTGGATTTCACCGGCGGGCAGTTGGCAAACACGGATGTGCAACCCACTCTGGCTGCAGTGAATAGCCCAAACGATCTGGCCGTTTGGAATCTCAATAAATTCGAAGGTACCGATACCTATACTCTGGCTTCAGACGTTACCGGATTGCTTCTTACCGCGTCGGAAGACGGGTTGACTCTAAAGTCCCCATCACTCCGGGATTCGAGGAACACCTTTACCCTGCTTGAAGCAAAGGGGTGCGAGGCTTATCCAGAAGCTGATTTGGGTTTGGAAATTGTCGATGAGCGCGGCCCTGCGATCTACCTCAAAGAGGTGGACCGCTTCAAAAATGTTAAGGGGCTCGATAACGATGACGTCTTTGGTTATGTCGATACCCACTCCCATATCTCTGCCTATGAATTCATTGGGGGACGAGTTAACTACGGTGATCCGTTCCACAAGTTTGGCGTGACCCACGCGCTGGAGGACTGTGCCATAGCGCATGGCCCCGGCGGCACGACTGGTTTGGTGGAAGCGGTGACCAGTGGTTCCGGCCCGCACGATACTCAAGGTTGGCCGAGTTTTAATGACTGGCCTCGTCACAATTCATTGCAGCATCACCAGAGCTATTACCGGTGGATGGAACGAGCTCATCTATCCGGTATGAAGATTCTTGTTAACCATCTGGTTCACAACGAAATTCTGTGCGGCATAAACCCGCAAAAACAAAACGACTGTGACCCGATGGAAGCCATACTGCTGCAGATCCAGCGGATGTACGAAATGCAGGATTACATTGATGCTCAGCATGGTGGCCCGGGTGAGGGGTGGTTCCAGATTGTAACGAGCCCGGGGCAGGCCCGGAGTGTTATTGCCGACGGCAAGCTGGCCGTGGTACTTGGGGTCGAAATGTCCAAAGTGCTCAATTGCGGTGAGTTCCTGGGTGTTCCTGAGTGTACTCGCCAGGATGTTGTTGAAGGCTTGGATCAGCTTTATCAGCTAGGTGTTCGAAACATATTCCCTGTCCATAAATTTGATAACGCCTTCGGTGGACACCTTCCTGACCTTAGCTCTGGGATAGGTATTGGTCCGGTTCTGGCTGTCGGAAATTTAGGGGAAACAGGCCACCCCATCGAGTTTGAAGAGTGCCCGGAAGGGACGGAGTTTGTGGGTGATGAGCCCGACCAGAATGCTGCCATGCAACCTTTCGGAATCATCGATCAGCTGTTGTTCCAATTGGATTATTTCGGTGACCGCTTCCCGGAAACTCCCGAAGAATTGAAGGAAATGGACCCTCGGAGAGGCACCGACCACCTATGCAACCGTCGTGGTTTGACGGATTTGGGCGACTTCCTGATTCAAGAGCTGGTGCGCCGCAAGATGATGATCGAAACCGACCACATCAGCCGGAAAGCCGCTGCTCGCATTCTCGATATCACCGGTCGATTGAACTACCCAGTGATTAACAGTCACGGCGGCTGGGGCGGCACCGAAGCCCTTCGTGACCGCATCGCGGAACAGGGCGGTATCGCCGCATCCTTTGGTGGCACCCGTGAAGGGTGGGTGGATTCCTTGCTGCAGAACGGCAATCGTCCACGGCCCGATGAATTCAAGGTTGGCCCGTTTGGAGGCGCAGGCTTCGCCACGGACGTTAACGGTATTGCAGCACTGCCTGGCAACCCGGGCTCACCTGAAGAAGATGCTCGCCTGTATCCGTTCGAATCCGTGGACGGTCGTGTGATCTTGAACAAACAAAAAACCGGTGACCGTGAGTTTGGGCTCTACGATGGTCGCGGCATTGCCCACTACGGGCTCTACCCCGACCAAATCGCCGACATGATCCTGAATGCTGACCGCCCCAAAGAAAGCGTGGACGAAGCCGTGAATCAGCTGTTCACCTCAGCGGAGGCCTATCTAAGGATGTGGGAACGTATAGAAAACGCTCCTTTGTAGTCTTTGGCAAGTTAGACAACAAGCAAAAGAAAGGAAGTAGCTGTGATGGAAACTATAAAAACAATGCCCACCCCGTGGCGGGCTGGGGTGATGGTGCTCGGCATGGCGGCCATGCTCTCGATGGCTGGGTGTTTTGGTGGCTCAGGAGGGTCTGATAAACCTTCAGCGAAAGCGGAGAATCCCAAAGACGATCAAGAGCTGGTAGACCGATTCAGTGAAGGGCGCACCTTCACGGTAAACCCGGGTGAATTCGCCACCGATGACATGGTCACCGCCATGATTCAGTTGCGCCCGGGCGATACGCTTGAATTTGGCTGCGGCTATTTCGAGCTGTATCACGGCCTACTTATTCAGGCCACGGAAGATGTAGAGATTCGCGGTTGCGGTAAAGATGAAACCGTTTTGAACTTCCGTGAAAGCGACAACGTAACGGGCCTTGAAGCGCTGAACGTCCGCGGCATTACTGTTAAGGACCTGACCATCCTCGATTCCCCGGGTGATGCTTTCAAATTGAAAGGCGTGAAGTGGGGCACTCTGCTGAACGTCAGAGCAATTTGGTCTGGCGGTGGAGAGCCGATTACCGAGGCAAACTATACCGATCGTTTGAAGGTCGCATGTACCAGCCCTCCGATGGATAAGGGCGATCCAACACCCGACTACATTCCGAGTTCTTCTGCTGGCCGTTATGGCATTTACCCGGTGGAGTCCGAGAATATCTTGGTGGATAACTCTGAATCCATCGGGGCATCCGATGCCGGCATTTATGTGGGGCAGACCAATAACGCCATTATCAAGAACAGTCGCGCGGCCTATAACGTAATGGGCTTCGAGATTGAAAACGTTCAGGGTGGCGAATACGACAGCAACCTTGCCGAGTGTAATACCGGTGGTTTCCTGATCTACGATCTGGAAAACATCACCCAATACGGTGACACCTCGGTGATGCTGAACAACATCTCCCGTAACAACAACACCTACAACTTTGCCCACAGCGGCATAGTGTCTGCCGTGCCTCGCGGTACGGGTTTCATTACCCTCGGTTACGACAACATCGAGATTTACGACAACGTCTTTGAGGACAACAGCACTGCCGCGATTATCTACACCAGTTATGAGCTATTGGATGGAGAAGGCAAGACGACCGATAAAAAGCTGGATCCGTATACTGAAGGGTTGAACATCCATAACAACGTGATGAGAAATTCGGGCTTTGATCTGCCGCCGCCAAATATGGAGCAGGTTGCAGCGGGTCAGGTGGAAACCCTTCTGCCCACGCTCATAGGGATCAAAAACATTGAGAACCCAGGCAAGGGAGCCCACATCGTTTGGGATGGTCTGTTGGATGACCTCGACGACACGTGCCCGTATCCCGTAGATGCCAACGGTCAGCCGGTGCCTAAGGATGAGAGCGGCAAACCTATCCATACGAACCAGCATCCCAATCCTTCTTGTCATTACAACAAGTACAAGTTCGACGGCGAAGGTAAT
Source organism: Marinobacter sp. MDS2 (assembly GCF_030718085.1). Classification (NCBI taxonomy): domain Bacteria; kingdom Pseudomonadati; phylum Pseudomonadota; class Gammaproteobacteria; order Pseudomonadales; family Marinobacteraceae; genus Marinobacter; species Marinobacter sp. MDS2. Next base: position 288,444 of record NZ_JAVAJF010000002.1, read on the forward strand.
CGGAAACTACCTGAATGGGGTTCATGCATTGCCAACAATGACATGGATGACGGGCAGGCATACATCAATTTTCACGGAATGCGTGGGCTAGAGCTGGTTAGAGCTGCGGCAGATACTGATCTGTCCGGAATCTTCTCTTGGGAAGGTATGATGAATGTCTTGACGGGGCCGTTGGAGTTTTTCGCAGACACCAAATTGGAAGATCACGACTGTGAAAAGTTGTATGGCCGCACCTTGGAAAGCCTGCCTCGTGTAACGATTCCACCGTTTAAGCGCAGCGGTGCTGTTGATCCCGCACCGAGCCAAGAGTACATCAATCAATTGTGCAAAGCGCCTGTGAAGCCTGGTGAAATTAACCGGAAGGCATTGGCCGTAGATTGCCCGCGTCTGGACCAGTACAACCTGTTTGCTGACGATCAGGACCCGCGCAGTACACCCAATGAGGGAGGCGTTCCTTATGTGCTGAACTCCAAGTTGTTCTCTGACTATGCCACCAAGTACCGGGTTGCGTTTATCCCGCCGGGAACCAAGGCGGTGTATAAGGACGGCCAGGGTGGCGGTAATCTCAACGGTTCTATCCATTTCCCGAATGGCACGGTTATCGCCAAAACCTTCGCGTTCACTGATGAAAGCAAAGGCACTGAAGAGCTGATCGAAACGCGCCTATTGATCAAGCGGATTTCGCAAAGTGGCAAAGCGGTCTGGAGTGGTCCGGCCTACAGTTGGAGCACGGATGCCAGTGGCAAGAAAGTAGCTACACTCGTCCCGGGAGGGGAAACGCGCAGTGTGAGCTGGCATTACCAGGACCAGCATACGGGTAAAGTGTTGTCCGGTTCGTCCGATAGCTATGCTATCCCCAATCAGAACCAGTGCATCACCTGTCACTCCAACGATGATCTGGAAGCGGGTGCCGCGCCGATTGGGCCTAAGCCGAGAAACATGAACCGGGACTACAAGCCTGAGTCCAGTTTCATGGGGAACCGAGGGCAGGGTGTGCCTAATCCGGAGAACCAGCTTAAGGATTGGGTAGATCGTGGTTTGCTGACCAACGTTCCTGATTATGGGCGAATTGTTAATGGCGTGGCGACCAACCTTGAGCGTCTTCCGCGTTGGAGTGTGCCAGGCGATAGTGGGGCAATGGCAGGATCTGATGCCGACATCGAAGATCGACTGCGCGCCTACCTGGAAGTGAACTGCCAGCACTGCCATAACGATAAAGGCGCAGCTTCCAATACAGGCTACTACCTGGATCATTACCGCAAAATTGACGCCGGTTACGGTATCTGTAAGAAGCCGACGGCAACCGGTGGTGGTTCCTGTGGCAAGCAGCATGTTGTCGTGCCTGGCGAACCGGGAAGCTCAATAGTGTCTTGCCGTGTGGCGAGCGCCGATGATCCGCAGAAAAACATGCCGCCCATCGCGAAAAGTGTGGTGCATGTGGAAGGTGTTGAGTTGCTCAACAGCTGGATTGCCAATGTGGTTGACGACAGCTACGAGAATGCAGATGCCTGTGGTGATGGTTTGGGCATTTTTAAATCTGTGACGCCGTAAAAGCGCAAAAATTGGATGAGCCCCGTGCATCGCTATCGACGATGCACGGGGCCCATTTTCGTGTTTAAGGAGTTGGCAACGGAGTTTTTGATGTACAAACCTGCCTCACCCGGAAGCGTTCCAATAGAGAGACAAGCTTAAAACCGCCGCTGTAGATTTCGATAGCATCGAACTGTTTAGACGTACGGAATAGCAGGTATTGCGGGTCATCTAACCCAAAGATCTGCGACAAGCCCAAGAGATCAAGTGCTACCCCAAGTTCGCCGCCGCTGTCTTGCTGAACCTCTCCGTTTAGAAGTGTGCGGACCTGAATGCCCCCGTTGTTAAATAGCCCTAATTCAAGCAGCTGAGGAACATCCTCGAACAAAATGCCAATCCGGTTGGCGCTCGGGTATATGAAATCTGAGTTGGGCGCTACTTGGACCCCAAGAGCGACAGAGGAAATGCCCAGCAAGTTGGTGTTAAAAATCTCTGCCGAGCTGTTTGAGTTGCCATCGATAGCATAGTTGGGGTTATTGACACCGCAAAGCGCTTCGTCGAGCAGGCAGTTTTTAATGCGTGTGTAGGTTGCAGCGGGCGCAACGCTGTCGGTTGCCAGCATCGGAGAAAAGCTGGACGACCCATCTGTGGTGCACGCGAATACGACATCTTCAGGCACTTCTGCGCCACAAGAATCGGTCGGGTCGCTTGGGCATGGATCGCTGATGTCATTTGACCCATCACCATCACTATCCTCGCAAGCATCGCCTACGCCGTTGTTGTTGAAATCTTCTTGTCCCGGGTTCGCCACATTAGCGCAATTGTCCCACGCGTTACCGGCTTTGTTCTCGGTTAGAAAAGGCTCAATCGAGGGGTAAACGGAGGGTATGCCGTCGCCATCCGGGTCGGCTTTTGCGTCGCAGTGAGCCGGGTTAAAGCCAGGTACCCGCGGGCAGGGATCTTCGCTATTTTCAACCCCGTCACCATCCAGGTCGGTTTCAGTGGGGTTCAGGTCAAACGGGTCGTAAGTGGGGTTGCCTGTGTCGGGATCGCACTCGTTGCTGGCATCGGTTGGGCATGGGTCTTGCTCGTTTACGGTGCCGTCCCCATCTATATCGGGATCACAGGCGTCTCCCACGCCATCGCCATCTAGGTCTTCTTGTTTTTCATTGGGATCGTCAGGGCAGTTGTCCCACGGCGAGTTGACCATGTCTTTGAAAATGTAGGGTTCGATGGCAGGGTATTTGTCCGGTATCCCATCTCCATCAGAGTCTACAGTGCTGTCGCATAGCTTCGGATCGTTGCCGGGAACGTAGAGGCAGGCATCTTTACTGTTCAGTACGCCGTCGCCATCGAAATCCTTATCACTAGGTTGCAGATTGAACGGATCAAACGAATAACCGCTAACCTGTGGGATGACCCGTCCTTCACTTTCGTCGCTTCGGCAGCCTGCGACCAGAGCGGCTACAACAAGCACCAAAAACAGATTTCTGAATAGCTTTATCATGGTGAATACTCCGTTTCGATCAATGTAAAAGCCAGATTTTCTATTTTGTCGGCTTTTTCATTATTTCTTTGTGTTCGCCCGACACGATCGCCTCGACTCGGCGGTTTTTACCACGGCCATCTTTTGTATCGTTCGACGCGATCGGTTGTGACTCCCCCATTCCCGTGGTGCGGATTCGATCTGCATGTATGCCGAAATGGTCGATAAGAACTTTCATGACAGCATCGGCGCGGCTTTTTGACAGTTTTTGGTTATACGAAGAGGGCCCGGTACTGTCTGTGTGGCCTTCCAGAAGTATCCGCGATGTGGGGTACTGCTTTAGAGTCGTGACAAGATTCTGGAGTTTCGGGTAGTAGAGCTTTGTTACCTCTGTTTTATCGTGTTCGAACTCTACGTACAGAGTTTCTTTGATCTCTCGAGTGAGTTCTTTGGCGCAGCCGTTTTCATCCACCAAGGCGCCCTTCGGCGTATCTGGGCATTTGTCTTGCTCATCAGGCACCCCGTCACCGTCCGAGTCAGCTCGCGAAACCGATAGCTTTGAAAAGTCCAATGGTGTTCGGTTAGTGGGAGCCGCTGAGAACTCTCTGCCGAACACATAATGCAACCCGGCAAAGGCTTGTGCGTCGACATATTGGTCTTCAACCTCAATCCGGCCGCGAACGCCGACTTCGGCAATAAAACGGGGTGCGATCATGTTCTGAAGGCCGGTTTCTCCGTAGAGCATGTCCTCACTTTCTGAGCCATAAGATTCAAGATCAATGTTGGCATGGCTGTAACCGGCGCCTACAAAGGGGCGCCAATCGCCTAGGCGATAAAACCTGGGGTGATATCGTGCTCCAATCGAGCCTCTAAGGATGTCTGCATCTTGATTGAAATTACGGGTTTCGGTGTTTGCATGGCTGGCTTGAATCAGCATGCTCACTCGAGGGTTAAACTGGTGGGTGAAGTTCAGCCCAAACTCCCCGTAATTTTCTAAATCGTCGGTAGCGCCGGATTTGTCCTTTGAATTACCAGAATCGACATACCCCGCTTCAAGGCCAAGGCTGCTATAGCTTTCAGGGAAAGATTGGGATGCCATCGCCATGACTGGCAGGGTAAGTGCGACAACTAATGTGGTATGCCGGGGCGAGAACATGCAGGGGTCCTTTTGTTATCTACAGGTAATTTCAAAGCATATTATTGGACATACTATAACCATCACTCGAGTACCTCAAAGTACTGGGGTGGATATAGCACTAATTTTGTCCAGCGAGATAACGTGAGTTTCCGTTCGTCGTGTGATAGTGAGAAGTAGTGTTCTGTCTTGTTATATCAGGCCATTGTTCGGGCCGTTATCGGCAACGGATACAATTTAGGAAAGTGCATGCGCCGGGCTATTCTATGTTTGATAATTTGCTGATCATTCTTTAGGTTTGTAGGTAAAAAGTATATCTGACAATCGGTTGTGATGACTTGAGCGAGCTTTGACGAGACTGTCCCGGTCGCCAAAAACACTCTAAAGTAGTATTGATTTGTGACACGGTTCGCTTATATTGATTAAACGAGATGAATAGTTACGTTTTTTTACCGTTTTGTTTCATTGTTTCGGTGAAAATGCTAAAGAATGCAAAGTGCATGTAGTGGTAGTATCTAACTTAAAAGGCCCTGAGAAAATGCCGGAGATAGCTCTGGTTGGGTCTTTTGGGAAGGAGCCTGAACTGATCGAGAAGTTCCTACTTCTCTCAATTGAAAATAAAAGCCCCAGCAGTTAGAGGAAAATTTAATGAAGCTTGATAAGGTAGTAGAAGCTCGGATAAAAAATGCAGCTCCTAAAAAGCAGAAAGGTGCTTCATCCCTCGAGTACATTATGTTGGCGGCAGTGTTGGTTGGCGTCCTTGCACTGTTGTCTACCACTGACTTGGGTGACAAAGTCACAGCTTTTTTTGACGGCATCTTTAGTACTGCGACAGACACTTCAGGTACGGGTACGGGTGGCGGTTGATCAGATGTCTATAAGATTTGTTGCGCTCCGGGTTTGTTTTTGAATAGCCCTATGTCGAACAAAAACTCCGGGGTTGTGGCCTTGGAGTTCATCTTTATTCTACCTCTGCTGATTGGTCTCCTATACGGCAGCCTGGTATATGCTTTGCTGTTCTTCCATAAACAGGAAATGCAAAATGCCGTAAGCCAAGCTGCTGCCTCGGTTTTTAATTTGGATCGCCGGGATTACCCCAGTTATAAGAAAGGCGAGGCGGAAAGTTATAGTGCCACAGTGGTGGCCCATAGCAATGCACGGCTTGATATGTTAGTGGAAAGACTGCCGGCACGACTTCAGGGACGCATATCGGATTCGGACAAAGTTTGTCAGAATGTGGTGGAAAATGGCGTAGGTCTGTTGGAATGCCGACTCAGTGCGGATGGCACCAAGGCGTTTTTGCCGCAGCTAAAGTTGGGATTCTTAGGTAGCTTCCCGCCCCAGCCCGAGAAGCTGTCCGTAACAGCAGCTGTAGCGTTTTAAAACTGCTAGCGTTCAGAAGTTTTACAAAAAGCTTACAAGGATAGAAATAATAATGAGGGCGAAACTTGTCACGGCCTTGCCTGCGCTTTTGCTTGCATCGGCTGCTGTAGTCTTGGCGATTGTTGGTCTGGTTAGATACAATCAAGAACAATCCTCTGTTTCGACTGGCCTTTTATCCGAGCCCGCTACTTCCACGGAAGTCAACGAACCATCGCTTCCTACCTACCGCTATCTCTTTGCCCTTGAAGATATTGAAGCCGGTACGGAATTGGTACCGGAATTGTTCGCAGAGGTTGAAACCACGGTTCAGTTGCCGGGAATGCTTACCGTTGATGATGAGCCCTTTGGCGAAACGACCACAACTTCCCTTCGGGCAGGCAACCCTCTCGGTCAGTCCACCCTGGAAAACGCCAGTACACTGCAGGCCATCCTTGATGAAGGTATGCGGGCTGTCGCTTTCGATTTTAACCCTATTTCCAGCATTGGTGGTTTGTTGCAGCCAGGAGATGTGGTTGATGTGGTCGCCACCTTTCGGGGGGATTCTCAAGATGGCCCATCCTCGTTAACCATACTTCGTGAAATTGAAGTGCTTGCGGTTAAAGGTGCAACAGATCCTGCCCAATTAACCTCAGAAGATGAACGCCGCAGAAACGCCACCATGGTCTTGGCGGTTCCCGATCAGCAAGTTGGGCGGTTGGCGTTGGCAGCCTCCGAAGCGAGTTTGAAGTTTGTGGCGACGAGTCATGGGGGGAGTGTGATTGCGTCAGGGCCTGCAGCTGAGGCAGGTGTTGAGGCTGAAGCCGCTATCAAATCCGATGATCGTCAGGAAGACGTTGTCTTCCTTGCCGACATTCGGCCGCTTTCTCCGGACGCCAAGGCAAGAAAAGCGGAAGAGGAAAAGGCCCGCCGGAAACAGGCGAAAAAAGAAGAGCAGCCGGGGCTAAAAGTGCAGGTTTTTGAAGGTTCAGAAACAAGGACAGTGTATGTTCGCTAACACGATATTTGCAGCCCGTTCAGTGATTGCCATCTGCGCATTGTTGATGGGGGTGTTCGGATCACAGGCGGTCTTTGCTAATAGCTCTGAAGTCGTAGCGTTAGCGCCGGGGCAGCAGCACATTATTGCGTTTACCCAGAAGCTTGAAAAAGTGGCGGTATCGAATCCGGAAGTGGCTTCGGTGCAAGCCAGCGGAGAAAAGGAAGTCCTGGTTACAGCCAAAGGGACAGGTACTGTCACAGTCAGGGTTTGGCTGAAAGGCAAGTCTTCTCCGAGCACAACAGAATATCTGGTAAGTTCCACGGCTGGTGAGCGCCACCCGGTACCCATGCAGGTGCAAACCGACATTCGGGTGGTCGAGGTGAGTCGCCAGCAGTTAAATACGTTGGGTTTCCATTACGCGAAACTGTTCAACGGTGGCGACAATGCATTCGGAATTTCGCCCAATGGTGGCAGTTTTACGAGTCCGGGCGGTGTTCCCGGGAGCGCCGCCGGCATTGGCGCGGATGGGTTTAACCTGTTCAGCTTCGGCTCCAATCACCTGAGCATCATCAATGCCCTCGAATCCGGCGGCTTTGCTTACACCTTGGCGGAACCTTCACTGGTGAGTCTGAGTGGTCAAAATGCGACCTTCTTATCCGGCGGTGAGTTTCCGGTGCCGATTTCCGGCAGCGATGGTGAGGTGCAGATTGAGTACAAGGAATTTGGTGTGAGTCTTTCACTGACACCAACGGTCGTTGATGAAAACCAAATCATACTCAAAGTGGCGCCGGAAGTAAGTGACCTCGACTTTACCTCGGGCGTTACCACAACTGGAGGGGTTTCTGTTCCGGGGTTGCGCGTGCGTCGAACCGAAACCATGGTTTCTATGGCACCGGGCGAAAGCTTTGTAATCAGTGGCCTGGTGAGTCGTTCCACATTTAATAACAGTGACAAATTGCCCGGGTTGGGGAACATTCCGATTCTCGGAGCGTTGTTCCGTTCAGACCGTATCTCCAGCGACGATCGAGAACTTATCATGGTCGTAACGCCCCGATTTGTAAGCGCGACAAAAGAGTTGTCTGAAGAGGTTAAGAGCTTCGGGAAAAAGTATGAGTACAGCAGTACTGAGTGGGGCGATATGTTGATTAACTCACGGGACGGTACTGAGCCTCTGGAAAGTGGCTTAAGCTGGTAAGGAGCCGGGTAGTATGAGTGAAACACTGGTCTGTATTGCAGAGGAAGTGGGTCTGCGCGCCTGGCTTGAACGGGTATTGGGTGACACCTGGACCCTGGAGTTTGTTTCCGCAGGTGATTTGTCGCGAGTGAATCGATTGATTCAGGCGAGTCAGGCTAAGGTCGTCATTGCGGCCGTTAACGAGACGGAGCAGGGGCGTTCTGCAAAGCTTTTTTCTGCAATTCTAACGTCGAACCCTGCAGTAAGCTTGGTTGCCGTAGCCCAGCATATCTCGCAGGAGTTGTTGCTGGAAGTCATGAGAGCCGGTGCCCGGGATTGCCTGATTACGGGAGTCGATGGCGATAGGGCCAATGAACGAATTTTGGCACTTTCGCAATTGTCCGGTGTTGATCCGGCATCTAAACCAGAGCGTGCGGCCGGATCGTTAACGCTGGTGCTGGGCGCTGCGTCGGTTGTTGATACGCGTTTTTTTGCTCAAAACCTGGCGTGCGAACTGAGTCGTCAGCAGTCGTCAGGATCGGTTCTTGCCATTGATACCATGGCGACGGAAAACCGGTCCTTCTATCTGGATAGCCTGAACAGATTAAGCTTAAACGACCTGGTCAAACGAACCGATGCGATTGACCAGGCGTTTGTTAATACCGCTCTTGAAGAGTATTCCCCGGGGCTGCGTTTGCTGTCAGGAAACATTATGGCTGAAACGCTTACCGGAGATGACGCAGCAGACTTGTTTATCGCGGTATCGAGATTGGCGGAATTGTTTGACCACATGGTGATCCGGGTGGTGGAGCATCAGGCTAAGGCTTGGTTAAAAATTCTCGGGTCGGATATCACCAAGCTGGTGATTTTGGCGCATCCCGTGGTAGACCAGGTCCAGTATACCGAAGCCATGCTCCAGCAGAGTCGAAAATGGCTGGGAGCGAATTGTGAAAGCTTGGTCGTCATAGATGGTTATCGGAAGGGGGCGACGTTAAAGCTGGAGGATATCGAAAAGAATATAGGGCGCGAGGCAAGCCTTCGTCTTCCTGTTGAATGGCTCAATCGTTTGGATTCCATAAACGCGGGCGTGCCGTTGGGGACTTTGCCGCGATCATCTCCCTACCAGAAACGACTGGTCGATTTTGTGCACAAGCATTATATAGATGCGCACAGGGCGAAAAGGCCGTTCGCTTTCTTCAAAAAACGCTGAGGGGCATTTAAATCGTGGCAACTCGTGTCGATGAAGAGTATCAGCAACTAAAAAAACAGGTCCACGCGCACCTGATCGAGCGGTTGGATGAGGAAGGGTTTGAGGTAGAGCGAACCGAAATCAGCCAACTGGAAAAGTTCGTAGAGATTAACGTTAACCAGTACATTGCGAATCACCGTATACCTCTGGCCACCGCCGAGCAGACTATGCTGGCCCGGGAAACCCTGGATGAAATAGTCGGGCTGGGGCCCCTCGAGCCGCTACTGGCTGATGCGCAAGTGAACGACATCCTCGTCAACGGACCCTTGAATGTTTTCGTGGAAGTGGCCGGTGTACTGCAAAAGGCGCAAACCCGGTTTATCGATGATGACCATGTGATGCGCATCATCCGCAGGATACTGGCGCCATTGGGGCGACGATTGGATGAGAGTAGCCCCATGGTGGATGCCCGGCTCCAGGACGGCTCCCGGGTGAATGCCATTATCCCGCCCATCGCGCTTGATGGGCCGTCCATTTCAATTCGAAAGTTTACCCAGAAGCACTTGGCTGCATCAGACTTGGTGAATCTCGGGTCTTTAACACGAGAGTGCTTGGACCTGCTGGTGAAAATCGTGCAGGGACGCCGAAATCTGCTCGTCAGCGGCGGCACGGGTACAGGAAAAACCACGATTCTTAACCTGCTCAGTCAGTTCATCCCAAAGGATGAGCGGATTGTGACGATCGAGGATTCCGCTGAACTTCAGCTTGGCCACCCGCATATTGTCCGGCTGGAAACCCGGCCCGCCAATGCCGAAGGTTCCGGTCGTATCAGTGCCCGTGAGCTGGTTATCAACGCGCTTCGAATGCGCCCCGACCGGGTCATTGTCGGTGAGGTGCGTGCCGGTGAAATCATCGAGCTCATGCAAGCAATGAACACCGGGCACGAGGGTTCAATGAGTACGATTCATGCCAACTCGTCCAAAGACGCAATGATCCGAATCGAAACATTGCTGGCGGTAAACGGATATGACGCCGGCGAGCAAGCGATTGGTCGTTTGATCGGTTCTTCTTTAGACGTGCTTGTCCAGCTCAAACGGCTTTCCAATGGCCGTCGTATAGTGAGTGAAGTCGTCGAGATGACACCGACCAAATCAAACCCGTACCAGATGAATATCCTCTATCAAGCCCCGGACATCAGGGATGAAATACTAGAGGTTGAAGCGCAGTGAACGTCCAGATCCTGTGGCTAGGAGCCTTGGGCCTGGGCTTTTTAGCCGTTGTCGTGGTTTTGCTGCAATTTGTGGTTGGCTACTATCGAGGCATGGCGAACCTGCAAAAGCAGAGTTTGCGCCGGTTGGCACCGCAAGATGTTGTTGAAGAGAAAACCGTTGCCGGCATTCGGTTAGGGCCCATTGAGCAGTTGATGATAAAGGCGGGTATTCAGGCCTCTGTTTCCCGAATGTTCATGTTGCTTGTGGTATTGCTCAGCGTCATTGCCGCGATCGTTGTGGTTCGAGGTTTGCTCGAGGCCATCGTTGCGGTGATTGCGTTCATCTTGATTGCTGTCACGCTCTGGCGAGTAAAGTTTGAACGGATGCGTCGCCAGATTTTTGAAGAGCTTCCGGGCATTGTGGATGCTGTATTGCGTTCTCTTTCAGCAGGCCGTTCGGTTGAGCAAAGTATGTTAGTCGCATTTGATGACGCGTCAGAGGCGTTTGAGCCCTTATGCTTTCGGCTCCGAGGTGCTATCAGCCAGGGCCGTGATTACACGCTGGTGCTTGATGGTTTTGCGGATTTGTACAGCATTCCACCGCTGACCCAAATGGCGATTGCATTGAGAACATCGGCTCGCTTTGGCTCGCCGGTTCGGCCGGTTCTTCAAGAAGTGTCTAAAGCAATACGGTCTCGCGAAGAGTTGCGTCGTGAGTTTATGGCGGCGACCGCGGAAACCCGTTTCACCGCCATTGTATTTGCCATCATGCCGCCGGGGTTGGGGGCTTACGTTGTTTTGATGAACGAAGAGTTTTCCGAAGCGCTTCTAAATACCGCGGCGGGGCATACCATGATGATGACGGCGGGTGTGTTGCAAGTGGTGGGAACGGTTTTGGTCTGGAACCTCATCAGGGGGGTGGGCCGTGGTTAACCTTTGGTTTGTAGGCGCGATCGTTCTGGCGATTGCTTCGGTGTTGTATCTGTGGGTCTGGGCGCCTTCATGGGCGTTGCAATCGCGGGTTCGGGCTCGCTTGTCTCATCGACAATTGACCACAGAAGATGACGCCGGTAGCCCGCCTTTGGAAACGTTCGTGTATTGGTTGGTAAACCGGCCCCTGCTGGCAGGTGATTTTAAAGAGCTGGAGCCGGCCTTGGATGCAACGGGTAAATCACCTTACAGAGCTCGCCAGTATTATGTTTTTGCGTGCTGGGTGGTGCCCTTCATTCTGACGCTGGCCGCGATTATATTCTCGGGCATGATGGTTACAGCTGTCACCTTCATGATGTCGTTTTATCTATCACGGCAGTATATTCGCAGTTCAGGGCGGACGGCTGAAAAACAACAGAATCGTGAATCTATAGAGCTTTGTCAGATGACACGGATGCTGATGGAAGCTGGTCTTAGCCCGGAACGGTCGCTGAAGCTGATCTCCCATCAAGCCAGAGAATTGATGCCTTTGTTGGTCGCTCGG